>CAZIZA010000319.1:0-4132 GCA_964543555.1 uncultured Pseudomonas sp.
CATCTTCACGGCCGACCGGATTGGACAGCGCCGGCAGGTACTGCAGGTAAGCGCCGAGGTTCTTGAAGAAGTCGGTGAAGATCACCAGGGTCGGCCCGGCGATGATGATGAACAACAACAGGGCCATGGCCAGGCCCATATTGATTTCCGACAGGCGCTTGACGCCCTTGTCGAGACCGGCGACCACCGAAGCCAGGGCGATCAGGGTGATAGCGATGATCAGCAGCACCTTGGTGGTGTCCGTCGCCGGGATACCGAACAGGTACTCCACACCCGCAGCCGCCTGCTCCGCGCCCAGGCCCAGCGAGGTGACCAGGCCGAACAGGGTGGCGAACACCGCGAGGATGTCGACGATATGCCCCGGCCAGCCCCAGACGCGCTCACCGAGAACGGGGTAGAAGATCGAACGGATCGACAGCGGCAGGCCCTTGTTGAACGAGAACAGCGCCAGGGCCAACGCGACGATGGCGTAGATCGCCCAGGGGTGCAGGCCCCAGTGGAAGATGGTCGCAGCCATGCCCAGACGCACGGCTTCCTCGGCGTTGCCGGCAGCGCCGCCAAGCGGTGCCCAGTCGGTACGCACGCCATCCTCACCGACGGTGATACCACCCATCGCCGCGCTGTAGTGCGACATGGGCTCGGACACGCCGTAGAACATCAGGCCGATACCCATACCCGCTGCGAACAGCATGGAGAACCAACCCATGTAGGTGTAGTCGGGGGTGGCGTCCTTACCGCCGAGGCGCACCCGGCCGAGCGGCGAGACAATCAGCGCAAGGCAGAGCAGAACGAAGACGTTGGCCGCGCCGATGAAGAACCAGGCCATATGGTGGGTGAGCCAGTCGCGCAGGCCACTGAACAGCGGCTCGACCTGGTTCTGCAGGGCCAGCGCGAGAATCACGAAAATCACCGCGACCAGCGCGGAGATGGTGAAGACCTTGCCATGAATGTCGAGAGAAAAGACGAACTGGCCTTTGATGTTGTCCTGACCGATGACGTAATCGGTGTCGATCAGATTGGCTTCGCCGGTCGGCGCCGGGATGCCGTCATGGGTGTGTGCTGCGGATGACGGGGTCGTGTCATGTGAAGGGACGTTTCCCATACGTGGCGTACTCCTTAGAAATGTTGTGGGCTCGCTAAGCCAAACGTGAACAGGACGAATGCCCTCCTCCAATTGAAAACGACCGACGAACGGGTCGAATCGACAAGGGTAGCACATGAAATTCTCTCACCCAAAATCACAGACACATGAAGCGGCTGAATAATTCCCTGACACATGGCGATTTGCCTGTCACTGCCACAACGCGAAACACCCTGGCAGGATGTACTGCAGAACGCCCTGCAGCCGCCGTAGTCACTAGCACACCACCTGTGCAAAGGAAGAGCCTGCATGCCCGTGGATTTCGGCATTCCCCATCTGTTCGCCTACCTGATCGCCGCCATCCACGCCCTGGGCGTGCTGGCGGCCATCCATGCCGTACTGACCGTGCGGACCGCCCAGGGCGCGCTGGCCTGGGGGCTGTCGCTGTTCTTCATGCCCTATCTGACGCTGCTGCCATACCTGATTTTTGGCCGCAGCCGCTTCGATGCCTACGTCAAGGCGCGGCGCCAGGCTGACAAACAAATGCACCACGCCATGGCTGCGCAGGACTGGCGCCCCTGGGTCGAAGAAGCCAAGGCCGCGCACCTGTCGCCGGCCTACGAGCGCCTGCGCGCGCTGCCGCGTCTGTCTCCCCTGCCAGGCCTGACCGGCAACCGCGTCGAACTGCTGATCGATGGCGAAGCCACCTTTGCGGCAATCTTCGCAGCCTTGGCCAGCGCCCAGCAGGTGATCCTGTTGCAGTTCTTCATCATCCGTGACGACAGCCTTGGCCGGCGCCTGCGCGACGTGCTGCTGGAGCGCGCCGCTGCAGGCGTGCAGGTGCATGTGCTGTACGACGGCGTCGGCAGTCATGCGCTGTCGGCCGCCTTCATCGACTGCCTGCGCCGGGGCGGCGTACAGGTGCATGCCTTCCCCACCCGCGCCGGCTTGTTCAACCGTTTCCAGCTGAATTTCCGCAACCACCGCAAGATCGTCGTGGTCGACGGTGAGATCGGCTTTCTCGGCGGGCTCAACGTCGGCATCGAATACCTCGGCCAGAAGCCGCCGCTGGCGCCCTGGCGCGACACCCATGTCGAGGTGCGCGGACCGGTGGTGGCCAGCCTGCAGGAAGCTTTCGCCGAAGACTGGTACTGGGCCTGCAAACGCTTGCCACCGCTGCTGATGCCGAGCAAGCAGGACGAACCCGGCCAGCTCTGCCATGTGGTCGCCAGCGGCCCGGCCGACCCGCAGGAGACCTGCTCGCTGCTGTTCGTCGAGGCGATTCATGCGGCGCGCGAGCGGATCTGGCTGAGCAGCCCCTACTTCGTGCCCGACGAAGCGCTGTTCGCCGCACTGCGCCTGGCAGTGATGCGCGGCGTCGACGTGCGCCTGCTGCTGCCGGCACGCCCGGACCATCGCATCGTCTACGCCGCCTCCAGCCTGTATGCCTTCGAAGCCTTGCGCGCCGGCGTGCGTATCTTTCGCTACCAGCCGGGCTTCCTGCACCAGAAGGCTTTGCTGATCGATCACGATGTCAGCATGCTGGGCAGCGCCAACCTGGATAACCGCTCCTTCCGCCTGAATTTCGAGGTCAGCCTGCTGACCTTCGACGACGGTTTCAATGCTCAGGTCGCCGCCATGCTGGAAGACGACTTCAGCCGCTCGCGCGAGCTGGTCAACGCCGACCGGCGCAACCTGCACCGCCTGCAACAACTGGGCATGCGCGTAGCAAGGTTGATCTCGCCGATTCTCTGAGGCACAGCTATGGTTAGGGTGCCAGCCGCTGTTAGCTGTCAGCGAGACCCTGCCTGCCATGACCAAGTGCTTTGCCCTGCTGCTCTGTCTGCTCGCCCTGCCCGTCGCCGCGCAGGAGGATATTCGCGTCGGCGTCGAAATTCAGCCCTATCAACCGTATTCCGACGTGGAGAATGGTGAGTACAGCGGCTACGCCCGCGACCTGCTGGACGCCTTCGCCGCCGAGTATGGCTATCGCTTCGTCTACACGCCGCTGCCGGTCAGACGGCTGCTCGGCGATTTCCTGTCCGGCCGGGTCGACCTCAAGTTCCCCGATCACCCGCAATGGAATGCCGACCAGAAAGCCGGCCACGACATCCACTACAGCCACCCGGCAGCACCTTATGTCGACGGCATGCTGGTCAAGCCGCGTTACCTCGGTCAGGGCCAGCAACGCATCGAACTGCTCGGCACACAGAACGGTTTTACGCCCTGGCCCTACCTGCCGGACATTCGCGCCGGAAAAATCCGCCTGATCCAGGCCAACCAGATCGACTCGTTGCTGCGCATGGCCGCCAGTGACCGCGTTGACGCGGTCTACCTCAACCCCAAGGTAGTGGCTCACCAACTCCGGCAGATGCGCATGGCGCCCGACAGCCTGGTGTTCGACCCGGAGCTGCCGCATGTGGAGGATCACTACTACCTGTCCAGCATCAACCATCCCGAGCTGATCGAGGCGTTCAATCGCTTCCTCACGGAGCGAGCCGATCAGGTCGCAGCGCTGCGTTTACGCCACGGCCTGTGAGCCGCCGCGCAGGCGCTGCTCGGCGAGCACGCGCGAACGACGTTTCCTGGCCCAGATCACCACACCAGTCACGGACAAGGCCGCAACAGCCAGGCCCAGCAACGACACCAGAATCCGCCCCGGCAAACCGATGATGCGCCCGGAGTGCAGCGGAAATTGCGCCTGCAGGAAGATATCCCCGGCACTGCCGGTGCCCGGCACATGCGCACCGGCCAGTTCGCCACTGCGGCTGTCGACGTAGATCCAGGGATTGCCCAACCCGGCATCGCCATGATCCTCGCCCAACTCGTAGAAGCCGACGCCGTAGACACCGAACTCCGCCGAGTGGAACAGCCCGGCGGCAGGCGCCTCCCACCCCAGCCGCCGCGCTTCTGCGTCGGCAATGGCGATGGCCTGGCGGCGGTCGATCTGCGGCACGATCTGCTGGTCCAGGGTCACCGGTGTGCGACTGGCGAAAGGGCTTGGCGTCAGCGGCGAGAACAGCTCCACCAGCGGACGCACCACCTGGCGTT
>CAZIZA010000320.1:0-4120 GCA_964543555.1 uncultured Pseudomonas sp.
AGCCTATCCGTGTCATAGCCATTTTTCTTGGGTGCCCGCACGGTGGGCTTGCTACTCTAGCGGCGCCTGAGATTAGCTATTACACGAGGCTTTGCCATGACCGCTCCCATTGCTGTTCGCCGACTCAACGCCGCTGACCAGGACTTCGACCGACACCTGGATCATCTGCTGAGCTGGGAGAGTGTGTCTGACGATGGCGTCAACCAGCGTGTGCTGGAAATCATCCAGGCCGTGCGCCAGCGCGGCGATGCCGCTCTGGTCGAATACACCCAGCGTTTCGATGGCCTGCAGGTCGCCAGCATGGCCGACCTGATCCTGCCGCGCGAGCGCCTGGAGCTGGCCCTGACCCGTATCAGCCCAGCTCAGCGCCAGGCGCTGGAAGTGGCCGCCGAGCGCGTGCGCAGCTACCACGAGAAGCAGAAGCAGGACTCCTGGCGCTACACCGAAGCCGACGGCACGGTGCTGGGGCAGAAGGTCACCCCGCTGGATCGCGCCGGCCTCTACGTGCCGGGTGGCAAGGCGTCCTACCCCTCTTCGGTGCTGATGAACGCCATTCCGGCCAAGGTCGCCGGCGTGCCTGAAGTGGTGATGGTGGTGCCGACTCCGCGCGGTGAGATCAACGAGATCGTTCTCGCTGCTGCCGCCATCGCCGGCGTCGACCGTGTGTTCACCATTGGTGGCGCCCAAGCGGTTGCCGCGCTGGCCTATGGCACCGAGAGCGTGCCGCCGGTGGATAAGATCGTCGGCCCCGGCAACATCTACGTGGCCACCGCCAAGCGTCACGTGTTCGGCAAGGTCGGCATCGACATGATCGCCGGTCCTTCGGAAATTCTCGTGGTCTGCGACGGCCAGACCGATCCTGACTGGATCGCCATGGACCTGTTCTCCCAGGCCGAGCACGATGAGGACGCCCAGTCGATCCTGGTCAGCCCGGACGCTGCCTTCCTCGATCGCGTGGCGGAAAGCATCGCCAAACTGCTGCCGACCATGGAGCGGGCCGAGCTCATCCGCACCTCGCTGGAAGGCCGTGGCGCGCTGATCCAGGTGGCGGACATGGCGCAGGCCATCGAGGTGGCCAACCGCATCGCGCCCGAGCACCTGGAGCTGTCGGTCGCCGACCCGGAAGCCTGGCTGCTCGAAATTCGCCACGCCGGTGCGATCTTCATGGGTCGCTACACAGCAGAAGCCTTGGGCGACTACGTGGCCGGCCCGAATCACGTGCTGCCAACATCAGGCACCGCGCGTTTTTCCTCGCCGCTGGGTGTGTACGACTTCCAGAAGCGCTCGTCGATCATCTTCTGTTCGCCGGATGGCGCGTCGGAGTTGGGCAAGAGCGCTTCGGTGCTGGCCCGTGGCGAGTCGCTGACCGCACACGCACGCAGCGCCGAGTACCGTATCAAGTCTTAAGAGCCGTGTAGGGTGGACAACGCTTCGCTTGTCCACCGCTATGCATAAGACAACTCAAGCATTCGAGGAGAGAAGGGCAGATGAGCAAATTCTGGAGCCCCTTCGTCAAGGACCTGGTGCCCTACGTGCCGGGTGAGCAACCCAGGCTGAGCAAGCTGGTCAAGCTCAACACCAACGAGAACCCCTACGGCCCGTCGCCCAAGGCTATCGCGGCGATGCAGGCCGAGGTCAACGACGACCTGCGTCTGTACCCCGATCCCAACAGCGACCGTCTGAAGCAGGCGGTGGCCGAGTATTACGGCGTTCAGCCGACTCAGGTGTTCGTCGGCAACGGCTCCGACGAGGTGCTGGCGCACGCCTTTTACGGTCTGTTCCAGCATGACGCGCCGCTGCTGTTCCCGGATATCAGCTACAGCTTCTATCCGGTGTACTGCGGTCTGTACGGCATCGACTTCGCGCAGATCGCGCTGGATGATGAGTTCCAGATCCGCGTCGAGGACTATGCCCGGCCCAACGGCGGCATCATCTTCCCCAATCCCAATGCGCCGACGGGTTGCCTGCTGCCGCTCGAGGCCATCGAGCGCCTGTTACAGAACAGCCCGGACAGCGTGGTGCTGGTGGACGAGGCCTATGTCGACTTCGGTGGCCAGACGGCCATCGCACTGGTCGACAAGTACCCGAACCTGCTGGTCACCCAGACCCTGTCCAAGTCGCGCTCTCTGGCGGGCTTGCGCGTGGGCCTCGCGGTCGGTCATCCGGACCTGATCGAGGCGCTGGAGCGGATCAAGAACAGCTTCAACTCCTATCCGCTCGATCGCATGGCCATTGCCGGTGCCGCAGCGGCGTTCGAGGATCGTGCCTACTTCGAGCAGACCTGCCAGCAGGTGATCGACAGCCGCGAGGCGGTGGTGGCTGGCCTGCAGGGGTTGGGCTTCGAGGTGCTGCCGTCGGCGGCCAACTTCGTTTTCGCCCGCCACCCCGGCAAGGATGCGGCCACCTTGGCTGCCGGCCTGCGTGAGCAGGGCGTGATCGTGCGTCACTTCAAGCAGGCGCGTATCGCTCAGTTCCTGCGCATCACCATCGGTACGCCGGCACAGAATCAGGCGCTGCTCGACGCCTTGCAAAGCTTGTAGGCACTGCCTGCAGGAGCGGACTCATTTCGTCAATGAGCCCGCTCCTGCAAGGTTTCATCAGTGCTGATGACCCAGGCCGACGAAGGTTAGGGAGGCGAACAGGCCGCGGGTTTCGATATCGGCATCGCCCTTGACCGGCAGCTCGACCTCGGCGGCAATGACATTGAGCCCCTGATTGCGTACCAGCACTTCGGCGCGGCCTTCGCTATCGGTGGTAGCGCTGACCTCGTCCGGTGCTCCCCGGTAATCGCCCACCAGCCTGACGCCAGCCATGGGCTTACCGTCCACCAGCACACGCACCGGCAGCGGTTTGCCCGGGCCAACCTGCAGGGGATCGACCTGCGGCACGATCACCATTTTCAGTCGTCTGAGCTCCGGTAGCTTGGCGCCTTCGCTGTAGATCGCCAGGCTGTACTTGTAGGTATGCAGTGACAGCGTGGCGTTCGGCACCTGGCTACGGCCCTGATTGATCCACTGGCCATCCGGCGTCTTCGACCAGGCGCCATTATCCAGTACCACGGCCAGCGCTGCCGGCGGCTTGAGTGGTTGCAGGCGTGCGTGGTCAGCCAGGCGCTCGACGCTCACTGGAATCATCTTGCCGGCCGCGTCATAGGCCCAGGCGCCGCTGATTTTTTGGGCGTCGAAGGCGTTATCTTCTTCGCCATGGCCGTAGATGACTTCGATATTGCCGCGTCGCTCCTCCGTCCACAGACCGTGGGCGAAGACATTGCCATAGGCGAACAGGCCGGTGAGTAGCAAGCAGGTGCTCAGACGCATCGAAAATCTCCAGGCGGGAGCAGGGGTGGGCGCTACATCCATAGCGCGAGCATTTAAATGTAATAACGTATCGTTTCAGGGGCAAGCAACCTTGCTCACGCAAGGTTGTGTATATCAGTTGGTGCTGGCAGGTGGGCGGATGCCGATTTCAGCGTTCAATTGCAACGTTTTGCCGTTACGCAGCACTTCGATGCTGATCTTGTCGCCTGGTCTGGTACGGGCAACCTGGTTCATCGAACGGCGTCCATCGCTGGCAGGTTCGCCATCGATACTGAGGATCAGGTCGCCAGGTTGCAGGCCTGCTTTCTGCGCCGGGCCGTCGCGATAAACGCCAGCGACGACGATGCCAGGGCGGCCATCGAGCCCGAAGGACTCGGCCAGTTCCGGTGTCAGCGGTTGCACCTCGACACCGAGATAGCCGCGAATCACCTGGCCATGCTCGATGATCGCCTGCATCACCTCCAGCGCCAGTTTCACCGGTATGGCGAAGCCAATACCCTGCGAGCCGCCGGATTTGGAGAAGATAGCGGTATTGATGCCAATCAGATTGCCATGCGCATCGACCAGCGCGCCGCCAGAGTTGCCCGGATTGATCGCTGCATCGGTCTGGATGAAGTCTTCATAGGTATTGAGACCCAGCTGGTTGCGCCCGGTGGCGCTGATGATGCCCATGGTCACGGTCTGGCCGACGCCGAAAGGATTGCCGATGGCCAGGCTGACGTCGCCAATGCGAATGCGGTCAGAGCGACCGAGGGTGATCGCCGGGAGATTGGGCAGGTCGATCTTCAAGACTGCGAGGTCGG
>CAZIZA010000321.1:0-4106 GCA_964543555.1 uncultured Pseudomonas sp.
AGCAGGATACGCCACTCCCTCTACCCCTCCGTACACCAGAAATGACCATAACTCAGACTTTCCAAGCCAATGCCAATCTCTCTAATGCCAAGAGGCGCTGTGAATAAGCATCGTTACTTGCGTGCTTGATAACTTATTCGTACCGCCCCTAAACACCCAGTGGTGCAGAGCATGCACCACTGGGTAAGTTGATATCTGAGCCAGATTATTGCTCGGTGACCACCACTTGAATTTTCTTCTTCTGGTCAGTTTTAGTTGGCTGATAAGTCTTGTCTGTTGCTCCCGCGATATCGAAAAATGAACCGGAACCAACACCATTTTCAAGCTGCCATTGATATGAGACGGCGCCGTCTTCACAAGCAGCCTCACCGCCAGAAGAGTCTATACAGGTTGCAGCAGCTGTCAGTGTGCCGCTTACTATCGGTGAGCCACTGATGGTAACAGCCATCAATTCACCCTCACCCACAACCGAGAGCTCACCATCGTACAAAGTGGCAACACCATCAGCAGGCTCAGTCACACTGGGGTCGGTGTGTGGTCTCACACGAAGAGTTATCACCTTGCCTAACTCAGCAGATGTAATAACGTATTTATCTTCCCCCCCAATAACATCGCCGTCAGCCAACCATTCATAGGTGGGGTCAATTGCGTCATCACCATCAGGGTCACTAAACAGACCCGCAGTTTTAATCTTAACTGTATCCCCGACGTCCAGTTTGCCATTGCCATTGTTATCGTCGTAGTTTATCTCACCCTTACTCAATGTCGGTTCATGGCCTGTCACAGGATTAGTTGCAGCAGAGGTTACCGGTGACGACAGCGCATTTTCGGCTGCAGCCAGGGAAGTGGTAGCAATAAGCGCCACAAGCACTCGTTTTTTAAAATTACGATTTGGTTTTTTCATTTTAAATTTGTCACCTTATTTTTCTATCAACTAAAAACACCACACCACACCCCAAAAATCACAGGGCGGAGGTGTTTGATGCCGATATGGGGTACTCATTTACAATAACCTGAATACGCTTTTTCTGGTCCACTCTTGCAACCGAATAAGTTGCTCCGTTCGCCCCGGGAATATTGATGAACCCCTCTCCAGGCGCGCTTTCTATCTGCCACTGGTAGGTGGCAGAGCTGCTACAGGAGCCACTGTTGCATTGTGCTATCAACTGTTGACCCACCTTGGCATCACCAGCAATAACCACTTTCGACATCAAGGATACCGCCACTGGCGACACATCAAAGCGGTCCCCGTCCACAATAGCGGTGACATTTGCCAGCCCACCTTGCGTTCCTGACAAGTTAGCCGTGTAGGTACCATCATTATTATCGGTTACGTTACCGATGACGCTACCGGCGAGACTGCTTGCAAACGAGACGCTCTTTCCGCTCAATGGATGGTCATTCACGTCTTTCAGCGTCAGCGTGATTGCGGCCATGTCGGTACCGTTTGCCAGAATGCTATCGCGTGAGGTTTGCAAACTGGATTTTGTGGTGTCGGGGGTGCTGTCCACCTCAAATGCCACGTTGGTAAACACACTCTTGCCATTATTCAATCGCGCAGTCACTGCGCTTTGACCCACCACCATACTGGTCAGGGTTGTCCTGGCCACACCTTGCGCATCGGTCATGACAGTTGGACTTGTCACAATAGCGTCATTATCAGCACTGAAGGACACCTGCAGGTCCGCTAGCGGAACCCCCTCAGCATCGACCACGACAGCACTCACCTCATTGGTCGCAATGCCGTTAGCAGCAGCGTTGTTGCTTGTCACCTCAAGGCGTGCATTCTGGAAATGCACAGGGTCACTGCTTGCAACAATGTCTGCGCTGGTTTCTACCAGTGGCAAAGATGCGATGGCTCTTGCTTGAACATTCACCTGACCAAGCAACAACTCTCTCGTTTGTTTCACCCCATTTTGAGACAGCGTAAACGAGTTAACCCAACCACCGTCATCGGTTGGTCTGCCTGCTTGCACCTCAACAGTCAAGTCAGGACGGGTCGGCAACACATGGCTTTCCACAGGGGCAACAGAAAGGGCCGCATCCCCAATCCTGCGCTCAAGCACCCACTCAACCGTGACCGGGTCTGATGAGAGCTCAACCACGCCATCGGGATGACTGATTATCTTGACTTGTCTTTCAAACGCGTCCACGTCGGCTCGCACAACAACAGGGATGGCATCCGAGCTGATGCGCTGTCCATTATTGAGGGTGACATCAAGATAAAGGCTGTAATCGGTTATCAGCGTATCAAGCGGAAGTAATGGTAGCGTCACCTGTGGTGCAGACACAGAGGTATCACTGAACCCCTGCAAGATGTCAGGCATGCCAGTTGGTGAGCTAGCCCGCCAACGCCAAGAGGTAATGTCAGCGCCTCCCGTAACGACTGGCGATAACTGAACAACTTGCCCGGACAGACCAGAGACAGGCTCGTGAGAGACGGAGATATCAGGCGCCTTCTTTCGATACTTAAGGACAATCTCATTATTCCTTTCGACCAAATCATGGCGCATACCGGTGACAAGTCGGTCTTTAGCTACCTGCTCAGCACTAAACATCTGAGAAAGGGATGGGCCGAACTTAACATTGAAATTCAAGTCAACACCGAGCTCAGAACCAACACCCTTGGTCCACTTATTCGCAACACCCGCAGTCATAAATGGAAAAGGGGTCCACTCAACCCCAAGTGAGGATGAGTAAGGGTTTTTCTCTAACTTGTCAGCTGACCCCATTGCGACATCATCACCGAAATACTGCTCATAAGCAGCAGTGGCGGCAATGTGAGGGTGCGAGGGAAGGTAAGCCTTGAATCTGGCATCAACGCCTTGCGCAGGCATTTCCTCGTACTCTGCAATATCAATAGAATCTTTCCACGCAGATAACGGATGGTAGTAATTTACCGCCGCCTTGAAATAATCAATGGCGCCTTCCACCCCGACCCCAATGCGTTTGTGCTCACGCTTAAATTCATAATCAAAAAAAGTGTTGTAACCCAGCATCCAGTCGCCATTAACATAACGATGACCAAGGCCAAAATTAAAAAAGCTGCGGTCACTTTCGCTATTATTTCTCACCCCAGACTGAACAAACCAGGTATTGCGTTCGTCTTCATGCAATGGGTATAGCCCATCCAGAGCATAACCGGAGAGTTGCATGTGGCCATCAAATTTTAACTCACTTTTGACAATGCCCCCCTCACCCGACAAAGCAGACTCCACATATTCATTGGCATAAGATTCCACCTGGTTTTTCGCGGTGTTAATCCAATGCTCTTTTTCTGCGTCTGAAGAGAATTTGGTGCGCTCTTCGGCTGCTTTATTGTTTTTATAAATCGAGTTGTTAATTTTGTCTGACGTTGTCAGTTCACTTGCGTCAGAAGCAAAAGGGGGGGGGGCGAGCCTAATTACCTCGTTTGCAATGAAATCCTCGGTTTGCTTGCCCTTGCCGGCAGGCTCCTGAGCGATTTGTTTGCTAGAGCCCAAATCAGGTAACTCGGCCGCACTTAAGCTGGTCACGCCAATGGCAGACGGCAATACTATCTGAAACACGTGCAAAAAAACCAATGTGTAAGACATTCTTTTTTTTGCACAAGTGAGATTATTTTTATCTGTGCCACTTGTCATAAGATCACAATATTGAATTTATAGCGTTATGTTTATGTATGTCTGCGCGGCCTGAGATGCCAGCCCAAAGGAAATTACAAGGCGGGAGCCATTACTGCCAAAACGCGTTTGTGAAATTGTTCATATCCATATCATAAACCTGCAAGCTGAAGGGGCTAACATTTTCAGTTTTATTGCAAAGGGAGGGTTCACCTGAGCACTCTATTTACGGTTTCAATTGGGTTCCAATATTAGCCATGTCGCACATCATTTGATATGCAAAAAAAATGAACGGTTTGTTTCGTTTTTTCAAACACATTATCCGGGTTTTGTTGGGGTGCTCACTATTTAGTCAGCTGGCTGGTCTGTTTGGAGACTCAGCTTAGGTCGTGCACCATGACTGACGCGTCATAAAACTCGCTGGAAGCCATGCCCAATAAGCACAATGACCCGAGTTATGGTCATTTCTGGTGTACGGAGGGGTAGAGGGAGTGGCGTATCCTG
>CAZIZA010000322.1:0-4066 GCA_964543555.1 uncultured Pseudomonas sp.
CCTGCAACCTCCACCTTGAACTTTCGGGTTCAAGGGCTAAACCGACAGCGGCACGCCGGGAAGTCATCATCTCCAGCAGCGGTCTTCAGCACCGTGACCTGCCTCCGCCAAGCCTCACACCATGATCACGCCCAGCACTCCCAGTCGCCCGCAACTGCGCCGCGTACTGCGCCAGCGCCGCCGCGCACTCAGCCGCAGCCAGCAACGCATTGCCGCACGCAACCTGTATCGGCAACTGGCACACAGCCCTGTATTTCGTCGCGCCCACCACATCGCCCTGTATTTACCCAACGATGGCGAGATCGACCCTCGCCCGCTGCTCGCCGCTGCACAGAAGCGTGGTAAACACACCTACCTGCCGGTGCTCAGCGCCTGGCCGCGCACCAGGATGGTATTCCAGCGCGTCAGCCTGCACGAGAAACTGGCGGGCAATCGCTTTCGCATCCTCGAGCCACGCCCGCAGCCCAAGCGCCAACGTAAGGTCTGGGCACTGAACCTGGTGCTGCTACCACTGGTGGGATTCGATGATCGCGGCGGGCGCCTGGGCATGGGGGGCGGCTTCTACGACCGCAGCCTGGCCTATCTGCGCATGCGCAAAAATTGGCACATGCCGACGCTACTGGGCCTGGCGCATGAGTGTCAGCGCGTGGACGAGCTGAAGATGGCCAACTGGGACGTACCCCTGCAGGCTACGGTAACGGACAAGGCGTGGTATTGAGGTGAGCACTGCAGCACCGCGCTCCCTGCGGTACTCAAGCAGGCAACCCGGTCATCAAGGCTGCTGTGTGATATTGACGGGAACGTCGCTTTGGCGCTCCCAGAAGCTCTGGGTGTAACCCGTGGTAACTACACCCAGACTGAACAGTACGACGAGAACCCACAAAAGATCTGGCTTGCGTTTCATCGATTGCCTCCCCCTTCAAGGCAATGCGCGCGTTGGTCGCGCGTTATTCTTCTGTGTAATAAGGCATCGCCAAGCGTTTAGCCGGCTATTTTCCGCCAGCCTCAAACACCGTGCAATTTCCGACGCCAACCGACCGTCGGAATGCATCACTCAAACCTGCGTTCGCTACGGACATATCTGCAGGAGCAAAGTTCATGCCTCATTGGCTGATGAAATCGGAACCCGATGAACTCTCGATTCACGACCTGCAACGCCTGGGTAAAACGCGTTGGGATGGTGTGCGCAACTACCAGGCACGCAACTTCATGCGCGCCATGAAAGTGGATGATCTATTCTTCTTCTATCACTCCAGTTGCCCGCAACCCGGCATTGCCGGGATCGCGCGCATTGTAAGCGAGATCTACCCGGATCCGAGCGCACTCGACCCACACAGCCACTATCACGACCCCAAGGCCAGCGCCGAGAAGAATCCCTGGAGCGCGCTGGATGTCGAATGCGTCGAAGCCTTCGATGAGGTGCTGACACTGCAGCAGTTGAAGAACAACCCACGGCTGGCCGAACTGGCGCTGGTGCAACGCGGCAGCCGCCTGTCCGTGATGCCGGTCAGCGATGCACAATGGACGGCTATTCTCGCCATGCGTTGAGTCGCCCACTGCACTGTGCTATCACCTAACAGGGCTTCGGGAGTTATCCATGCCGGTATCCTCCGTCTGGAAGGCGCGTCTTGCGCTGGTGTTCCTGTTAGTGGTGCTGAGTAGCGCCAGCGTATTGCTGTGGCGCCAGATCGAAGCCGCACAACAGCTGCGTATCGACGAGCGTATCGGTTATCAGGCGCGCAGCCTGGCTCGGCAGCTGGAAACCACACTGCACCATGAAATCTCCAGCCTGGAACACATCGCCCGCCTATGGAATAGCCTGGGCCGCTTGTCACGCGCCATTTGGGATGAGGAGGTCGGACTGACTCTGCGCGGCTTTCCTGCCTACCAATCGATCCAGTGGGTCGGAGCAGACCTGCATATGCGCTGGTTGTTGCCGGCCGCCGGTAACGAGGCGGCGCTGAATTTCACGCTGACCCCCGAACATCCGAATTACCCACTGGCCATGGAAGCCCGCACAAGCGGTGTACAGCGCTTTTCCAGCAGCTTCGACCTGGTTCAGGGTGGGCGTGGCTTCGTCCTCTATACACCGCTGTACCGTGAAGAAGATGGCGGCAAGGTGTTCGATGGCTTCCTGCAGGGCGTATTTCGCGTCGAGCCTCTGATGCTGCAGCTACTCACGCAGATCGACCGCGAAGCCTTCAACCTCGAATTACTGGAGAACGGCCACAGCCTATTCCACCATGGAGCAGCGGATGCCGAGTCGCAGCACAGCCTGCAACTGCAACTGAGCCTGCTCAACAACCAGGGCTTCAGCCTGCGCCTGAGCCCAACTGAAGAATTGCTCAAGCAACTGGACTCGCCACTGCCGGACGTCGTACTGGGTGCCAGCCTGACCATCAGCCTGCTGCTGGTCGCAGCACTGGCCCTGGCGCTGGAGAACAGCCGCCGCGCCCAAGCACTGCAACGGGCCAATCGACGCTTCCGCAAGGAAGCCGAATGTCGAGAATCAACCGAGCAGCGCCTGCAACTGGTGCTCGATCTCACCGACTCCAGCCATGACGGACTGTTCATCTTCGACAGCAGCACCCGCGAGCTGCTGCATATAAATCAGACCACCTACGCCACGCTCGGCTATCGCCTCGAGCAATTCGCAGAGCTGCTGCGCAACGACCCGGAGAAGCTCATGCCAGGCTTTCACCGTTGGCTGGAACAGGCGCGCCAGGCGCAAAACGACAACCTCTCGCGGATCTTCCAGCGTGAACTGATCCGCCGCGATGGCAGTCGTCAGCCGGCCGAAATCAACACCCAGTTGGTGCAGCGGCATGATCGCGAATACCTGATCGCCGTCTCCCGCGACAACAGCGAGCGCCTGCAATTGGAAGCGCAGTTGCAACGCCTGTCGCAGCTCGACGGCCTGACCGGGCTGTACAACCGTCGCTATTTCGATCAGCAACTGCTGGCCGAATGGCGACGCCTGCGCCGCCTCGATGCGCCCCTGGCGCTGCTGATGCTGGATATCGACCACTTCAAGGCCTACAACGACGCCCTCGGCCACCTGGCCGGCGACGATGCGCTGCGCCGCGTCAGTAACGTCCTGCGTGAGAGCCTGCAGCGTGAAGGCGACACTGCCTGCCGCTACGGCGGCGAGGAATTCGCCATCATCTTGGCCAATACCAATCTGGAGGGCGCCGAGCAGGTTGCTGCGCGCATCCATGCAGCCATCGCCAGCCTGGATATCAAGCATCCTGCCAGCCCATTCGGATGCCTGACCCTGAGCATCGGCATCACCGTGGTCGACGCGGTCAGCAGCGAACAGCCCGGTGAATTACTGGCCCAAGGCGATCAGGCGCTTTACCGCGCCAAGCATGAGGGACGCAACCGCACCTGCCTGTGGCAGCACCCTGCGCTGGCCCTGCAGCAAGACCCCTGAGGCACATCTGGAAGATAGCCGACTTGTTATGAAATCCCCGAACTATGGGGCTCTACAGGGAAAACGGAATGATCAACCTCACGCGTCGCCATTCCTCATCGCGGCGCGAGGCGCTTAGCCAAGCCCTCGCGTAGAGGCCCTAAGGGAACGGTAGGAGCGGCTTTAGCCGCGAAAGCTTCAGGCGCGGCCAAAGCGGCACCAGCGGGATTAAGCGTTACTGAATAATCAGATTGTTGAACAGCAAGTCTTCGACGATGGGCTTGCCCTCTTCACCGTTGATCGCGTCCTGCACTTTTTTCAACGCTTCCAGGCGGAGGTTTTCGCGGCCATCGGGGGCATTGATGGTCTCACTGGTCTGCGCCGAGAACAGCATCACCAACTGATGACGGATCAGCGGCTCATGCAGCTTGAGCTTCTCCTCGGCCTCGGTGCCGGTCACCCGCAATGACACATCGGCCTTGAAGAACTTCAGGCGATTGCCCTGATCCGCCAGATTGCCAATCAGCGCCGGGAACAAGTTGTGGTAGAGCGTCGTCGGAACCTCCTCCTTCTTCTCCGAAGACGCCAGGGCAGGCAGACAGATCGACAGGCTCAGCAGCAGGGCGGTCAACAGTTTCACGTTCGGCACTCCAT
>CAZIZA010000323.1:0-4059 GCA_964543555.1 uncultured Pseudomonas sp.
AACCGCCGACCCTCTGCTTGTAAGGCAGATGCTCTCCCGGCTGAGCTAATCACCCTTCACTCTCGAAGTGGGGCGCATTCTAGAGAGCGATCCCGACCTTGGCAAGCCCTCTTCGCAAAAAAATTTACCGCCGCAGCAAGAACTTAGCTGCGACCGGCGAATTTCCTCAGTGGCTCGTTGCCAGGGTTGGCCTGAGCAGTCCAGCGGAGAATAATGCGCGCTCTGTACCGGCGGGCCGATCATGATCCTGTTGATGGCCCGCCACCTTCATCCGTCGCCGCGCGCCGACTTTCCCCAACGGGAGAGTCCAAGGATGGCGCCATCCCGCGACTTCATCATCAATGGAGAATCACCCGCTCATGTGGTTTCGTAACCTGCTGGTCTACCGCCTTACCCAGGACATCCCTTTCGACGCCGAAGCGCTGGAGACCGCACTGGCCAGCAAGCCGGCACGTCCCTGCGCCAGCCAGGAGCTGACCACCTACGGTTTCACCGCCCCTTTCGGCAAAGGTGCCGATGCGCCGCTGGTGCATGTCAGCGGTGATTTCCTGCTGATCGGCGCACGCAAGGAAGAGCGTATCCTGCCGGGTTCGGTGGTGCGCGACGCGCTGAAGGAGAAGGTCGACGAGATCGAAAACACCCAGATGCGCAAGGTGTACAAGAAAGAGCGCGACCAGATCAAAGACGAGATCGTCCAGGCCTTCCTGCCGCGCGCCTTCATCCGTAAATCCGGCACCTTCGCCGCCATCGCGCCGAAACAGGGCCTGATCCTGGTCGACAGCGCCAGCGCCAAGAAAGCTGAAGACCTGCTGTCCACCTTGCGTGAGGCCATCGGCTCGCTACCGGTGCGCCCGTTGTCGGTGAAGATCGCGCCGACCGCCACCCTCACCGACTGGCTGAAGAACCAGAGCGCTGCCGAAGGCTTCTTCGTGCTCGACGAGTGTGAGCTGCGTGACACCCACGAGGATGGCGGCGTGGTGCGCTGCAAGCGCCAGGATCTGACCAGTGAGGAAATCCAGCTGCACCTGTCCACTGGCAAGCAGGTCACCCAACTGTCGCTGGCCTGGCAGGACAAGCTGTCCTTTGTGCTCGACGACAAGTTGACCATCAAGCGCCTGCGCTTCGAAGACGTACTGCAGGAGCAGGCCGAACAGGACGGTGGTGACGACGCCCTGGCTCAGCAGGATGCCAGCTTCATCCTGATGATGATGACCCTGGTGGAGTTCCTGCCGGAGCTGTTCACCGCGCTGGGCGGCGAAGAGATTCCGCAGGGGATCTGATGATCCGCAGGGTGGATCGGGGCGCGCAGCTGACGACTTTTTCATCCACTGCTCAGCCCGACGGTGGACAAGCTTCGCGTTGTCCACCCTACCCTTCATACCAGCGAGTAGCCCGGATGCAATCCGGGGCCCAGGCCCCAGCGATTCCCGGATTTCATCCGGGCTACTGGCGCCTGCCTCAGACCAGCGATTCGAGGCTCTCGGTAAAGGCACTGGCGCCCTGCTCCGCCGTGCTGAAGTTATGGCGCATGAAGGCGAACAGCTCGCG
Source organism: uncultured Pseudomonas sp. (assembly GCA_964543555.1). Lineage (GTDB taxonomy): Bacteria > Pseudomonadota > Gammaproteobacteria > Pseudomonadales > Pseudomonadaceae > Aquipseudomonas. The sequence goes on from CAZIZA010000323.1 coordinate 1,549, forward strand.
CCCGCAGCCCATTGCCGGAGCCGGTCGCGCCGCCGGCTGGCGCGAGGCAAATTCGGCCTCGTCGACCTGCAGCAGAAGCTCACCACTTAGACCATCGACGCGAATCAGGTCGCCATCGCGCACCCGCGCCAGCGGCCCGCCATCGAAGGCTTCCGGACAGACATGAATGGCCGCCGGGATCTTGCCTGACGCCCCTGACATGCGCCCGTCAGTGACCAGTGCCACCTTGAAACCGCGATCCTGCAGCACGCCCAGGTATGGCGTCATCTTGTGCAGCTCCGGCATACCGTTACTGCGCGGCCCCTGAAAACGCACCACAGCGACGAAATCGCGCTCCAGCTTGCCGGCCTTGAACGCTTCGACCAGATCCAGCTGATCCTCGAATACCAGCGCTGGCGCCTCGACCACCTGATGCTCAGGCGCCACCGCGGACACCTTCATCACCCCACGGCCAAGGTTGCCCTGCATCAGGCGCAAGCCGCCTTCTGCAGAGAAGGGGCGCGCCACCGGACGCAACACGCTCTCCTCCAGGCTCTCGGTCGGCCCTTCGCGCCAGACCAGCTTGCCGTCCTCGAGGAAGGGCTCGCGGGTGTAGCGCGACAGGCCGCGCCCGGCCACGGTATTGACCTCTTCATGCAGCAACCCGGCCTCGAGCAGCTCGCGGATCAGAAAAGCCATACCACCGGCAGCCTGGAAGTGATTGATGTCGGCCTTGCCATTGGGATAGACGTGCGCCAGGGTCGGCACCACTTCGGACAGATCGGCCATGTCCTGCCAGGTCAGCAGAATGCCGGCGGCGCGGGCGATGGCTGGCATGTGCAGGGTATGGTTGGTGGAGCCACCGGTGGCATGCAGGGCGACGATGGAGTTGACCAGGCAGCGCTCGTCGACGATCTCGCCAATGGGCATGAACTGGCCACTCTGCCTGGTCAGCCGCGTGACCTGCTGCGCAGCTTCACGGGTCAGCGCATCACGCAGCGGCGTGCCCGGATTGATGAAGGAGGCGCCCGGCAGGTGCAGCCCCATCACCTCCATCAGCAACTGGTTGGTATTGGCGGTGCCATAGAAGGTACAGGTGCCCGGCCCGTGATAAGCGGCCATTTCCGCTGCCAGCAGCTCGTCGCGGCTCGCCTTGCCTTCGGCGTACCGCTGACGCACGTCGGCCTTCTCCTTGTTGGACAGGCCCGAGGTCATCGGCCCGGCCGGCACGAATATCGACGGCAGATGACCGAAACGCAGCGCCCCTATCACCAGGCCCGGCACGATCTTGTCACACACACCCAGATACAACGCGGCGTCGAACATGTTGTGCGACAGCGCCACGGCGGTGGACATGGCGATCACCTCGCGACTGGCGATGCCAATCTCCATGCCCGGCTCGCCCTGCGTGACGCCATCGCACATGGCCGGTACGCCACCGGCGAACTGGCCCACCGAACCCAGCTCACGCAGCGCCTGCTTGATCTGCTCGGGAAAGGTTTCGTAAGGCTGATGGGCCGACAACATGTCGTTGTAGGCAGACACGATGGCCACGTTGGCCGCCTCCATCAGACGCAGGGTCTGCTTGTCATCACCGCTGCAACCGGCCACGCCGTGAGCGAAGTTGGCGCACTGCAGCTTGCCCCGTTGCGGCCCCTCACTGGCGGCGGCACGGATCATCTCCAGGTAGCGCTGACGCGTAGCGCGGCTGCGTTCGACAAGACGTTCGGTAACTTCGACAACGCGGGGGTGCATGGGGAATCTCCAGGCTAGCAACTAGCGCTTATTTGTATTTACAACAAAATACTGCCATTCAACGGGCTTGATTTCTACACAAATGGGAATAATCTTGTAATTACAACAACAAATTGATGAGAACCTCACCATGACATTACGTATCGCCATCAATGGTTTCGGCCGCATCGGCCGCAACGTACTCCGTGCACTCTACACCCAGGACTATCGCCAGCACCTGCAGGTCGTGGCGATCAATGACCTGGGCGACAGCGCGATCAATGCACATCTGCTGCAATATGACAGCGTCCATGGTCATTTCCCTGAAGAAGTGAAGGTCGACGGCGAGAGCCTGTGGATCAAGGGTGATCGCATCGCCGTCAGCGCCATTCGCAACCCGGCAGAGCTGCCCTGGAAAACCCATCAGGTCGATGTGGTGCTGGAATGCACCGGGCTGTTCACCGAGCGGGACAAGGCCGCCGCACACCTGGCCGCCGGCGCGCGCAAGGTGCTGATCTCCGCACCGGCCAAGGGCGCCGACGCCACCGTCGTATATGGCGTCAACGAGCAGGTGCTGACAGCTGACATGCAGATCATCTCCAACGCCTCCTGCACCACCAACTGCCTGGCGCCGGTGGCGCAGGTGCTGCACCGCGAACTGGGCATCGAGCAGGGGCTGATGACCACCATACACGCCTACACCAATGACCAGAACCTGTCCGATGTGTACCACAGCGACCTGTACCGCGCGCGCTCGGCGACCCAGTCGATGATCCCGACCAAGACCGGTGCCGCCGA
>CAZIZA010000324.1:0-4031 GCA_964543555.1 uncultured Pseudomonas sp.
TTCACTCGATTCAGGGCCGCTCGGGCGGCAGACGGGTGGCAATGATGAAGGCGGCTAGCAAGGCTACCAGACTGGCGATGGCAAAGGTCCAGGCCGGCCCCAGGCTCTTCCAGCTGTAACCGGCATACAGCGCGCCCAACGCACCGCCAATCCCGGCCAGACTGACATACAGTGCCTGGGCCTGGCCCTGCTGGCGATCGGCGAAGCTGCGCTGCACGAAGTGAATGCACGCAGCATGGAAAGCGCCAAAAGTGGCGGCGTGCATGCACTGCGCCAGCAACAGCACCGGCAGGTACTGGGCCAGGCTGCCCAGCAGCAGCCAGCGCACGGCGGTGATCAGGAAGCTGGCCAACAATACCGCGCGCAGTGAATAGCGTTGCAGCAGCCGCGCCATGACCAGGAACAGCAGAATCTCCGCCACCACCCCCAGCGCCCAGAACAATCCGATGGCGCCGCGGCTGTAGCCAACACCCTCCAGGTGCAGGGTCAGGAAGGTGTAGTACGGACCGTTGCTCAGTTGCATCAGCCCGACGCAAACGTAGAACGCAAGGATGCCGGGACGACGCAATTGGCGCAGAAAACCATCCGACTCCGGCGTGCTCGGGCGCAGCACAGGCTGCGCATTGGGCACCCACAAACTGCTGATGACGATACCGGCCATGATCACCAGCAGCGCTGCCGGGTAAGCATCCAGGCTCAGCCATTCGAACAGCAGGCCGAGGCCGACCACGGCGACGATGAAGCCGATGCTGCCCCACAAGCGAATCTGGCTGTAGCGCGCCGCCTGCTCGCGCAGATGGGCCAGGGTGATGACCTCGAACTGCGGCAGCACCGCATGCCAGAAGAAGGCGTGGCTCGCCATGATCAGCGCCAGCCAGGCGTAGCTCTGGCTGAAGAAGATGCCGGCGAAGCAGACCAGGGTGCACAGCGCGCCGAAGCGCACGATCAGCAGGCGCTGACCGGTGTGGTCACCCAGCCAGCCCCACAGGTTCGGTGCCAGGCAGCGCATCAGCATGGGAATGGCGATCAGCTCGCCGATCCGCGCCGGGGAGAAGCCCAGGTGGTCGAAGTACAGCGCCAGGAACGGCGCCGTACCCCCAAGCAGAGCGAAGTAGAAAAAGTAGAAACCGGACAGCCGCCAGTAAGGCAGAAAAGCAGTCATCAGCGGCAAGCTTCAAGCGGCAAGCAAGAGCATGGGCACCGCCGCTGGTCACTTGCGGCTTGTGGCTTGTCGCTCAAAGCTGACCTAGTACCGGCGTGGTGACACGCACGTCGGCGTTCTGCCCACGGTGACGCAGCAGATGATCCATCAGCACGATGGCCATCATGGCCTCGGCAATCGGCGTGGCGCGAATGCCCACGCACGGGTCGTGACGGCCCTTGGTGATGACGTCCACCGGGTTGCCGTCGACGTCGATGGAACGCCCCGGCGTGGTGATACTGGAGGTCGGCTTGAGCGCTAGGTGGGCGATGATCGGCTGGCCGCTGGAGATGCCGCCGAGGATGCCGCCGGCATTGTTGGAGAGGAACCCCTCCGGGGTCAGCTCGTCGCGGTGCTCGGTGCCGCGCTGGGCAACGCAGGCGAAGCCGGCACCGATCTCCACGCCCTTGACCGCGTTGATGCTCATCAGCGCATGGGCCAGCTCGGCATCCAGGCGGTCGAAGATCGGCTCGCCGAGGCCCGGCATGACGCCTTCGGCCACCACGGTAATCTTCGCGCCGACTGAGTCCTGGTCACGGCGTAGCTGATCCATGTAGGCCTCCAGCTCAGGCACCTTGTCCGGGTCGGGGCTGAAGAAGGCGTTCTCCTCCACCGAATCCCACGTCTTGAACGGGATCTCGATGGGGCCGAGCTGGCTCATATAGCCACGGATGACGATGCCCTGGCTGGCCAGGTACTTCTTGGCGATGGCACCGGCCGCAACGCGCATGGCGGTTTCGCGCGCCGAGCTGCGGCCGCCGCCACGGTAGTCGCGCAGGCCGTACTTGTGGTGATAGGTGTAATCGGCGTGGGCCGGGCGGAACAGATCCTTGATTGCCGAATAGTCCTTGGACTTCTGGTCGGTATTGCGGATCAGCAGGCCGATGGCGCAGCCGGTGGTCTTGCCCTCGAACACGCCGGAGAGGATTTCCACCTCGTCGGCTTCCTGGCGCTGCGTGGTGTGGCGGCTGGTGCCCGGCTTGCGGCGATCGAGGTCGCGCTGCAGGTCTTCCAGGGAAATCTCGACACCGGGCGGGCAACCGTCGACGATGGCGACCAGCGCCGGGCCATGGCTTTCGCCAGCGGTGGTGACGGTGAACAGCTTGCCGTAGGTATTGCCGGACATGGGAAGACACTCCGCGAGATTCAGCATAGGCCTGCCACTGCGCAGGCCCGATTCACAAGGTGGGCGAGTATACCTGCCACCTACTTACAGTTCACCCCGAACCTTGCCCTTCGGCCAGCGTCCAATGCCAGTCTGCCACTACCCTGCCCTCATCATGCTGCGAGCCCTGCTCTTGTCTCTTACCCTGATCACCGGCCTGGCCCAGGCCAGCACTACCCGACAACTGCCCATCAGCCTCGACACCGACCAGGGCACTCTGTACGGCAGTCTGCTGCTGCCGCAGAGCGACAAGCCGCTGCCGGTGGCGCTACTGATTGCCGGCTCCGGCCCCACCGACCGCGACGGCAACAATCCCGAAGGTGGCCACAACGATGCACTGAAGAAGCTGGCCCAGGTGCTGGCACGCAATGGCATCGCCAGCCTGCGCTATGACAAGCGCGGCGTAGCCGCCAGCCGCGCGGCCACACCCGACGAGCGCGACCTCAGTGTCGAGCGCTACGTGAACGATGCCGAAAGCTGGGCCAGGTTGCTCAGGGATGATCCACGCTTCGACCGTCTGATTCTCATCGGCCACAGCGAAGGCGCACTGATCGCCAGCCTGGCCGCAGCCGGCAGCCAGGCCGATGCGCTGGTGTCCATCGCCGGCCCCGCCTACCCCATCGGTCAGGTGCTGGACATGCAACTGGCCATGCGCCTGCCCCCGGCGCTATTGGCCGAAAGCCGGCACATTCTCGCCAACCTGATTCGCGGCAAGCTACAGCCGCAGGTGCCGAATGAACTACAAGCGATCTATCGCCCCAGCGTTCAGCCCTATCTGATCAGCCTGTTGCGTCAGGATCCGGCAGAGAATTTCGCCGCATTGAAGGTGCCCACCCTGATCGTGCAAGGCACCAACGACGCGCAGGTCAGCCCGGACAACGCTGAAGTGCTCAAGCAGGCCAAACCCGATGCCGAGCTGGCGTTGATTCCAGGCATGAACCATGTCCTGCGTATCACCCAGGCGCCCTGGCATGAACAACTGGCATCCTATGACGATCCACAGCTACCCTTGGCCCGTGCACTGGGCGAGCGAATCGTCGCCTTCATTCACTCCAGTGCCGAGAAAAATGGCCGATAACGCAGCAAAGGCCACTGAACAACTTACAGGACGCCCATGAGCGAAAACCCAGCCCCGCAGACGCCAGCCTCTGAAGCCGAAGCGGCAACCGATGAGACGCTCAGCGCGCCACACCCTTGGGCGGACCTGCCAGCCGAGCAGTTCAGCCTGTTACGCCTGGCTCCCTTGCCGGTTGACCGGGAAACCGGTGCGCGGCCGCTGCGTTTCGTCCAGCTTGGCAGAGTGGAGCGTCATGGCAAGGATACGAGCCTGCTGCGCCTGACTGTCCAGGTACCCGGTCAGCGCCTGCATCGCCAAACCAATCTGCTGGAGGTATGGGCCGACCATCAACGCAAGGAGGTGCGCTTCGGCCCGGACAAGGGCTTGAACGTCGAGCCGGCCAATCGCGGCCTGGGGCGTTTCCTAATGGCCCAGGGCATCGCCTGGGCACGCAAGCAGTTTGCGCATTATCAGGTCGAGGGTGCCGCTCTGCCGACCAAGGACAACTTCAACGAAGCCGCCCGCGCCCGCCGTGACCACGCGCTGAAGGCACAGGGTTTCACCATCGAGTACAGCGACCCGTTGCAGCTCAAGCCGTTCTACAGCGC
>CAZIZA010000325.1:0-4027 GCA_964543555.1 uncultured Pseudomonas sp.
GAACGCCTACGACGAAGCCGCCAAAGGCCTGGCCAAGCTGTTCATCGACAACTTCGCCAAGTTCGATGTCAGCGAAGCGATCAAGAACGCCGGTCCGCAGCTGTAAGCCGAGCCGGGTTCTCTGACAAAGCCGCCTTCGGGCGGCTTTGTCGTTGTTGGCTGCTGCGTACAGCGTAGGGCGGGTGCACACAGCGGAGTAGGGCGTACGCGCCGCAGGCAGTACGCAATGGGTGCCAGGTGCAGGTTGCGAGGCCGAGCCTGGCATTGCGGCGGGCTGTTCGCTGGCGCTCCTGAGCCCGCCCTACGCAGTGCAACAGGTCGCTACGCATAGCGCACCCCGCGCAACCGCGTTATGGTCATGGGCCATTCAGCGGTCAATGGAGTGACAGCGCATGTCTACCCTCAAACGCGTCTTCGGTTTCGACAAGCTGCGCCCCGGTCAGGAGGCGGTGATCAGCGCCGTGCTCGCTGGTCGTTCGGCGGCGGCGATCTTTCCCACGGGCTCGGGCAAGTCGCTGTGCTACCAACTGCCAGCCCTGCACCTGCCGCATCTGACCCTGGTGATTTCGCCGCTGCTGGCGCTGATGCAGGATCAGTTGGCGTTCCTCCATGCCCATGGCATCGCGGCGGCCAGCATTGATTCGGCGCAGAGCCGCGAGCAGACGATGGATGTGATGAACCGGGCGCGCAGCGGCGAGCTGAAGATCCTGATGATCTCGGTGGAGCGCCTGAAGAACGAGCGTTTTCGCAATTTCATCGCTCAGGTGCCGATTTCCCTGCTGGTGGTCGACGAGGCGCACTGCATCTCCGAGTGGGGCCACAATTTCCGCCCGGACTACCTCAAGCTGCCCGACTATCAGCGCCAGTTCGGCATCAAGCAGGTGCTGCTGCTGACCGCCACGGCGACGCCCAGGGTGATCGCCGACATGCGCGAAAAATTCGCCATCGCCGAGGCTGATGTGGTCACCACCGGCTTCTACCGGCCCAACCTCAATCTGCTGGTCGAGCCGGTGCCCGCTGACGCCAAGGCGCAGCGCCTGCAGCAATGGCTGGCGCCACGTCGCGGCCAGGCGAGCATCGTCTACGTCACCCAGCAGAAAACCGCCGAACAGGTGGCCGAGCATCTGGCGCGCGATGGCCTGGCAGTCAGCGCCTACCACGCCGGCATGGGCCACGAGGTACGCGAGTCGATCCAGCGGCGTTTCATGGCCGGTGAGCTGCAATGCATCGTCGCCACCATCGCCTTCGGCATGGGCATCGACAAGCGCGACATCCGCAACGTGGTGCACTTCGACCTGCCCAAGTCGGTGGAAAACTACAGCCAGGAAATCGGCCGCGCCGGGCGCGATGGTCAGGTTTCGGACTGCCTGGTGCTGGCCAGTCGCGACGGCTTGAGCGTGCTGGAGAACTTCCTCTACGGCGATACCCCCGAACTCGGCGGTATTCGCGCGGTGCTCGACGACCTGCGTGCGGTCGGCACAGGCGGGCAATGGGAGCTGATGCTCGGGCAGCTGTCAGAGCTGAGCAATATCCGCGCGCTGCCGCTCAAGACCCTGCTGGTGCAGTTGGAGCTGCGTGGCATCATCGCGCCGCGTTATGCCTACTTTGCCGAGTATCGCTTCAAGCTGCTGCTGGAGGATGACGTGCTGCTGGCCAGGTTCGAGGGCGAGCGGCGCCAGTTCGTCGAGGCCATCCTGGCCTGCTCGAAGCGGGCACGCACCTGGGCGACGCTGGACTTCGACGCGCTCTATCAACAGTTCGGCGCCGAGCGCGCGCGGGTGGTCAAGGCGCTGGATTATTTCCAGGAAAAGGGCTGGTTGGAGCTGGAAAGCAAGCAGATGACCGAAGTCTATGCCGTGCTCGATGGCGACTTCGATGTGGCAGCCCTGGCCAACGATTTACACGCGCACTTCCGCGCCCACGAGGCCAGCGAAATCGCGCGTATCCAGGCCATGCTCGGTCTGTTCGAGAGCCGCGAATGCCTGAGCCGGCGCCTGGCGCTGTACTTTGGTGACGAACAGGCGCCCGAGCATTGCGGACATTGTTCGGTGTGTCGGGGTCAGGTCGCGACTTTACCGCGACCGCCGGAACGACCACCCTTAAGCGGACGTGATGCCGAGGCGCTGTGCGCCGCCTTCATCGAGAAGCACCAGCAGCATGCTGGCTGCAGGCCGAGCCACGAGTGCCTGACGCGTTTTCTCTGTGGCGTGACCACGCCCTTGTTCACCAAGCTCAAGGCACGCCAGTTGGCCGGCTTCGCCGCTCTGGAAGACTACCCCTACGCCGAGGTGCGAGACTGGCTGACTGCATAGGGTGTGAAGTGCCGGGTGCGCACGGCGCACCCTACGGGGTCACGCGCGGCCCTGCGGCCAGCGTCCAGTCCACCAGCTCGCGGGACAATTGATCACCGGCCTGGCCGAATGCCGCCACCACCGAGCCAATCGAGGTATCGCTTGCCGGCTGGCTGATGCGGAAACGACGGCTGGCGATGATCTGTTGGCTGCGCACATCGACCAGGCTGGCATCCAGGTGGATCAGTGCATACGGGAGGCCGTCACGGTATTCGCTGTGGAAGCTGCGCAGGTCGCTGACCAGTTCCAGGTCGGCCTGCAGGCGCTGCTCCTCGTTGCTCAGTGCCTGAATCCGCCCGTCGTCATGGAAGGCATCGAGCAGACGGTCGCGCAGCAGCCGTGGCGTGCGCTCGCTCCAGCGTACCCCTTGGTAGGTATTGATCAGGCCGGGCTTGGGCAGCACGACGATGCGGTTGTCATCGAGCAACTGGTTGCTGACCGGGCTGCTGACGCGCAGTGACCAGTCGACGCGCTGGGTTTGTGCCGGCAGGGCGGTGCCAGGCAGCAGGTAGATATCCAGCGGTTCGCTGTGCGGCAGGATCGAGCAGGCGCCGAGCAGGCCGGCGAGCAGTAGCAGGGTATGGCGCTTCATGGTGTGAATTCCTTGATGCTGTCGCTACGCAGCAGGTAACCCGTGGGATCCTGCTCCAGGCGACGGGAGAAGCCGCGCAGGGCGCCGAGGGTATCGCGCAGTTCGCCAATTGCCGGGCCCAGCTCACCGAGCCCCTGCATGCCGCTGTCCAGCGCGTTGCGATTGCTCTCCAGCAATTGCTCGATGCTACGGCTGCTGCGTTCCAGCGAGGCCATCAGGCGTTCGGCATTGTCCAGTGCCTGGCTGCCCTGGCCGTCCAGCAGACCCTTGGCGGTACGCATCAACTCGGCTGCCTCACGGGTGGCAGCGCTGGTCTGGCGCAGGGCTTCACCCAGTTCGTCACGCTGGCCGGCGATGCCGGCTGTGGCCTGCTCGAGGTTTTCCAGGGTACGCGAGACGCGCTCGGCGTTCTCGCGCGAGAGCATGCGGTTGGCGCGAGTCAGCAGTTGGGTGATATTGACCACCAGATCTTCGCCATTGGCCATCAGCCGCGACAAGGGGGAGCGGTCGGCGATGATGATGCCGGGTTGACCGTCCTGACCCTCCAGTGGCGGGCTTTCCGGGCTGCCGCTATAGAGTTGGATCACTGCCAGGCCGGTGATGCTGGTGATAGACAGGCGGGCGCGGGTGTCCTGCTTGATCGGTGTGCCACCGACGATACGGATGCGCGCGCGCACCGTGCGCGGGTCATCCGGGTCGAGGCCGAGACGGATCACATCACCGACCTTGATGCCGCTGTACTGCACCGCACTGCCTTGCGACAGACCGCTGACCTCTTCGTTGAAGATCACTTCGTAATCGGTGAAGGCACGATCAGCGCCGGCCTTGTTCAGCCACAGGCCGAACAGCAGCGCGGCGCTGACCGTGAGCACGGTGAACAGGCCGATCAGCACATGATGGGCTCTGGGTTCCATTCATTGACTCCCTGCCGCCGTGGCGGCCTGTGCGGCCGCGCGTCCACGCGGGCCGTGAAAATATTGCTGGATCCAGGCGTCATCAGTGGCAGCTACCGTTTCCAGGCGGTCGGCTACCAGCACCTTCTTCTGCGCCAGCACCGCGACCCGGTCGCAGATGCTGTAGAGCG
>CAZIZA010000326.1:0-4011 GCA_964543555.1 uncultured Pseudomonas sp.
CTCGCGCTCTTTCCCTTAATGCAACAGAACCCTTTCCCTTAATGCAACAGAACCGTTCTTGGGGTTTACGTCTGCTGAGCATGGTGTATTCCGCCTGCTATCCGTTATTGAAGCCAGTGCGCTCAATGTTTGGTGGCCGTGGCTGCTTCTGCTGCGGCGAGAATGCTATGACTCGAAAGGGGCTCTCTAGCTTCGGCCATGTCGGCGGTGATGATCTTTGCAAATCTTCCCACCATGGAAAGGACTAGGCTCTGAAATTCAGCCTCCACGAGGCCAAGAATTTTTTCGTAGGCATCTGCCATGATCACCGCCAGGATGCCGTCATCCAGATCCTGTGTGCCGCCATAGGGTAGACAGGTATCAAAATCGGGGGACTTGATGAAGAGCGTCCCATTCACTGACACAAGGCACATTTCAACCTCATAATCCGGGATGATCATGGTCTTGACCACCTCAAGACGCTCATTGCCATTCACGTTCACTTCCGCCATAAACCGTCCTATCGCCGTTGCAGTGCTGCAATGTGGGTGGAGACGCCAGACAAGCCTACGCCCTTATGCGGGGTGCTTGTGGTGATCCAGTTGCGAGTCCAGCGCCCGGACAGTGGGCTGCGGTTGTTGTTGTACCGCGGCCAGATCGTAATTGACCTGCATCGCCAGCCAGGCCCGCGCCGTGCCGACCCCAGCCAGTTCGAGGCGATGAGCCAGCTCCGGGCTCAACGCGGCATGGCCGTTCACGACCCGCGACAATGAGACCCGCGACACCCCCAGCCGGCGGGCAACTTCGGTGATCTTCAGGCCCAGCGCCTTTATTACGTCTTCTCCCAGCAGGGTGCCGGGGTGGGGAGGATTGTGCATCATGGCCATGCTCCTAGTGGTAGTCCAAGTAGTTGACGAGCTCGACGTCTCGGTTATTCAGGAATCGGAATGTGATCCGCCAGTTGCCGTTGACCGTGACCGACCAATACCCTTTCAGCTTGCCTTTCAATTCGTGCAGCCTGTAGCCAGGTAAATCCATGTCAGCAGGGATAGCGGCCACATCGAGCAGCGCCAATATCCGTTGTAGCTTGGCGCTGTGTGCAGCCTGGATCCCTTTGGTGGTACCGGTGGTGTAAAAGTCCTCGAGCCCTTTGTGCTTGAAACTCACGATCATTGCAAAGCGGCCCTTTCTCGTTGCCTTGGTTCAGTTATGCTAAAATTGTATCGCATGGCGATACAAATAACAACTGTATCCTTGAGGCGGCAGTGTCCGCCAGCAGCGGATCGAGGTCGCTGGCGTAACCGGTGGCCATCGAGCAGGTGGTGCCGCAACGCCAGCCCTGCGCCCCGTTCTCGCTCAGAGCTGGGCGGGGGCGCGAGGGCATCGGTTCGCCCTCGCGCAGCCGCCAGCCGGCAAGCGCAGCGCGGCAGCGTCCTTTTGGCCGCCACTTTGGCCGTTGGCCCAGACTCCCAAATCCCCCCAGGCTACCCCCACACCCCAAGATATTGTGTCCGTGCAGCTGCAATCGGCCACTAGATATAGTGGATCCCGCAAGGATCTCCCCCGCCCGCCGCCCCTCCTGGGCCGCCTCTGGATTTTGACTTTTCGCGCATAGTGCCAGAACTCCAAAACCCGCGCCGCGCCAGCGCGGATTTATTGGCCCTGACAGCCGCCCCCTGGATCTGGCATCCTGCCGATCACCGACTCACCCCCACAACGAGGATCCCGATGCAGATCACCCCGCTTGGCTATGGCCACCCCCTGGCCACCCTGCACCAGGGCGGCGGCCCCCTGGTGCGCCCCGCTGGCCACCCCGAACAGTGGCGCGTGGCCACCGCGCTGCGTAACCTGGCCATCACCCACACCGACGCGCCCCGTTATCTCCTGGCCCACGAAGTCGGCGCGGTGCTGGCCATGCTGCCGGATCTGCAACGGCGGTTCCTGGTGGCGACCTTGTGGAACAGCGGGGCCCGCATCAACGAGGCGCTGGCGCTGACCCCTGGGGATTTCGAGCTCGATGGCCAGCGGCCATTTGTGGTGCTGCGCACCCTCAAACAGCGCCGGCGCGGCAAGGGCCGGCCCAAAGCGGGGGAGACGGTCAAACGCTTGGTGCCGTTGCTGGATCCGCAGTACGCCCAGCTGGCCCGCGAGTACCTGAGCACCTTCAAGCTGGCCAAGTCGGCCCCGATCTGGACAGTGACCGATCAGACGGTGCGCAACTGGCTGAAAGAGGCCGAGCTGGCACTGAGGGGGAGGGGGATCACGTTGGTGGTGGCGCTGACGCCGCACGTTTTCAGGCACTCGTATGCCATGCACCATTTGCTGGCCGGCAACACCCATATCAAGCGCCTGCAAGCCTACCTGGGCCACCGGTCGATCCGAAGCACCGAAGTCTATACCCAGGTGCTGGCGCTCGATGCGGCGGCCAGCGAAATAGGGTTGAGTTTTTCGGTAGCGAACGAGGGCAATCCGCTGCTGGCGGGAGGGTTGAGTTGACGGCGGTCGGCGCAGGCCACAGGATAGGGGACACAAACAGCTCTCTCGCCAACGGCGCGGGAGGTGTTTATCAAAATCGAACTTTGAAGAATCAATTTAAACATTTGATGGAGTCCTTGCCATGTTGACCACCGCCGTGCGCTTTATCCAGCATCAGCTGGGCCACCCCGCCCGCCTCCATGCCCTGCTGGCCACCGCTCCCGCCCTGGGCTATGCCCTCGATATCCCTCCCTCGGTCAGTGCCGCCAGCATCATTCGCTGGAACGAATGGCGACCGGCAGGCTGGAACGCCCAACCTGGTGAGCTGCGCGGCTGGGGGCGGGTACACGGCCAATACCAGGGCCACGCTATCCAGGTCGATGCCCTGGCCAGCCTCTGTGAACAGGCCCAATTTGATGACTGGGCCTGTGACATTCGTCAGGTGCAGGTGCTCTCCGCCTCAAAGAGCCCGCTCGCGGACTTTACCGATCTGGATGCCTTTGCCGAGGCCCGTTGCCGTGGCCACCTCGATGACCCGAGCCCCGACAACATCGCCCGCAACCTTGCCCACGGCGAGGTCAGGATCATGCAACCGGGACGCGGCGACTATTTTCTCTTCCACGGCTGGGATGGCCGGATCTGCCTCATCAACAGCGGCGGCAGCCATCATTTTGCGACCGCCCGCTACCTGGCCGGTGTCGCCCGCCAGCCGGTCGAGCTCAAAGGGATGCTCAAGGGCTACCTGCTCAACCCTGCCGCCGTCACCGCCCTCACCGAGGAATTTGAGCTGTTTGCCATCACCCGCGATCCGCTGCTCTGGGATGAACTGTTTGAGTCGATGCGGGCACTGCAGGCCACCTGGTACGCCGGTGACCTGCCTCGTCCCCACAGCGAGGGGCGGGTGCTGCTGCTGCCCAGGGCCGACCGCCGCTCGATGACGGTGGCCAGTGCCCTGCGTCAGGCCGGGGTGCCCGATCTGGGGAGTGACCTGCAGCGGCAAGTCCATCGGCAAGCGGGTTATCCGGTCGGGCCAATCATGGCCGGTTGCCACGGCTAACCCCGCACCGTGGGCAACTGCCCCGCCCACAGGGGACAAGCCCCTGCTGGACGGCCTGCGGTACGGCAGTTGTCCACCGCGCCAGGATCCGCTTTATCAAAATTAAAATATGAACAATCAAAACAGGAAAAAGATAGACCATGACAGCCACAGCCAGTTACGACACAATAGCGTAGACGTCGCTGCCCGATGTGACGCCATGCTCTTTGCCGCTCCGTAGCGGCTTTTTTCTCCCCCCTAAAATCAAAATTAAATACTGATCAATCAAATATTGATTTTGATTATTTGGCAGGCATACTGTCTCTATCACTAACAGGAGGGACACGCGATGAAAGAGCTGCAAGCGAAGTGGGTATTTGAGCAAGGGGGCTTTTCAAAAGCCCTGGTCGCCTGTGCGCCGATGGGCACCGGCTATCATCTGCACCTGGTGATGTTTGGACGGCAGTGAGTTATGGTCATTTCTGGTGTACGGAGGGGTAGAGGGAGTGGCGTATCCTGCT
>CAZIZA010000327.1:0-3990 GCA_964543555.1 uncultured Pseudomonas sp.
ACCACACCTACAAGAAGATCGAGATCGTCGGCTCGTCGCGCACCAGCATCGAGGATGCCATCGAAAATGCCCTGGCCGAGTGCGCCAAGAGCGTGCGCAACATGGACTGGTTCGAGGTAACCGAGACCCGTGGCCATATCGAGAACGGCAAGGTCGGTCATTACCAGGTCACGCTCAAGGTAGGCTTTCGTATCAGCGGCAGCTGACCGTCGCAACGCGCAGCGGCGCCACCTGTGGCGCCGCACGACGATGCATGCCGTCACGGCTCAGAGGCCGCTGGTTCGGGCAAGCTGCCCGGACCGATTCAGAACGCAAGGGACTGCTAAGACTGAGCGGCTGATGAGCATGCCGTCACTTGCAGGCTGTATCGACAACCAACCGCCGCTCGCCAAGAGCGGCGCCTGCTGCTCACCCCATCTCAACCAAAGAACCAGTAGGTGACCGTGATCGCCGCAATGACTCCGGCCAGCTCAGCCAAGAGTGCGCAGCCTACCGCATGGCGGACACGCTGAATGCCAACAGCGCCAAAATACACCGCCAGAACGTAGAAAGTGGTTTCGGTACTGCCCTGAACGATCGCTGCTGCCAGCGCCGGAAAGCTGTCTACGCCATGGGTCTGCATGGTCTCGATCAGCATGGCGCGTGCCGCACTGCCGGAGAACGGCTTGACCAACGCAGTGGGCAGTGCATCAACGAAACGCGTATCCCAACCGAAGGTTTCCACCAGCCAGCGCACGCCATCGAGGCCGAATTCAAGCGCACCGGACGCACGTAATACACCGATGGCACACAGCATAGCCACCAGGTATGGCAGCAAGCTCTTGGCAATATCGAAGCCTTCGCGCGCCCCTTCGATGAACTGCTCGTAGACCTTGACCTTGCGCAGTGCGCCGACCACCAGAAAAGCCAGGATGACGCCGAACAGGGTCAGATTGCCGAGCAGCGACGACAGCGCCGCCAGCGCGGTGGCGCTAAGGCCGGCGAGCAGCGCCATGAAGCCGCCGAGCAGCAGCGCTCCCGGAATCAGGTAGGCCAGCACCACCGGATCCCACAGGCGCAGGCGCTGCATGAGCGCTACCGAGAGTAGGCCGACCAGAGTCGAGGCACTGGTTGCCAGCAGGATCGGCAGGAACACCAGCGTAGGGTCGGCAGCACCCTGCTGCACGCGGTACATGAAGATGGAGACCGGCAGCAGCGTCAGCGACGAGGCATTGAGCACCAGAAAGAGAATCTGCGCGTTGCTCGCGGTGAGTTTGTCCGGGTTCAGCTCCTGCAGACTGCGCATGGCCTTGAGGCCAATGGGCGTAGCAGCGTTATCCAGGCCCAGACCGTTGGCGGCGAAGTTCATGGTGATCAGCCCGAGCGCCGGATGGCCGCGCGGCACCTCCGGCATCAGGCGTGCGAACAAGGGACCCAGCACCCGCGCCAAGGCGTCCACCAAGCCAGCTTGTTCGGCGATGCGCAGTAAGCCCAACCACAGGGTCATGGTACCGAACAGCAGCACCATTACTTCCACTGACAGCTTGGCCATGGCGAACAGGCTCTCGACCATGGCGCCGAATACCGCCGGATCGTCGCCAATCAGCCAGCGAGATAGGCCCGCGACTGCTGCCACCAGAAAAAAACCCAACCACAGGCCATTGAGCATGTCGAACCCCCTCGTCGTTCTGGCGGGGGATGATAACGCGTCATCCTATTGCATGGGGGTGCGGTAAACGACCGTTACCTGACTGCACGCTGGCCCAGTCGTGCCCCGGTGTAGCGAGGCGGGTAAGCGCCCTAATACCAGTCGGGGTCGCCGTTAAGCTGCTCCATCAGCATCTGCTGCACCTCCTCGTCCGGGTCGCCCAACCAGCGCAAGGTGGCGTGCTCGCTTGGTACGCGGTCTTCCGGCAGGCCATCCGGCACCTGCACGAGTAAGGCATAGGCCTCGTCATCGCCCCATTCAAAAGCGACATAAGCCCGCTGGCTAAAGCACCTGTGCGCTTCACAGACCTGGCCAACCAGGTAACGGTCACTGTCAGCCTCCACAGCCTGCATCGGCGAGGACAGGCCACTAAGGTTGATCAGCCAGTCCGGCAGGCGTTCTTCGTCTTGCACCAGATCCTGCCAGGCCTGGCGATACTCGGCGTTACTGGTCAGCAACTCGCCTGGTTGAAAACTGGCATCGCGGTCGGCGGCCTGGACCGCCAAGGCGCCGCCCATAAGCAGGGCGGCAACGATGGGGTGAATCGACTTCATCAATGACACCTCCCTACAGACGCGGACGACGGCCCATGACGAAGGAAATGACGAACAGCACCAGGAACACCACGAATAGAATCTTGGCGATACCTGCAGCGGTGCCGGCGATACCACCGAAGCCCAATACGGCGGCGATGATGGCAATGATCAGGAATGTGACTGCCCAACTCAGCATGGTCGTTCTCCTCGATGGATCAGGGGTCAATGGCCAGAAGGCCGGGGTCTTGCGTATGACTCAGGTTCACAGGCGGATGGCTGGAGATGGCCGGCTATCACTACCGGCTTTTTCTGACCGGCTGCCTGATGGGGATATTGCAGTGCCCGTGCCAGACCCGAAATCAGGATAAATTCCTTTTAAATCATGATCTTGAAAACTATCAATACAGTGCGATGGCGGGCATCCTGCCCGAATGCCACCGATCTGATCGTGCGTTTTGCCCGAACCGCCACGCGCCAGAGTGGTCGCCCGTCGACTGCACAGTCGGTATACTCGGCGCGCCCGCGTACCACACGGGTTCCGCGCCCAGAACAACAACCGCGCCGCGAGTCTTGAAGCCATGAACGACTACGAACAGGAAGACCCGATTCCTCAGGGCGACCTCGCCCTGCAGATCACCGCATTGCCGCGTGAGACCAATGGTTTCGGGGATATCTATGGTGGCTGGCTGGTATCGCAGATGGATCTTGCGGGCACGGCAATGGCAAGCAAGATCGCCGGAGGCCGGGTCGCAACTGTTGCCATCGACCGCATGGCTTTCCTCGTGCCGGTGGCGGTGGGCGCACAGCTGTCCTTCTACACCCAGGCGCTTGAGGTAGGCCGCAGCTCGATCCAGATGATGGTCGAGGTGTGGAGCGACGATCCGCTGTCCAATGAATGGCGCAAGGTCACCGAAGCAGTATTTGTTTTCGTCGCCATCGACGGCAGTGGCCGTACCCGCCCGGTGCCGCCGCGTCGCGGTTGACGCTCATCCCGCGAAAAAGCGCACTGCAATAACCAGAACGCCGGCTTCAAGCCGGCGTTTGGTTGTGTGCGGGATAATCAGCCACGGATGTTGTAGATGTCTTTCTCGTTGCTTTCCGCGT
Source organism: uncultured Pseudomonas sp. (assembly GCA_964543555.1). Lineage (GTDB taxonomy): Bacteria > Pseudomonadota > Gammaproteobacteria > Pseudomonadales > Pseudomonadaceae > Aquipseudomonas. The sequence goes on from CAZIZA010000327.1 coordinate 3,328, forward strand.
AGGCATACAGCCGCTTCAGGTAGGCCTTCTGGTGCTCCCACACCTTGGCAGCGGCCGGATCCGCCGCCGCGCTGGCCTCAACCACTTCGGCAGCCACTTCCTTCAGACGTGCCAGGACCTCGTCCGGCAGGCGGCGTACTTCCACGCCATCAGCCTTGAGTTGCTCCATGGCTTCCATGTTCTTGGCGTTGTAGTCGTCGAGCATGTCGCCGTTGACGTCACGGGCAGCAGCGCGAACGATGGCTTGCAGATCCGGTGGCAGGGTTTCCCAGGCCTTCAGGTTGATGTCCAGCTCGAACAGTACGCTCGGCTCCTGCCAGCCCGGGGTGTAGTAGTACTTGGCTGCTTTGTGCAGGCCGAGAGCCAGGTCGTTGTATGGGCCGATCCACTCGGTGGCGTCGATGGCGCCGGTCTGCATGGCGGTGAAGATCTCACCGGCCGGCATGTTGACCACGGTACCGCCCATCTTGGTCAGCACTTCGCCGCCCAGGCCCGGGGTACGCATCTTCAGGCCCTTGAAGTCGTCGACCGAGTTCATTTCCTTGTTGAACCAGCCAGCGGTCTGCACGCCGGTGTTGCCGCAGGCCATCGGCAGCACGCCGAACGGCTTGTAGACCTCTTCCCACAGCTGCTGACCACCGCCACGGTGCAGCCAGGCGTTCA
>CAZIZA010000328.1:0-3985 GCA_964543555.1 uncultured Pseudomonas sp.
TATCGTGCCACATCACCGGATCACTGCCGGCGATCCGCGTGAAGTCGCGGAAACCACCAGCGGCATAGCGGAAAATTTCCAGGTTCTCGCTGCGCTTGGCCAGCGAGTCGACCAGGGTAAAGGCCAGCAGGTGCGGCAGATGACTGGTGGCAGCAAGCACCTGGTCGTGATGCTCCACCTCCATCGATTCGACATCCGCGCCTAGCTCGCGCCAGAGCCCTTCGACCAGCCCGATAGCCGCCTCATCACTGTACTCGCAGGGCGTGAGGATGACCTTGTGCCGGCGGAACAGCTCGGCGTTGGCCGCCTCCACACCGCTCTGCTCGGAGCCGGCGATGGGATGCCCGGGAACGAAGCGTACTGCCTGACCGGCAAATGCCAGACGCGCAGCCCGCACGACATTGCCCTTGGCGCTGCCCACATCAGTCAGTATGGCATTACCGAGATCGATCCTGGCCAGTTGGGCCAGCAGTTTTTCCATGGCCAGAATTGGCACTGCCAGTTGAATGACCTCAGCCCCCTGACAAGCGGCAACCAGGTTACTCTCGCAACGATCGACAACGCCCAGTTGCACCGCCAGGCGACGCGATTCGGGGTCCAGATCGACCCCGACCACTTCCCTGCACAGACCGCGCTCACGCAGGCCCTTGGCAAATGAACCACCGATCAGGCCAAGTCCGACCACCACCAGGCGACCGATCATAGGAGCATTTGCTTGCACTGCGGTGACAGTCACGCCGACAGCACCTTGGCCAGCGCCTCGAGAAAGCGCGCATTCTCACGCGGCAAACCGATGGAGACGCGCAGGAAATTGGGCATGCGGTAACCGGCCATGGGCCGCACGATCACGCCCTCACGCAACAGCGCCTGGTTGATGGCGGCGGTGTCGCGGCCAAAATCGACGGCGATGAAATTGGCCCTGGAAGGGATCCAGCTCAGCCCCAGGGCACGCAAACCCTCTTCCAGTTGTTGCATGCCGGCATCGTTGAGGCGACGGCTTTCAGCGAGGTAATCGGCATCAGTCAGCGCCGCACAGGCAGCAGCCAGCGCGAGGCTGTTGACGTTGAACGGCTGACGCACGCGGTTGAGTACATCGGCAATAGCCGGCGAGCTGATGGCGTAGCCGACACGCAGGGAGGCCAGACCATAAGCCTTGGAGAAGGTGCGCGAGACCAGCAGGTTCGGGTAGCGCGCCAGGTAATCCAGCCCGTCTGGCAGTTCGTCGCCTTCGGCGTACTCGATATAGGCTTCATCCAGCACTACCAGCACCGACTCCGGCACCTTGGCCAGGAAGGTTTCCAGCGCGTCCGGGCCGAACCAGGTACCGGTCGGGTTGTTGGGGTTGGCGATGAAGACGACACGCGTGTTGTCATCGATAGCAGCGAGCATGGCCTGCAGGTCATGACCATAGTCCCTGGCCGGGACGATTTTGCCCTGCGCGCCGACTGCCTGGGTGGCAATAGGGTAAACCGCGAAGGCGTAGTCACTGAACACGGCATTGAGGCCGGGTGCCAGGTAGGCACGGGCGACCAGCTCGAGGATGTCATTGGAGCCATTGCCCAGGGTGACCTGAGCGGCGTCGACACCATAGCGACCTGCCAGTGCGGTCTTGAGGGTGAAGCCGTTGCCGTCCGGGTAGCGGGTCAGCTCGTCCAGCTCGGCACGAATCGCTGCGAGCACCTTGTCGCTCGGGCCAAGCGGGTTTTCGTTGCTGGCCAGCTTGACGATGCCGGCCGGGTCAAGGCCCAGCTCACGCGCCAGCTCATCGACCGGCTTGCCGGGCACGTAGGGGGACAGCTTTTGCACACCTGGCTGGGCCAGGGTCAGGAAATCGCAACTCATTACAAAACCTCATTGTCTCGACCGAGCGCCACAGGCTTCGCAGGAGCAACTTCAATCGCGAACATCGCGGCTAAAGCCGCTCCTACAGGGACGCGGTTTACAGTACCGCCTTCGGATAAGAACCCAGCACCTTCAGCGCCACCGCTTCCTGAGCGAGCTTCTCCAGCACACCCTTGACCAATGGATCGCGGTGATGACCAACGAAGTCGATGAAGAACACGTAAGTCCACTTGCCGCTGCGCGACGGGCGGGTCTCGATACGAGTGAGGTCGATGCCGTTATTGTGGAACGGTACCAGTAGCTCATGCAGCGCGCCCGGCTTGTTGCGCATGGAGACGATGATCGAGGTCTTGTCGTCGCCGGTCGGCGGCACTTCCTGGCTGCCGATGATGAGAAAGCGCGTGGAGTTATCCGGGCGATCCTCGATTTTTTCCGCCAGCTTGGTCAGGCCGTACAGGTTGGCCGCCATGTCACCGGCGATGGCCGCACTGTTCCACTCGCTCTTCACGCGCTTGGCCGCATCGGCGTTGCTGGAAACCGCCACACGCTCGACGTTAGGGTAGTGCGCATCGAGCCACTTGCGGCATTGTGCCAACGACTGGGCGTGGGAGTAGATGCGGGTAATCTTGTCGGTCTTGGTGGTTTCACCGACCAGCAGGTGGTGGTGAATGCGCAGCTCGACCTCGCCACAGATGACCATGTCGTGCTCAAGGAAGCTGTCGAGGGTGTGGTTGATCGCGCCTTCGGTGGAGTTCTCCACTGGCACCACGCCGAAGTTGACCGCACCGGCCGCTACCTCGCGGAATACCTCGTCGATGGCCGCCATCGGCACGCTGATGACGGCATGACCGAAATGCTTCATCGCCGCCGCCTGACTGAAGGTACCTTCCGGGCCGAGGTAAGCCACTTTCAGCGGGTTTTCCAGGGCCAGGCAGGAGGACATGATTTCACGGAACAGCCGCGCCATCTCTTCGTTACCGAGCGGGCCCTGGTTGCGCTCCATCACCCGCTTGAGCACCTGAGCCTCGCGCTCGGGGCGGTAGAAGACCGGCGATTCGCCTTCCTTCAGTTCCTTCATCTTCACGCGGGCGACTTCTTCGGCGCAGCGCGCGCGATCACTGATCAGCTCGAGAATGCGCTCATCCAGGTTGTCGATGCGTACGCGCAGCGCCTGCAGTTCCTGCTCGGACATATCAGGCATGCTCCTTCTCGAACTCGGCCATGTAGGCCACCAGCGCCTCGACGGCGTCCAGACCAACGGCGTTGTAGATGGAGGCACGCATGCCACCGACCGAGCGATGGCCCTTGAGGTTGAGCAGGCCGCGCTCATCGGCACCGGCCAGGAAGGCCTTGTCCAGCTTCTCGTCGGCCAGGCGGAACGGCACGTTCATCCAGGAGCGCGCGTTATGGGCGATGGGGTTGCTGTAGAAGTCGCTGTCGTCGATGGCCTTGTACAGCAGATCCTTCTTCGCACGGTTGATGCGCTCCATGGCCTCGACACCACCCTGCTCCTTCAGCCACTGGAAGACCAGGCCGGAGAGATACCAGGAATAGGTCGCCGGAGTGTTGTACATCGAGCCGTTATCGGCGGAGATCTTGTAGTCGAGCATGGTCGGGCAGGCGCTACGGGCGCGGCCGAGCAGGTCTTCACGGACGATCACCACCACCAGGCCGCTCGGGCCAATGTTCTTCTGTGCACCGGCGTAGATCAGGCCGAACTGCGACACGTCGATGGGGCGCGAGAGGATGTCCGAGGACATGTCCACCACCAGCGGCGTATCACCGGTCTGCGGCACCCAATCGAACTGCAGACCGCCGATGGTCTCGTTGCTGCAGTAATGCACGTAAGCGGCATTCTTCGACAACTGCCAGTCGTTCTGACCGGGAATGGCGAAGTAATCATGCGCCTTGGCGCTGGCGGCGACGTTGATGGCACCGTAGCGCCGCGCTTCTTCGATGGCTTTCTTCGACCAGATGCCGGTCTCGACATAGTCGGCCACACCGTCTTCCGGCAGCAGATTCAACGGAATCTCGGCAAACTGCTGGCTGGCACCGCCCTGCAGGAACAGCACCTTGTAGTCATTGGGCACAGCGAGCAGATCACGCAGATCCTGCTCGGCCTGACTGGCGATGGCCACGTACT
>CAZIZA010000329.1:0-3977 GCA_964543555.1 uncultured Pseudomonas sp.
GGTGAGACCGGCACCGGCAAGGAATTGCTGGCGCGCGCCTGTCACCTGGCCAGCCCGCGCGGACAATCGCCGTTCATGGCACTTAACTGCGCAGGGTTGCCCGAGTCGATGGCCGAGACCGAGCTGTTCGGTTACGGCCCCGGTGCCTTCGAGGGCGCACGCCCGGAGGGCAAACTCGGCCTGCTCGAGCTGACTGCTGGCGGTACGCTGTTTCTCGATGGCGTTGGCGAAATGAGCCCGCGTCTGCAGGCCAAACTGCTGCGCTTTCTGCAGGATGGCTGTTTCCGCCGTGTGGGCAGCGACGAGGAGGTGTACCTGGACGTGCGGGTGATCTGCGCCACGCAGGTCGACCTGTCCGAGCTCTGCGCCCGTGGCGAGTTTCGTCAGGATCTTTACCACCGCCTCAACGTGCTCAGCCTGCATATCCCGCCGCTGCGCGAATGCCTCGACGGTCTGGCGCCGCTGGTCGAGCACTTTCTCGATTCCGCCAGCCGGCAGATCGGCTGCGCACTGCCAAAGCTGGCGTCGCAGGCCTTCGAGCGCATGGCCCATTACCACTGGCCGGGCAACGTGCGGCAGTTGGAGAACGTGCTGTTCCAGGCGGTTTCGCTATGCGATGGCGGCACGGTGAAGGTCGAGCATATCCGCCTGCCGGATTACGGTGCGCCGCAGCCGTTGGGCGAGTTCTCGGTGGAAGGCAGCCTCGACGATATTCTCGGCCGCTTCGAGAAGGCGGTGCTGGAGCGGCTGTTCCGCGATCACCCGAGCAGCCGTCAGTTGGGCAAGCGCCTCGGTGTTTCCCATACCACCATCGCCAACAAGTTGCGTCAGCATGGGCTGGGCAAGGAGTAGGGCGCAGAGGAAGCGAGCCCGATCAGCCGGGCTCGCCTGAGGTGTTTCAGCGAGCGCTTACCGGGCGTGCGCGAGGCCCCGGCAGAATGCCGTTGACCGGGTTGCTGCTCAGCAGGCGGGCACTGGTGATACCGGCGATTTCATGGCCGCGGTCGCTCAGCGTGTTCATCACCTGATTGACCAGCGCGGTAATCAGGATGCCGGCAAGGCCGCCGCCGCTGTTCTGTTGCTGCTCGGCGCTGCTGGCTCGGGCTACGCCTTTCCACAGCTCCTTGCCGGTGCGCAGGTCGACCAGGGTGGCGCTGGCGGCTACCGCCACCTCGCTGCTGATCACCATATAGCTGCTGCCATACTCGGTCACGTCGATATACAGCACGGTGTCGGCGCCGAAGATCTCGTAGAGTTTCTGCGGCGGCACTTCGCGGATTTCCTCGGCGTTGAACAGACCGTTCTGCTTGAAGGTCTCATTGACGACCGCCACTGGCAGCACGTAGTAACCGGCTTCGCTCAACGGCGCGGTAATCAGCGAGTACATGCTGAAGGTGGCCTTGATGTCCGGCGACTTGTTAACCGGCGGCAGCACCAGAATGGAGGCTGGGCTGCTCTCCTTGAAGGCGCTGTAGTCGTAGGGCTGCTGGGTGGCGCAACCGGTCAGCAGGGCGATGGCGGCCAGTGCCGCGAGTGTTCTGAAAGAGGTCAGTAGGGGCATGTCGGTCACTTGGCCATATTGCGCATCAGAAAGTCCATGTACGGTGCGGACTCGGGGAACAGGGCTTTCTCGGTTTCGAATTGCTGACGCACCTGGTCGGGCTTGCCGATTTCCGCGTAGAGCATGCCGAGGTGGGCATGAAAGCCCGGCGGCAGAGTATGGTCAGCGGCGCGAGCCTTCTGTGCGCTGGCCTCCAGCGCGGCGATCTGCTCTTCGGTACCGGTACTGTTCTCGAAACGCTGATAGACCTGTTGCTGGTAGCCATCCCAGTAGTACAGGGATCTGGGCTGTTGGGCGCAGCCGGCCAGCAGTGCTGTAGCCAGCAGTGTGGTGAGCAGAAGGGGAGATTTCATCATGCGCTCCTCGCTCACTTGACCGGACGCCAGGCGCCGTTATCGATGCCGCTGACCAGCGTGTTCACCGCTTCGCGAATCGCCAGGTCGAGCACCTTGCCGTTGAGGGTCGAGTCATAGCTGGCGGTGCCGCCGAAGCCGATGATCTCGCGGTTCGACAGGGCATATTCGCCAGCACCCTGGCTGGAAAACACCACTTCGGAGGTGGCGACATCAACGATGTTGAGGTTCACCTTGGCGTAGGCGATCTGTTGCTTGCCGCGACCCAGGATACCGAAGAGCTGGTGGTCGCCGACTTCCTTGCGGCCGAACTCGGTGACATCCCCGGTGACCACGTAGTTGGCGCCCCTGATCTGCTGAGCCTGCTTGGAGAAGCCCGACTCTTGCTGCAGCTCGCCGAGGTTATCGCGATCCAGCACGTTGAAGCGGTTGGACTGCTGCAGGTGCGTGATCAGGATGGTCTTGGCCTGGCCACCAAGACGGTCGACGCTGTCGCTGAAAATGCCGCGCAGGTAGCTGGAGCGGTTATCGAACTTGCCAACGGCGATCGGGCTTCGCGGGCCGCTGTAGACGCTGCTAGCGGTATTGACCTTGGCAACTTCCAGGGTGCGCGAGCTTTCGGTGGCGCAGCCGGCGAGCAACACGAGCATGCCGGCAAGGCTGGCGGTAAGGATCTTGTTCATACGAGTCTCGTTTACAAAGTGGGCAGGGCGAAGCCTGAATCAGGCAGGAGGCAGCCGAACACGTTGACGAGAAGGGATGCATAGGATGTGCTGCGCGCCAGTAAAGCGCTTGGTGAATCGATCCTTGATACCGGCCCGGGAGACGGGTGTGGGGTGCTTCCTGCGGTACCGATACTAAAAGATGCGGAGGCATTCTGCCAGTAATGCCTGCCATTGATGAGATGGCTGGTTGCGAAGCAGGCAGCGTTCTACGACCTTGGTGCAATAGGCAGGGCACTGAGCTGCGGCGACACTGCGGTCGTCCCGATCATCCTGCGTGATCTGGGTGCAAGCGTTTCCGCATTCCTCCCGGGGAATGCCTTGAATGGGCGGGCGACCAAATTGGTCGCCCTTTTTTTTGCGGATTTTCCCAGGCTGCCTCGCCGGGCTTTCTACCCGCAGGGCTTACCGTCACGCTCAGATGATTCCGCGCTCGCGCAGGCCGGCGACCTGCGCCGGAGTGAGGCCAAGCCCGGCGAGAATGTCGTCGTTATGTTCGCCCAGTTGCGGGCCGCCGTTACCGATGCGCCCTGGTGTGCGGCTGAGTTTGGGCAGCACGCCCGGCACCTTGAGCGATCCGACAGCGGTCTGCACCGTCGCGATCATCTGCCGTGCCAGGTAGTGCGGATCCTGCACGATATCGGCGGCGGTATAAGGGTAGCCAGCCGGCACACGTGCGCCCTTGAGCGCCTCGATCACCTCATCGCGGCTACGTTGGGCACTCCATTCGGCGATGGCGCCGTCGATCAGCTCGGCATGCTGGCTGCGCCCGTCGTTCTGCGCCAGGCGCGGGTCGTTGCCCAGGTCGTCGCGGCCGATCAGGCTCATCAGGCGTTTGTAGATGCTGTCGCCATTGCCGGCGATCAGTACGTAGCTGCCGTCGTTGCACGGATAGGAGTTGGACGGCGTGATGCCGGGCAGGGCGCTGCCGGCTGGCTCGCGGACGTAGCCGAAGGCGTCGTATTCGGGGATCAGGCTTTCCATCATGGCGAACACCGACTCGTACAGCGCCACGTCGATTTCCTGGCCTTCGCCGCTGCGCGCGCGTTCCTGCAGGGCCAGCAGCACGCCGATCACGCCGTACAGCGATGACAGCGAGTCACCGATGCTGATGCCCACGCGCACCGGTGCCTGGCCGGGGTAGCCAGAGAGGTGGCGCAGGCCGCCCATGGCCTCACCGATCACGCCGAAGCCGGGCAGGTCGCGGTAGGGGCCGGTCTGCCCGTAGCCGGAGATGCGCAGCATGATCAGTCGCGGGTTGATCGCCTTCAGCGCTTCATAACTCAGGCCCCAGCCTTCCAGCGTGCCGGGGCGGAAGTTCTCCACCAGCACGTCGGCCTC
>CAZIZA010000330.1:0-3945 GCA_964543555.1 uncultured Pseudomonas sp.
CAGGTAGTGAGCCGCTATAGGTATTTCATTTTCGCTAATTTGTTCGATAGTTAAGCATTGTTGCTGTTGGATAAAACCATGTCTTGCAGTTCTTGCATATGACAATTGAGCTTTTGAATATCTAAAAAGTGCCCTCTTGCAAAACTCGATGCAAGAAATGAAATAAGGTCTGGATAGTTTTTTATGTGACCATGCCTAAGAAGCAAATTAAATATGAAAAGGGCTAGTCTTTTTTCAGCGGTGTCACCATCTAATTCAGATAATGCAGTATGACAAGCATGATTGAAAACATTTTCGGCATAACCATCATATTCTGAATTATAGCATCGACCACCTTTTAGAATACTGCCTTCCAAGCAAGCCATAACAGTGGCATTTCCTGTGACCTCAAGCATAAATGATTGTAGAGCCTGTGGGGACTGAAAGGAGGCTCCATATTTTTCTATAAACTTTGCAACCAAATGCACGTGTTCAGGAATAGAGGACAGGCTTAATTGTATAACATCACAGTACAATATAGGAACTGGTGTCCCAGCAAATAAGTTCAGCTTAATGCTTTGTAGCTTAGTATTTAAGGAAATATTCTCAACTACATCAATAACAAACGAGTTTATGTTTACCGTAGGATAATTCGACTGTTTTGCGAGCATGCACACAACATGATCAATACATAACCAAGGTATATTGTTAGCAACAGAGAGTTGAAAAGTAGAATAAACTGTCCCGTCAATCATATCTCTAATACTAACTAATTCATTCGGGGTGTCAGATGGGATGAGTGATTCTACCTTTACAACTGACATAAGTGCTTTCAAGTCATTTATAAACTGAAATGAGTTCTGTTTAATATCTTTGTGTGTATATTTACGTAACCCATCATCAGTATATTCAATGGCTAGATAGTCTTCTCTGAGGATGTCAGAAAGCCAATGCTCATAAAATTTCTTTGATTGCTCTGAAATTACTATTTCAATTGATGAGTTGGATAAGTAGGTGGAGAATCCCATTAGAGAGAAATAGACGGCAGTATATAAATCTATAACTACTTTACTCGGCTTTTTAATTCCGTCATCATATAGCGCAATGTATTGGGTCGAATCTGCTGATGTCAAATGAGTTACTGCGCCTTTTATTGGATTGTCTGGCGCCGTATATCTACCTCTCATAGTAAGAGGGATTTTATCACTCCGTAATACATCATCTTTTTTTCTATCCTTCTCTGATAGAGTTTTTAATATCTTTTCAAAGTATGGTATAAATTCATCTTCACTATCTGGTACAGTATATAGCTTAAATACATCTGTACCGTCATTGATTCTATCCCTCAGCTCAATAGCATGTCTAAATGCCGCAATATAAGGTGACAATCGTTCAATTATGGTAAACTCTCCATATATAGGGTCATTTATCGTCTCGCCCTCTTTCATGCTATTTAGAATTTTCCCTGTTGGGGATTCTGCATCGAGTAGAGATGGATGTGTAACATCTAGATTTTTGACAATAATGCGATTATAAGTCTTGAAGCCATCACTATACCTTATTCCATCACCACAATATTTAGGTGTGTATGGATTGTCTGTTATTTCTGGTCTGTTTGATAAGGAGGAGACATGAATTTGAGTCAGTGGTTTTGCGACTCTTTCTGGTGCCTTCACGAACCAGTCAACTAACACTTTATCGGCAAAGTTAATATCAACGAAAGATGCTATTTCGCTAATTAATGATAGTTTGGACTCATGGAATTTTAAAAAAATAGAATCTGGTATTTCTCGTAAGACTTTTTTACGTTCATCAACATTAACCCCACTATTTCGCAGTGTAAATAACAATAAGTTCCAAGCGAAATGATCATCTGAATCAAGAGCTATTGCAGATCTGGATGCATTTATAGCGTATTGATACTGATTGAGGCGCTCATGAACTTGAGCCTCTAACAACCATACAAATGAGGTTTTTTCTTCTGGAGATATTAGCGCAACTTGAGACAAGAAAAGCTGATGCTTTTCACTTGCAACAAGGGCTCGTAAATAACATTCGAATAATGGTGATGCCCATGGTTCTTTAGGGATCATTGGGCTTAAGTAGTCTACAGCGAGAAGAGGGAAGTCCATGTCTATAAAGATATTACTCAACTCAATAAGTGCTAATGGGGGGAGTTGAATAAATAGAGCATCATTCAATTCTAGTAACTTTTTTGCCTCATCTACAAGTGAAACTATTTTTTTGTTATCCCCATCCTTGAGTATTAATGCCTTTAAATACAGCATGTAAAATGAATTTACATAACTCTCACCCGTATCGATGCTCCCACCTTTATTTATCCACTGCTCTACGATGGAGCCTTTGATAGTTTTCCTTTTTAAGGCATCAATAAGAACTAGATAGCGTTCAAAATCAATAGATATTTGAGAGAAATCTAATTCAGAATTTTCAAATGACTTAGATAGCAAAGCTCTATTGATTTTATCGGATATGTCACTATCAAGCGTGCTGATCTTATCAGCATGTTTTTGCCCCATTATGATTAGGTCAGTGTGTGAAAAAAGAGTTATTTTAAGTAGATTTATTAATACAATTGCTAATCTTGCATCCTGCGAATCTATCATATTAGACACTTGAGCTATAAGTCTATCCACGCGTATTTTTACGCTACCATCAAGTGTCCAGATGTGCTTAGAATTGCCTTGGCTAAGTAATGAAGAGCTTTCGCAAATAAGAAAAAGAATTTGAGAATTGCTCGATGGAAAAACATCATGAAGATGTGTGCATATTTCCAAAGCTAATTTAAAACTATGAACTCTCAATGCTCCTCGGACTAACCCACATAGTTCATCTTCTAACAAATCTATTCTGTTGCTGGAATTGAAGTACTCTTTAATATCCGATTCTGTAGCGAGGCGCTCTAGGTATACTTCAATAACATGAGATGATTTTTCAGTAATTGAATTGTATCGTTCATGAGCTAAAGATGGCTGTGTTCGAGACTCTAAATCAATCAAGATTGACATGACCACTGATGTTATATAATCAGAGTTACTCCTGCCGCGCAAAAAATATAATATCTCTTGTCTAGATGATTCGCTTGGAAGTGAATTATCTATTAGATTGGTTTTTATTAACAAACATTCCAGTACAGTCTTTACTTCACATTCAAGCGAGCCTATATTTTTTATTACTTCAATCTTCTCTTTTGCTCTTGATGTCTCTCTATGACGGATGTCATGCATTATGTTATCCGCAACACTCTTCAAGTCCTGAGCCTTAATGCTACGTATGATATACTCATACTTATTTTCTACGTTGTCGCCAGAACCATAATGCATTTGTTTAGTCATATGTGCTTACTTATTGTATACGGTTTTATTTACAACATTATCACCGGAACCATAATGATTTTGAGTGACGGAACTTTGATTTTTCTCTGGAATTATTTTTTGTAAATATGATTGAATCTCTGACGCTTCATTTATTTTTCGCTCAATCGCATGTTCAGATAGATCATCTAAATGCATAGATTCAAGCTTATGAGTTAATTCATGTAATGTTTCTTCATCGAAAATCCATCCTGTAAGTTTTTCCTTAAGAAGATCAATCGTTAATAGGGCGCCACTTTTAAAACCATCATAAAGTAATCCAGACAAAATCGTGCTCGTTAAAAAATCCATATATTCCCACTATAATAATATTTAAGTATCCATGTACAATAATGGCTAACTCATTAATAAATATCAACATCTTTTGTAGCGCATTGAGAGGGAAAGCTATGATCGCAAGAGGGAGGGTTGCAACGATATCTGAATGCTCAACATTTGCATTAACGCTCAGGTGTAGGAGAGGCTGACTGATTGATGAGCCGCTAGGGTTGTAACGTTATGGAAGATTCTGGTCATCTAGATCTGTTCGCAGGTGTTGCTCTATCTCTCTATAGAGTGTTTTCTTTTTTCT
>CAZIZA010000331.1:0-3925 GCA_964543555.1 uncultured Pseudomonas sp.
GCGAAGACACGCGCCAATTAGGGTCTGTTCCCGTTTCATCGCGAGCCGCGTTGCCACGGGAAATGATCCCCGGTTAGGCGCAGGACGCCGGTAATGGTCGCCCCTTGCCAAGCCCTGCAACGACAGCGAGGACCATTTCCCGCGCAACCCGGAGGGCCGGGCCTGTTTTGCCGCAATGCGGTGTTACTCGATGGCTCATTTAGACGACTAAACTGCGCATCTCGTGCCTTGCCTCGCGGCAAAACAGGCTCCGGCGCGGCCGCGAGCGAAACGGGAACAGACCCTATCGGGCCAAAATGGCCGCGAACTATAGCATTCGCCAAACATTGCGCCCAATAGCACCGCAATGCAGCGTTCAGACTTGCGACAGCTTCGGCATTGCCCTGCAACGTCGAGGATGAGCATGACACGCTTTTCCCGTTATAATCGCGGTCTTTTACCCGGACAGTCCTGCCCAGCATGAACCAGACCCGTGACCTGATCGATTCCGCGCAGCGCACCATCCGCCTCGAGCTTGAAGCGGTACAGGATCTTTTGCCCCGCATCGATGCCGATTTCATCAAGGCCTGCGAGCTGATCCTTAATTGTAAGGGGCGCGTAGTCGTCGTCGGCATGGGCAAGTCCGGCCATATCGGTAACAAGATCGCCGCGACCCTGGCCAGCACCGGCACCACCTCGTTCTTTGTCCACCCGGCCGAAGCCAGCCATGGCGACATGGGCATGATCACCCAGGATGACATCGTCCTGGCCCTGTCCAATTCAGGCTCGACAGCCGAGATCGTTACCCTGCTGCCCCTGATCAAGCGTCTTGGCATCCGCCTGATCAGCATGACCGGCAATCCCGACTCGCCGCTGGCCAAGGCCGCCGAGGTCAATCTCGATGCCCGCGTCTCGCAGGAAGCCTGCCCGCTCAACCTGGCGCCGACCTCCTCGACTACAGCCAGCCTGGTCTTGGGCGATGCCCTGGCCATTGCCCTGCTTGAGGCCCGCGGGTTCACCGCCGAAGACTTCGCCTTCTCCCACCCAGGCGGCGCCCTTGGCAGACGCCTGCTGCTCAAGGTAGAGAACGTCATGCACGCAGGTGATGCCCTGCCACGCGTACGCCGCGGCACCAGCCTGCGCGACGCCCTACTGGAAATGACCCAGAAAGGCCTGGGCATGACCGTGGTTCTGGAAGAAGACGGCCGCCTCGCCGGCATCTTCACCGACGGCGACCTGCGCCGCACCCTGGACAAGGGCATCGACGTACGCCAGGCACTGATTGACGAGGTCATGACCCCGCACGGCAAAACCGCTCGCGCCGAGATGCTCGCCGCCGAAGCCCTGAAAATCATGGAAGACCACAAGATCAACGCACTGGTGGTGGTCGACGACCGGGACATCCCGGTCGGCGCCCTCAACATGCACGACCTGCTGCGCGCCGGAGTGATGTGATGAATGACCTGCTGCAACGTGCACGCGCCATCAAACTGGCGATCTTCGACGTCGACGGCGTGCTGACCGACGGTCGCCTGTACTTCCTCGAAGACGGCAGCGAGTTCAAGACGTTCAACACGCTCGACGGCCACGGCATCAAGATGCTGATCAATTCGGGCTTACGCACCGCCATCATCAGCGGACGCAAGACCCCGGTGGTGGAGCGCCGCGCCAACAACCTCGGCATCCAGCACCTGTTCCAGGGCCGCGAGGACAAACTCGTGGTACTCGACGGCCTGCTCGCCGAACTCGGCCTAAGCTATGAACAGGTCGCCTATCTCGGTGACGACCTGCCGGACCTTCCGGTGATTCGCCGTGTCGGATTAGGCATGGCCGTTGCCAGCGCCGACAGCTTTGTCCGCCAGCATGCCCACGGCGTAACCCAGGCGCGCGGCGGTGATGGTGCGGCGCGGGAATTCTGCGAACTGATCATGCGTGCCCAGGGCACACTGGATGCGGCCCAGGCCGCCTACCTGTAGAGAACAGCATGCCGCGTAAAATCTTCAATACCCTGATATTTGGCCTGATTGCAGCCGTCGTGGCTGCTCTGGGTTACTGGAACCTGGCCCCGGACAGCGCGCGCCTGACCCAGCAGGCCAGCGATGACAACGTCGTCGACTTCTATGCGGTAGGCGCGCGTACCGTGCAGTTCCAGGATGACGGCAAACTGCACTACCGCATGACCGCGGACAAGCTCGAACACATCAAAAGCACCGATATCACTCTGGTCGATACCCCCAAGCTGAAGCTATATCGCGGCACCGAGCTGCCCTGGGAAGTCACCAGCCAGCGAGCCGAAGTTTCGCCCGGCGGCAACGAGGTAGAGCTGATCGACGATGTGCGCATTGCCCGCACCGACGCCAAGAACCGCCCGACCATCATCACCAGCAGCCGCATGACCGTTATTCCTGACAAGGAATATGCGCAGACCGAGCAAGCCGTTAGAATCGTCGCGGCCAACGGGGTAACCACGGCACAAGGAATGAAAGCGTACTTGAATGACGGCCGGATGATCCTGCCGTCCAACGTAAGAGGCCAGCATGAGGTTCGTTAATACCCTCCCCCTTATTTTCGCCCTGGGCGCCGCATTGGGAAGCGCGGCTGCCTGGGCATTGCCATCGGACCGCGATCAACCCATCCGCATCCAGGCTGACAGCGCCGAACTGGATGATCGTCAGGGTGTTGCGGTTTACCGTGGCGACGTGATCATCACCCAGGGCACGCTGAAAATCACGGGCGAAACCGTGACCATCACGCAGACCGCCAGCGGTGATATCGACGTGTTCACTGCCGTGGGCAACCTGGCCTACTACGAGCAAAAACCTGCCGTGGACAAGGACATCGTCAAAGCGTACGGCAAGACCATTCAGTATTTCGCCAGCAACGAGCGCATCGTCCTGATCGATCAGGCCAAGGTGATCCAGGAAGGCAACACCTTCGAAGGCGAGAAGATCGTCTATGACACCCGCCGCCAGATCGTCAACGCCGGCCGTGCAACAGGCGGCAACGTCAGCACACCGCGCCCGCGTATCGACATGGTCATCCAACCGAAGAACAAACCCGCGGATCAGCAGCAGTAATGGCCATTCTCAAAGCCCAACACCTGGCGAAAAGCTACAAAAGCCGCCAGGTCGTGCGTGACGTCAGCCTGAGCATCGAAAGCGGCCAGATCGTTGGTCTGCTCGGCCCTAATGGAGCGGGCAAGACCACCTGCTTCTACATGATCGTCGGCCTGGTGCACGCCGATCAGGGGCGCGTACTGATCGACGACCTCGACGTCAGCCATCAGCCGATGCATGGCCGCGCGCGCGCCGGCATCGGCTACCTGCCGCAGGAGGCGTCGATCTTCCGCAAGCTGTCGGTGGCTGACAACATCATGGCCATCCTCGAAACGCGCAAGGACCTGGATCGCGCCGGGCGTCAGGCCGAACTGGAAAATCTGTTGCAGGAATTCCATATTCACCACATCGCCGACAGCCTCGGCATGAGCCTGTCAGGCGGTGAGCGACGCCGCGTGGAGATTGCCCGCGCCCTGGCCACCAATCCCAAATTCATCCTGCTCGACGAACCCTTTGCCGGGGTGGATCCGATCTCCGTGGGCGATATCAAGCAGATCATCCATCACCTCAAGACCAAGGGTATCGGCATCCTGATCACCGATCACAACGTGCGCGAGACACTGGATATCTGCGAAACCGCCTATATCGTCAATGACGGGCAACTGATCGCCGAAGGTGACGCCGAGAGCATCCTCGCCAACCAGACGGTGAAAGAGGTGTACCTGGGTCACGAATTCCGCCTGTGACAGGCAGCGTGAAACCACTGCACCGTCCTGCAGACTTCAGGTTGCTCGCTGTTTGACTACAGAAATATGGCAACCCCTAGGCAAAACCCAGAAATTCAGGCATATAATTTGCTTCCTGGCGGCGCTTCGGCGCCCTGATGTGGA
>CAZIZA010000332.1:0-3924 GCA_964543555.1 uncultured Pseudomonas sp.
CAGGGCGTTGAAGGAGCTGGTGGAGAGCATGTGCACTTCGTCGATCAGGTAGACCTTGAAGCGCCCACGGCTCGGCGAGTACTGCACGTTGTCGAGCAACTCGCGGGTGTCTTCGACCTTGGTGCGGCTGGCAGCGTCCACTTCGATCAGGTCGACGAAGCGCCCCTCATCGATCTCCCTGCACACCGAGCAGGTGCCGCAAGGGGTAGAGCTGATGCCGGTTTCGCAGTTCAGGCACTTGGCGATGATCCGCGCAATGGTGGTCTTGCCCACACCGCGAGTACCGGTGAACAGGTAGGCATGGTGCAGGCGCTGGCTGTCCAGGGCGTTGATCAGGGCTTTGAGCACATGGGTCTGGCCGACCATTTCGCGGAACGAGCGCGGACGCCATTTACGTGCAAGAACCTGATAACTCATGGAAAACCGTCATATAGGGAAAGCAAAAGTGGGCTAATGCTAGCGGAGCAACCGGCAAATTGCATCCGCCACGGGCGCAGCTGAGAGGCACAAGCGCACCCATGAAAATAAAGCTGGTTATTTCTTGAACAAGCGCATATGCTCTGCGCCGTTCGTACCACGCTGCAAGTCATCAAGGCCTTCGCGCCTCCCCGCTGGTTTCACGGTTCAACGTCTAGCGCCTCCCTGCGCTGCCGCCCTCCCCGATCCCATCTGCTGACTGTTCAGGCCGACTCGCCTCAATTCATTCATGGCGCTGTCTTTCTGCCTGCCTCCGCCGTACCGACCACGTCGAAGAACCGTAACAATGGAACTTTATCGTGCTAATAAAGCTCCCACTGGTCTACTTGCTAAGGCCGCTTTTCGGCCGACCTCACGGAGCAACACCACGCGCATCGATGCGCAATTGCGTTAAAGGAAATACCTAGAAAAATGACGACTCAACATCAGATCCAGAAAGCCATCAGCACCCTGACTCATGCCTTTGCCCCGTTCGACTGCCGTATCCAGGCAACGCGCAAGGGCAGCTTCAGCTTCACATTGGTCGACAAGACCGGTATCGCCCAGTACAGCCAGCGCCTTTATCCGGGCCAGTACAATGACGATTCGCTGCAGCAGGTGATCGAGCGCACGCGTCAATCGCTCACGGCTTGAACAAAGCCGCCATTTTGAGGTCAAACGAGGCCAACCTCAGGATGGAGTCAGATATGGAACTCAGCAACCAGCAACTCGTCGACCATCTGTTCAACCCGCTGCGCGCCAGCTTCAGCTCGCCACGGCCGGATGGCAGCATCATCCTCGCCCTGCTCGACGAGAGTGACAGCACCGTTTACAGCCGCGTTTTGGCCAAACCGCAGCTCGACAATCAGGATGCCTTTGCCCAGAGCCTGGAAGAAATCCGCCTGGAACTGGCCGTACGGGCCGGCAACATCCCCGCCGACCTGCGCAAGACGCTCAAGGAACAGGACAGCGTGCTGAGCTACCGCATAGCCTGATTCCATCAGCGATACTGAAGCCCGCGCCCATGCGCGGGCTTTTTATTGCACACAGGCAAACACCCGAAGCGACAGGTCGCGAAAAACAATCTGGAAAATGGCGAACGCCGGGAAAGCTGGAGGCGAACCCTGCCAGCCACACCCCGGCACACGATGTTCCCGCTGTGGCTGCTCCCTTCCGGGCCTGACCAGGTTCACGGGTAATCGTTGCGAGGGGACCGACAGGGCCCACCATAACGAAGCCCGTCATTGCGACGGGCCGCGCCATTGTAACGACTAAACGCAAACTTACAACTGCTTCAAACACTTAGACACGGAAGCGGCCCACCAACTGGGCCAGGCCATGCGACAGTTCAGACAGATGCTGACTGGCTCGCGTACTCTGCTCGGAAGTCTGCGCCGCTTCGTTGGACAGGTCGCGGATATCGCTGATGTTACGCGCGATCTCTTCGGTAACGCTGCTCTGCTCCTCGCAGGCAGTGGCGATCTGCGCAGCCATGTCATTGATGCGCTGCACAGAGTCACCGGTCATGTTCAGTGCCTGATCGACACCCGCAGCCTGCTCAACGCTCTGCCTGGCTCGCGCGCTGCCCAAATGAGTGGCCTTGACCGCGTTCTGCACGCCGACCTGCAAGCGCTCGATCATCTGCTGGATATCCTTGGTCGACTCCTGGGTTCGCGCGGCCAGCGCGCGCACTTCATCGGCCACCACAGCAAAACCTCGCCCCTGCTCCCCTGCCCGCGCCGCCTCGATGGCCGCATTGAGCGCCAGTAAATTGGTCTGTTCGGCAATGCCCTTGATCACCGCCAGCAATGCACCAATATTGGCAGTTTCCTGCTCCAGGGTCTGGATGGTGTCGGAGGCGCTTTCCACTTCCTGCGCCAGTTGCCGAATTGAGTCGATGGTCGCGCCCACGACCTGTGCGCCGTCACGCGACTGCACCTGGGCATGGCGTGCCGCATCGGCAGCATTTTGCGCATTGCGCGCCACTTCATGCACCGCAGCACTCATCTCGGTTGCAGCCGTGCTGACCTGATCGACCGCGACATGCTCGCTGCTGATCAACCGGTCATTGGCGGCCGCCATGCCGGCAAGACTCTGCGCCGAATCCGCCACCTCGCCAGTGACTCTGCCGACCTCCTTGATCAAGGGTTGCAGCTTGTCGAGAAAGCGATTGAAGGCATGGCTGAGCTTACCCAGCTCATCCTTCGACAACACGTCCAGGCGAACCCGCAGATCACCATCACCATCGGCGATCTGCTCGATGCGGTGCAGCAGGCTGTGCAGCGGACGTGTCACCAGCAACGGGAAGCCAACCACCAGCAGCAGACACACCAGCAGGCCAACGCTGATCAGTACTCCCTGCTGCCAGACCAGGGCCTCACCACGAGAGATGGCACTGCTGCCCACTGCATTGGCAGCGCCATCTTCCAGCTCACCGAGTTTGTCGATGGCAGTGCGTGCTGCTTCGAACTGCGCCTCGCTGTCACCAAAGCTAAGCCGGCTGGCGCCTTCCGGGTCGGTCGTACTCATGTCCAGTACACGCAGGGAGGTCGCCTTCCAGCGCTCATAACCACGGTCGAACTCGGCCACCAGAGCAAGTGCCTGGCTACCAGGGTGCATGGTGGCAAACTTGTGTACACGGTCATAAGCCTGCTGCAGATTTTCAGCATGTGCTGCGCGCAGTTGGTCGGCATGTTCATGCGCGCTCTCATCGAGCAGGCTGCGTTCAGCAACGAACGCCTGGTAAAGATCACGGTCAGCATTGAGTAACAGACTGACAGCCGGCAAATGACGATTGGTCAGTGTGGTGCTGGACTCGGCAACCTGAGTGATGCCCCGAACCCCCAGCGCCCCCATCGTTACCAGCAAAATGGCCAACATCAGGATCGGCAGAGCAATCTTCCAGCGGAACCCCAGATCAGCAAATACACGCAACATGATGTCACTCCGGCACGGGACTACTAACACCCAGCTTAGCTGAGCCCTGCCAAGCTGTATGTCCTCGCGAATAAGGCGGAGCACAGCAGATATTGCCTGCATCAATAGGTGCGTTTTTTGTTCATGAGCCGGAACCACCGAGGCTGATGCGACACTAAGCCCTATCGCCAGTGCCTGCTGCAGCACTGCCGAGTCGCATCTTTTGTGCTAGCTTTCCAACGTTTCAGCTGGCCGGGGCGGTACCCGTGCTGGCGAACCTCTCACCTGCAAACGGAGTTACATCATGGCAATCACCAAAGACCAACTGATCGGCGACCTGGCTGAGGCCGTATCCCTGCCCAAAGCCACTGTCCGCACCCTGATCGATCAGTTGGGCGAAATTGTCGGCGACGCGCTGGAAAACGACGGTGAGATCACCCTGCCAGGCATCGGCAAACTGAAAGTGAGCGAGCGTCCGGCCCGCACCGGCCGTAACCCGCAGACCGGCAAGAGCATCGAAATCGCTGCCAAGAAAGTGGTCAAACTGGTGCC
>CAZIZA010000333.1:0-3884 GCA_964543555.1 uncultured Pseudomonas sp.
TGCACGTGCTGACCCTGGACGAGCCGCACGAGTCCATCGTCATCGGCGCCCGCGGTCAGGTGGAGATCGACGAAACCTGCGAGGCCGAGCACGAGCGCCAGTCAGCGCTGCCGTTCTTGCGCTTCACCCGCCTGACTCAGGCCGATGAGGCCATGCGTGAGTTCGCCGCGCAGCAGAGCAAGGCGCGCACCGATCGCACCGGTCTGATCGACCTGATGCACGCCCTCAATGCCCACATCGCCTATAAGCCGGGCATTACCGCAGTGGACACCAGCGCCGCCGAGGCCTTCGCCGGTCGGCGTGGCGTCTGTCAGGATCACACCCACGCCTTCTTGGCCTGTGCGCGCAGCCTCGGCGTGCCGGCGCGTTACGTGTCGGGCTATCTCTACACCGACGATGCCGAGCACCTGGCCAGCCATGCCTGGGCTGAGGCCTGGGTGGGCGATGCCTGGTACAGCTTCGACGTGACTAATTGCCTGGCGCGCCCGGAACGTCACCTGAAGCTGGCCGTTGGCCTGGACTACCTGGATGCCTGCCCGGTACGTGGTATGCGCCGTGGTGGTGGTTTCGAGCAGATGCACGCGCAGGTTCAGGTCGCCCCCTTGTTGCAGGTGCGGCAACAGTAAAATCCCGGCAGGCCCATAGGGGCTGGGTGCGCTGTGCGCACCTTGGCCACAACGGCGACATGTCGGCGCGGCTCCATTACAGATTCGTGCTGATCTTGCGCTGTGCCATGTGCCGCAGATAAGCGATCAGGCGTTCCAGTTCTGCAGGTGGCAGTACCTGTTCACTGAAGCCGGGCATGCGACCTTGCGGCCAGTGCCGCAGGCTCTGCGGAGCACGTATGTATTGGCGCAGGAAGTCGCCGCTGAAGTACTCGGTCGGGTTGTGCGGGATGTTCAGGTCTGGGCCAAACTGCGAGTCGCCCGCGTCATTGAGCCGATGGCACGCCATACAGTTCTTCTGATACAGGGCGAAACCGGCTTGCACCTCGGCGCTGGCATCCTGGCTCGGTAGCAGCGCGGGAAAGCGCTGCGCAACGGGCGCCAGTTGGCGAATCCTGGCGACCTGAAAGGGCCATTGCTCCGGGCCGATCTGGCTGGTAGCCGGATCTGTCCAGACCAGATAGAAGGGACCTGCGCTGGGCTTGCCCTTGGCCAGCGGTGGCCACGGATGCTTGGGGTTTTCGATGGCCAGCCAGGCCTTGGCACCCTCGTTGGCCAGCAGAAGTGCGGCTGGCAGTTCGGCGGCAAAGCCATCCAGCGCTACTGCCTGAAGATGATCGCCAGGTGCGACACCTTCCAACAGTGCGCTCAATGGCACAGCGCGGTAGTGCATGGTGCGCTTGTAGCTGACGTCATCATGGATATCGATATCGCGGGCCTGTGGATGCGCCAGCAGTTCGCTGCTGCTCCAGACGTGCCGTGTACTCATCAGCAGTACTTCGAACTGGGCGGCCTGCAGGGGGCCAGCGAGCATGAGCAAGGCCAACAGCAGGGTCTGCTTCATGGGCTTTTATCCAGCAGGGGACGCAGTTCCTCATAGGCCCCGGCATTGATCACCTGGCTGTAGCCGATTGCTTCCAGACTTTGCTTGGCAAGTGCCGAACGCCGCCCGCTGCGGCAATAGAGAACCAGTGGGCGATCCTTTTCCGGTGCGATACGGATGATCTGCGCGGCGATGTCGTCGTGGCTGATACGGATTGCGCCAGCTAAGGCGCCTTCGGCAAATTCATCGGCACTGCGGACATCGATCAGCAGGCTGTCGCTGCGTTTCAGGCTGCTGATGGCCAGAGCCTGGTCAAATTCGCTTGCCTGGGCAGTGAGCAAAGCGAACAGGCCGGCGAACAGGATAGTCAGGCGCATGGCGGGCTCCAGTGGCGTTCAAGGGGCGAGGCATGATCTCTTGAGCCCCTGGTGAAGTCCATATCAGGCCATCTGCTGTGACAGTGTCTGCCGCAGGGTTGTCCGTCCCGTGTTGATCGCGCTACGGCGTCTGCACAGGCAAGGGGGAGGGTTAGCTGACCAGACGGGTCAGGTTGGGAAGAATCAGGATCACCGCCGTGGCGAACAGGATGACGCCAGCCTGGCGGTATTTTGGCTGCTTGAACATGGCCGTATGCCTTTTGTTGTTATCGGGGGTGGAGTCACCGCCAAACTGTCTGGCAGATTGCCGCACTACCCCGGGCAAGATTCTGACTCACCGTCCCGGCATGACCCGGCGACGGTTCCTGGCACCCGTTCCCAACTGGGTGTACCTCCAACTCTAGGGTTGGAGTCACCCACGCCTTAGATCACTTATTTTCTAAACATGTGCTGCTAAAAAGCATCAGCTATGCCGATGCGTGTTTGAAAGGCTATAGACCTTGAGGCAGACCGCTTGCTGGCATTCATTTCGAAAAATCGAATGCATGACCGTTCGTCTGAGCTCAGTGGTCAATGTCGCTGAGCGCTTAGGTCATTGAGCGCAGGCAGCCCGGCGCTAAGGTAGGCATGTCAGAACAAGAACCTGCGCGGTGGCGCGATTGAAGTCACCCGCGCTGCATCCGCTCCCGAGGACGCCATGACCGAAGCCTATATTTTCGATGCACTGCGTACGCCCCGTGGCAAGGGCAAGAAGGACGGCGCGCTGTACAGCGTCAAACCCGTGCAGCTGGTCGCAGGTCTGCTCAATGCCCTGCAGACACGCAACAGCCTGGACACCAGTCAGGTGGACGACATCGTCCTCGGTTGCGTGACGCCGGTGGGTGATCAAGGTGCCGATATCGCCAAGACGGCCGCCATGGTCGCCGACTGGGACGTCAGCGTGGCAGGCGTGCAGCTCAACCGTTTCTGTGCGTCGGGTCTGGAGGCGGTGAACCTGGGGGCGATGAAGGTGCGCTCCGGCTTCGAGGATCTGGTGGTGGTCGGCGGTGTGGAATCCATGTCGCGTATCCCCATGGGCTCCGACGGCGGCGCCTGGGTGATGGACCCGGAAACCAACATCCACTGCAATTTCGTGCCGCAGGGTATCGGCGCTGACCTGATTGCCACCCTGGAGGGTTTCAGCCGCACCGATGTCGATGCCTTCGCCCTGCGTTCGCAGCAGAAGGCGGCGCGTGCCAGCGCCGATGGTTCGTTCGCCAAATCGCTGATTCCGGTGGCCGACCAGAACGGCATCGTGCTGCTCGACCATGACGAGTTCATCCGTGGCGATTCCACTCTCGAAGGCCTCGGCAAGCTCAAGCCGAGCTTCGAGATGATGGGGCAGATGGGCTTCGACGCCACCGCGCTGCGTGTCTACAGCCATGTCGAGCGTATCGAGCACGTGCACACGCCCGGCAACAGTTCGGGCATCGTCGACGGCGCGGCGCTGATGCTGATTGGCTCGGCCGCCAAGGGCAAGGAACTGGGCCTGAAGCCACGTGCGCGTATCGTCGCCACGGCGGTGACCAGCACCGATCCGACCATCATGCTCACCGGGCCGGCCCCGGCTACGCGCAAGGCGCTGGCCAAGGCGGGATTGGCCATCGACGATATCGATCTGTTCGAAGTCAACGAGGCCTTCGCCTCGGTGGTGATGAAGTTCATGAAGGACATGGGCGTGACCGAGGACAAGGTCAACGTCAACGGCGGCTCCATCGCCATGGGCCATCCGCTGGGCGCAACGGGCTGCGCCATTCTCGGCACGCTGCTCGACGAGCTGGAGAAGCGTCAGTTGCGCTACGGCCTCGCCACGCTCTGCGTCGGCGGTGGCATGGGTATCGCAACGATTATTGAAAGAGTTTGAGGCGGAGATAAGAAAAATGACTGAGGCCATCCGTTACGAAAAAGGCCAGGACAATATCGTTGTCCTGACCATGGACATGCCCGGCCAGAGCGCCAACACCATGAACGCGGTGTACC
>CAZIZA010000334.1:0-3863 GCA_964543555.1 uncultured Pseudomonas sp.
ATGGGACCAGCCTCTTGTGGATTACAAAGTGGCTGAATAGTAGTGAATGTTATTTGCCTTCTCAACGTAAACAGCAAGACCCAACGCAGTACTTATTACAAGTTGCGTCAGCTCAGGCGCGTGCCAGCTCCGGCAGGTCGCCCGACAGCCCGAGCGCCTGACGCATGAACAGCGCCTTGGCCTCAGCCTGGCCGTCGACCAGGTCGAGGCCGACGTTGCGCAGCAGGCGCAGTGGCAGCGGATCGGCCTGGAACAGGCGCTGGAAGCCTTCCATCGCGGCCATCATCGCCAGGTTGTGCGGCATGCGCCGACGCTCGTAGCGGCTCAGCACACGCTCATCCCTGAGGCGCTCACCGCGCTCGGCGGTATGCAGCAGCACCTCGGCGAGCACCGCTGCGTCGAGAAAGCCCAGGTTGACACCCTGCCCCGCCAGCGGGTGAATGGTATGCGCGGCATCGCCGATCAGCGCCAACCCGGGCTCGACATAACGCTTGGCATGGCGCTGACGCAGCGGGATGCACAGCCGACGGTCGGCGTGCAGCACCTGGCCGAGGCGATGCTCGAAAGCCTTGCCCAACTCAGCACAGAAGGCCTCGTCGTCCAGCGTCATCAGGCGCTCGGCCTCGACCGGCACGGTGGACCAGACGATCGAGCACCAGTGCTCGCCGGCAGGCCCGGCCAGCGGCAGGAAGGCCAACGGGCCGTCGTCGGTGAAGCGCTGCCAGGCGGTGGCCTGATGCGGCTGCTCGCAACGCACACTGGTGACAATCGCGTGGTGCAGGTAATCCCACTCACGCGTGGCGCAACCGGCCAGGCGACGCACGGCCGAATTGGCGCCGTCGGCAGCCACCAGCAGCGGCGCACGCAGTTGCCGGCCATCGGTAAGTGTCAGCAGCCAGTCATCGCCGCTACGACGCAATTGCTCCAGACGGGCGCCGGGCAGCAGGCCGATCTGACTGTCGTGCAAGCGCTCGAGCAGGGCATCCTGCACCACAGGGTTCTCGACGATATGGCCCAGTGTCTCGGCATGCACGCTGGCCGCAGCGAAGTGGATGCTGCCGGTGCCGGAGCCATCCCAGACACGCATCTCGCCATAGGGGCAGGCTCGCCGGCTGGCGATACCGGGCCAGGCACCGATGCGCTGGAGAATCCGCTGGCTGGCCATCGACAGCGCGCTGACACGCGGCTCGAACGGCGCCTGCGCATCGAAGGGCGACACGCTCAGCGGGCTGCCGTCGACGATCAGGATGTCCAGGCCGCAGTGCTCCAGCGCCAGAGCCAGGGTACTGCCGACCATTCCGGCGCCGACGATGATCAGATCCGCTCGCATATTCACTCCTTGGCTGTCAGAGACTTCGCGTACCCATGCCCATCGCCTGCCGGGCGAACCAGCGCTTGGCCGGCGGCAGCAGGTCGAGACCGAGCAAACCCAGGTTGCGCCCGGCGGTCAGCAGTGGCTGCGCGTTGCTGAACAGACGCGTCACCTGGTCGGAGAAACCAACAGTCATCTGTTGATCGAGCTGCTGCCGTTGCTGGTAATGCTGCAAGGTGG
The DNA here is from genome assembly GCA_964543555.1 of uncultured Pseudomonas sp. Classification (GTDB taxonomy): domain Bacteria; phylum Pseudomonadota; class Gammaproteobacteria; order Pseudomonadales; family Pseudomonadaceae; genus Aquipseudomonas. The sequence goes on from CAZIZA010000334.1 coordinate 1,553, forward strand.
CGAGATCGCCCAGCGCTGCCTCACTGTCGATCAGCACCTCAGCCAGCGCCAGGGTATCGCGCAACGACAGGTTGTAGCCCTGGCCGGCGATGGGGTGCAGGCTGTGCGCGGCGTTACCCAGCACTACCAGGTGCGCGCGCACCTGCTCCTGTGCCTCGACCAGGCTCAGCGGATAGAGATGCCGCGCCCCCACCTGGCGCAAGGCGCCCAGACGATAACCGAAGGCCTGCTGCAACTCCGCGAGGAAGCCTGCCTCGCTAGCGTGCAGCAGGCGCTCGGCATCAGCGCGGGTGCGCGTCCAGACCAGAGCACAACGGTTGTCACTTAAAGGCAACATGGCCATGGGGCCGTCATCGGTAAAGCGCTCGAAAGCCTGACAACGATGCGCCTCCAGTGGGCTGACATTGGCGATCAGCGCACTCTGCCCATACGGCTTGCAACTGACGTTGATACCCAATTGTTCACGCAAACCGGAGCGCCCGCCGTCAGCGAGAATCGCCAGCTCGCAATTCAGGCTGGTTTCGTCGCTGAGGATCAGGCGATAGCCGTCGTCGAGACGCTGCATACCAACCACCTCGGCCGGGCAGCGCCATTCGATCACGTCCTCATCCAGCATTTGCCACAGGCAATGACCAATCCAGGCGTTCTCCACCACGTAGCCGAGCGCCGGCACGCCTTCCTCGATGGCCTGCAGGCGCGTGGCGCCGAAGCGGCCGCGGTCAGACACATGAATCTGCTGAATCGGCTCGGCGCGCTGGGCGATGCGCTGCCACAGGCCCAGGCGTTCGTAGATCAACCGACTGCCATAGGACAGCGCGGTAGAACGCGCGTCATAGCTGGGCTGGTATTCGCTGCCCGGGGCAAAGGGTTCAATCAGGACGATGCGCCAGCCGCGCTGTCGCGCTGCGTCCTGCAGAGCCAGTGCCAGACTGGCACCCACCAAGCCACCACCGATGATCGCCAGGTTAGCGCGGGCCATGAGTTCAGGCCGCCTCGCTGCGAGCGGCAGCCATCAAGGCCTCGATCTCGGCGACGGTCTTGGGCACGCCGCCGGTGAGAATCTCGCAGCCCTGCTTGGTCACCACCACATCGTCCTCGATGCGCACACCAATCCCACGCCATTTCCTGGCGACCTTGTCGTTGTCGACGGCGATGTAGATGCCCGGTTCAACGGTCATCGCCATGCCGACTTCCAGCACGCGCCACTCGCCGCCCACCTTGTAGTCGCCAACATCGTGCACATCCATGCCCAGCCAGTGGCCGGCACGGTGCATATAGAAGGGCTTGTAGGCTTCACTGGCGATCAGTTCGTCGACATCGCCCTCGAGCAGCCCCAGTTCGACCAGGCCGGCAGTGATCACCCGCACAGTGGCCTCATGCGCTTCATTCCAGTGCTTGCCCGGGGCTATTTCCCTGAAGGCAGCCTCCTGCGAGGCCAATACCAACTCATAGATAGCCTTCTGCTCAGGCGAAAATCTGCCACTGACCGGGAAGGTACGGGTGATGTCGCTGGCGTAGCAGTCGATCTCGCAGCCGGCGTCGATCAGCACCAGATCACCGTCCTTGAGCGGCGCATCGTTCTCGCGGTAGTGCAGGATGCAGGCATTTTTGCCTGCGGCGACGATGCTGCCGTAAGCCGGCATTTTCGCCCCACCCTTACGAAATTCGTAATCCAGTTCGGCTTCAAGGTGGTATTCGTACAGACCGGCGCGGCTGGCCTGCATCGCACGCACGTGAGCGCGCGCACTGATCTCGGCCGCCGCCTTCATCACCTTGACCTCGGCGGCCGACTTGTACAGGCGCATGTCGTGCAGCAGGTGATTGAGCGCGACGAACTCGTTCGGCGGCGTGGCGCCCTGACGAGCCTTGGCGCGAATGTGGTTGACCCACTCCATCAGCCGGTGATCGAACTCCTGGTTGCAACCAATGGCGTAGTAGACGCGCTCGCGGCCTTCGATCAGCCCTGGCAGGATGTCGTCGATATCGCCGATGGGGAAGGCGTCGTCGGCGCCAAACTGGCTGAGCGCACCGTCCTGGCCGGCGCGCAAGCCATCCCACAACTCGCGCTCGGGATCACGCTCGCGGCAGAACAGCACGTATTCGCCATGCTCACGCCCGGGAATCAGCGCCATCACCGCCTCAGGCTCGGGAAAGCCGGTGAGGTACTGGAAGTCGCTGTCCTGGCGGTAGACGTGCTCGACGTCACGGTTGCGGATATATACCGGCGCCGCTGGCAGGATAGCGATACTGTTGGGTTCCATCTGCGCCATCAGCGCCTTGCGCCGACGGGCATATTCGGACTTGGGGATGC
>CAZIZA010000335.1:0-3862 GCA_964543555.1 uncultured Pseudomonas sp.
TGCTGGAAGATCGCATCAATCAGAACATCCTCAAGTTGCAGCGCAACGGCGGTTATTTCGCCTTGCTGTTCATGGACCTGGACGGCTTTAAACCGGTAAACGATGCCTTTGGTCATCACGTTGGTGATCAATTGCTGGTCGCAGTGGCGCAGCGTCTGCGTGCCCATCTACGCGCCAATGACAGCCTGGCGCGCATCGGTGGTGACGAGTTCGTGCTGCTGGCCGAACTGCGTCATCCGGATGATGCGAGCAACGTGGCCAGCCATGTGGTGGGGCTGCTCAGTCAGCCCTTCGAGATCGAAGGACATGAACTGCGTGTCTCTGCCAGCGTGGGAATTGCCCTGTATCCGGGAGATGGTATCGACCAGCAGGAGCTGCTGATCAATGCTGACGCGGCGATGTATCACGCCAAGAGTCTGGGTAAGAATGGATACAGCTTCTTCGAGAGCTCGATGAATACTGATGCGCGGCAGCAGCTGCAGTTGCTGCAGGATCTGCGCGTAGCCCTGGAGCGCGGCGAGCTACGCCTTCACTATCAGCCAAAGTTCGCCAGCGGATCCGGGCGTATGCTCGGTGTTGAGGCCTTATTGCGTTGGCTGCATCCGCAGCAGGGCTTACTGGCGCCGGTGCGTTTTATCGGGTTGGCGGAAAAGACCGGGTTGATCATCCCTATCGGTGAATGGGTTCTGAATGAGGCCTGCCGACAGATGCGTCTATGGTTTGAGCAGGGTCACCAGGACTGGCGTGTGGCGGTTAACCTCTCGGCGCTGCAGTTCTGCCATGGGGAGTTGGTCGAAACCGTGCGCAAGACCTTGACCAGGCATGCGCTGCCGGCCAATTGCCTAACCCTGGAAATCACTGAAAGCACTGCCATGCATGATGTGGGTGCCAGCCAAGTGATTCTCGAACAGCTTGCCGAAATAGGCGTGGACATTGCCATCGACGATTTCGGCACCGGTTATTCCAGCCTGCTCTATCTGAAGCGTTTGCCGGCGAACGAACTGAAGATCGACCGTGGCTTCGTGCGGGACCTGGAACACGACAGCGACGACATGGCCATCGTCTCCGCCATCGTTGCCCTGGGTCAGGCGCTCGATCTGCGTATTGTCGCCGAAGGGGTAGAAACGCCCGAGCAACAGGCGTTTCTTACCGGGTTGGGCTGCGACTCGTTGCAGGGCTTCCTGCTCGGGCATCCATTGCCACCGGAGCATATTCGCTGCTGATAGACGTCTGGCGGATTCCCGCCATCAATTGCGCTGCTTGCGATTGACCGTCTGAGCTGCCTTGATCACGTCGCTGCCGATCACGGATTCGAACTGCTGCCACACCGGGCGCATGGCGTTGCGCCAGGCTTCGCGTTCTTCGCTGCTGAGGGTGATCAACTGGCTACGGCTGGAGTCGATGATGCGTTGGCGGTCAGCCTGATTGGCGGCTTCGGCCTGCTTGTTCACCGCATAGGTGACTTCATCGATGATGGCTTCCAGCTCCACACGGATCTGATGCGGGATGCCGTACCAGAAGCGTGAGTTGCTCACCAGCATGTAGTCCAGCACACCATGGTTGGTTTCGCTGATGAACGGTTGTACTTCGTGCAGCTTCTGGCTGTAGATGTTCGACCAGGGGTTCTCCGCACCTTGCACCTGGCCGCTCTGCAGCGCCTTGAACACTTCTGCGAAGGGCAGCTTCTGGGTGCTGGCGCCAACCTGGCCGAATTGCGCCTCCAGCACCGCCGAGGGCTGAATGCGGAAGCTCAGACCATTGGCGTCACCGGGTGTATGCAACGCGCGGGTCGCAGAGAGCTGCTTCATGCCGTTGTGCCAATAGGCCAGGCCGACGATGTTGTGGTCTTCCATCGAGCGCAACAGTTGGCGGCCCTTGGAGCGCTTCTGGAAGCGGTTGACCGCGTCGATGTCGTCGAACAGAAAGGGTAGGTCGAACACCTGCAACTGTTTGGTGTACTGCTCGAACTTGGCCAGGGACGGCGCCAGCAGTTGCACCTCATCGTTGCGCAGGGCTTCCAGCTCGTTGGCGTCACCGTAAAGGCTGGAGTTCGGGTAGACCTCGACCTTGACCTTGCCGGCCAGGCGCTCCTCGACCAACTGCTTGAACATCAGTGCGCCCTGGCCCTTGGGCGTACCGTCGGCGACAACGTGGGAAAACTTGATCAGGATAGGTTCATCGGCCAGTGCCGTATTGGCACCAAGAGAAGCTAACGCCAAGGCGCATGCGGCCAGGGCGCGGACTGGATTGAACATACTGCTTCCTTTTCTTCTTGTCGGTTGCGACGCCTTTACGGCGGCCTCGTGTTGGTCGCTCCACTGTTCTGCTATGGGGATATAGGCAGCATCCCAGACAGTTCAGAGCTGATCCTTGCATGGCAAGGGTTATGCCAGTGTGGCGAATTTCCGCCAGCCTGCCAGGGCTGGTAAAAAGCCTGTGATCTGGCGCACAGGAGGTGGCGGATAACCGCCATGTGCCAGCAGCTTTACAGCGGAAAACTGCCGGTGGCGGAGCGCGGCGCGTGGCCTGTTATCCTCTGCCGGTCGAATGAAGCCAGGAGTTTTCTGATGAGTTGGTCTGCCCAGCAATATTCCCTGTTCGAACGTCAGCGTACCCGCCCCGTGTATGATCTGCTGGCGGCGGTGCCGCGCGATGATGTCGAGCTGGCGGTCGACCTGGGCTGCGGCCCCGGTAATTCCACTGCCGTATTGCAGGCGCATGCGCCCGAGGCACGGGTGTTGGGTATCGACAGCAGCGAAGACATGTTGCGCGCGGCGCGCGAACGCCTGCCGCAGCTGACCTTCCAGTTGGCGGATATCCAGCACTGGCAGGCCGAGTGCGCGCCACAGTTGATACTGGCCAACGCCTCGCTGCAATGGCTGCCCGAACACGCCCAGCTATACCCGAGATTGCTGGCGCAACTGGCGCCCGGTGGCTGGTTGGCGATCCAGACGCCAGACAACCTGCAGGAACCGGCACACCGCCTGGCCCGCGAAGTGGCGACCGATGGCCCCTGGGCTGAAAAGATCGGCGAGGTGCGCCATGCCGAGCGGCATAGCGCGCAGACCTACTACGATATCCTCGGCGCCCATGCCAGCGAGCTGGATATCTGGCGCACGACCTATTTCCATGTGTTGGATAACGCGGCGGCGGTGGTGGAGTGGTTCAAGTCCACGGCGTTGTTGCCGTTCCTGCAACCGCTGGAGGTCGAGCAGCAGGCAGCTTTCCTCGAGCGCTATCAGGCCGCGGTCAGTGAGGCCTATCCGGCGCAGGCCGATGGTCGGGTGTTGTTGCCGTTTCCGCGTCTGTTTCTGGTGGCTCGGCGGTAGCGCAACACCCCGTCGCGGCTAAAGCCCCTCCCACAGGTTCTTGGTGACTTGTGGGAGGGGCTTTAGCCGCGACCCTTAAAAGAAAGCCCCCGCATCTGCGGGGGCTTTCTTTTACGAGGCTTCGTTTACTGCGCCAGGGCGGCCAGTCCGGCCTGCTGCACCAGTTCCAGCAGCGGCTGCGGGTAAACGCCGAGGAAGAAGGCGAGCAGCGCAACCACCAGCAGCATGATGCCGCCGGCACGCTGGCCCCAGTCGAAGGGCGCGTCGTGGCGATGCAGGTTGGGCTCGCGCATGAACAGGGTGACCATCACCCGCAGGTAATAGAATACGCCGATGGCGCTGCCCAGCACCATGGCGCCGAGCAGCCACCACAGTTGCGCTTCGACACCGGCGGCGATCACGTAGAATTTGCCGATGAAGCCTGCGGTCAGCGGAATACCGGCCAGTGACAGCATCATCACCGTAAGCACGGCGGTCAGGTACGGACGGCGCCAGAACAGGCCGCGGTACTCGTACAGCGCATCGGCATCGCG
>CAZIZA010000336.1:0-3859 GCA_964543555.1 uncultured Pseudomonas sp.
GGCGCTGACGCAGGCGGCGGGTGGTTTCCAGGCCGCTGATGCCGGGCAGGCCGATGTCCATGATCACCAGGTTGGGAATCTCTTCCTGCACCCGTTGCAGGGCCTGTTCGCCGTCGCAGGCTTCGCGCAGTTGCACTTCCGGTAAAAGGGCGCGCAGCAGGCTGGCGTAGCCCTGGCGCACTACTGCGTGGTCATCTACCAACAGCACCTTCATGGGGCTACCTCCAGAGGAATGTTCAGGCACAACGCCCAGCCCGCTTGCGGGCGACTGTGCAGGCGCAGTTCGCCGCCGAGGCTGCGGCTGCGTTCGCGCATCGAGCGCAGGCCGATGCCGGGGCGTAGCGGCAGCGCGGTGCCCTGGCCGTTGTCGCGCACCAGCAGGCGCAGACCCTGACCACGGCGTTGCAGTCGAATGCGTACCTCACTGGCATCGGCATGACGGGCCACATTGGTCAGCGCCTCCTGCACCAGGCGATAGAGATGGGCCTTGCTCGCCAGTGGCAGGCTCGGCAGGTGCTCGCCCAGTTGCAGGTGGCAGCGAATGCCTTGTGCCTGCTGCCAGTCGGCGGCCAGTTGCTGCAACGCCGGGCCGAGTTCCAGACGCTCCAGCACCACCGGGTAGAGGTCGCGGATCAGGCTGCGAAAGCCCTGCTGCAGGCGCTCGCAGTTGTCGTCCAGCAGGCGCGCGGTGTCCTGCACCTGCTGCGGGCGGTCGGCGATCACCTTGAGCAGGCAGGCCTGGGCGCGAATGCCGCTGAGGTACTGGCCGAGGTCGTCATGCAGGGTCTGGCCGAGGCGCGTGCGCTCGCGCTCCTGCAGCTCCAGCAGCGCCTGGGTCAGCTCGGCGTTGTCCGCCTGCACCTGCTGCAGGGTGATGGTCATATCGTTGAAGTGCGCCGCCAGGTGCTTGGCCTCGACCAGGCCGTGATCATGCAAACGCGTATCGAAGTGGCCGGCGCCGACTTCGCGCAGACCGGCGAGCAACTCGTCCAGCACGCGCCTGGCCCGGTTTACGGCGAAGCGAATGGTCAGCAGGCTGAGGATCAGGGCGAAGGCGCTGAGTAGCAGCAGTTGCAGCAGCGAGTCCTGGATTTCCTCGATCTCGTCATAGGGGTCGAGGGCGATACGCAACTCGCGGCCATCCTTCAGCGGCCAGGCATCAGCCACCAGTGAGGCCGAGTCCAGCAGACGCTGGGCGATCCAGTGTTCGATGAGGCTTTCGGTCTGCTGCTCGGGCTCTTCGCCCGGGCGCAGCCAGCTCACGCGGATATGCCGCAGGTTCTCGGTCAGCTCCGGGCGCAGGCTGCCGGGGTTGCTGCGCGCCACTTCACCGAGGTATTCCACCACCGCTTCGGCGGCCTGTAGCTCGCGCTGCACATCGTGGCTGGCCTGGCGCAGCAGCAGCGCCAACCCGGCCAGGGTCACCAGTACGAACAGCAGGCTGACGCCAAGATTGATACGGCCCAGGGTGGTCATCTGCTTGGCCGCGCTACCTGACCACGAAGTAGCCGAGCATGCCCTTGCCTTCCAGGCCCTTGGCGTAGAAGCGATACTTGCCTGGCTTGATCGGCAGGAAGAAGATCTCCGCCTCACCGGCCTCTTCGAATTCCAGTTCGGTCAGGGTGACGGCTTTCACCTCAACGCCGCCTGCCTCGACCTTGCGCAGGTAGATGGAAGTGGCGAACTCCGGCGCCTGGAAGGCGTATTCCTTCTGGCCGTTGGAAATGACTTTGAGCTGGTAAGCCTGGCCGGTTTCCAACTGGTATTCGCTCTGCGACATGAAGTAGTCACTGTCGTCGCTGCCCAGCACCAGATCGGGCAACGCGATTGGGCGGCGGGTCATGTCACCGGCGGCGTGCAGTTGATCGACGCCGAGCAGGCTGATGATCAGCAATAGCGGCAGCAGCAGAGCCTTGAAGATACGCATGGCGGTCACCTGTTCTTGTTATTGGGCAGTGCCTGCCATGCTAGGAAGTAACGGTGCGCATCGGGTTACTACCTTGGTACTGCCGGGCTGGTACTTTGGGCATATTTCCCGGCATGCCGCCGCACCGCCCAGGCCCTTGCGACCGGGCGGACTACTACCTTCGTACGTGTCCGGCGCTACCTTGGGCATATTTCCCGAGCCGTAAGCGCTTCCTATGCTGGCGACACCCTCTGCAGGAGTCGCCCCATGCACCGGATCAGTTGCCGCTTGTTGTTCTGCCTCGCTGCCGCGTTCGGTGTGACGGCCGGCGCCAGCGCGGACGAGCTGCAGGTGCGCATTGGCTACCTGGCGCATCAGCCGCCACGCGGGCCGCTGCTGTCCAACGTCATCCCCGAACCGCTGGACGCCGGCCGCCGTGGCGCCGAGCTGGCGATCATCGACAGCAACAGCACCGGGCGCTTCCTCAAGCAGCACTTCGAGTTGCAAAGCGCCGAGAGCGAGGATGCAACGGAGCTGCTCGTCGCCGCCGAACAACAGCACCAGGCCGGCATTCGCCTGTTCGTGGTTAACGCCCCGGTCGCCACCCTGCGCCAGCTCAGCGCGCGCCTGCCGGACAGCCTGCTGTTCAATGCCGGCAGCGCCGACGACGGCCTGCGCCGCGAGCAGTGCCTGGGCAACGTGCTGCACACCCTGCCCAGCCGCGCCATGCTGGCCGACGCCCTGGCGCAGTTCCTCGCTGTGCGCAAATGGACACGCTGGCTGCTGGTCACCGGCAGCACCGAGGACGACATCGCCTACGCCGACGCGCTCAAGCGCGCCGCGAAACGCTTCGGCCACAAGATCGTCGCCGAAAAGCCGTGGAGCTTCGACAACGACCAACGGCGCAGCGCCCAGGCGGAAATGCCGCTGTTCACCCAGGCCAGCGAGTACGACGTGGTGCTGGTGGCCGACGAGCACGGCGACTTCGGCGAATACCTGCCCTACAACACCTGGTACCCGCGCCCGGTGGCCGGAACCCAGGGCCTGACCCCGACTGCCTGGCACAAAACGGTGGAAACCTTTGGCGCCGCACAGTTGCAGAAACGCTTCGAGGAATTGGCCGGCCGCTGGATGAACGACCGCGACTTCGCCGCCTGGATGGCCGTGCGCAGCGTGGCCACGGCCATTACCAAGCAGCGCACCGCCGAGCCGCAGGGTATTCGTCATCTGCTGCTGAACGAACAACTGCCGCTGGACGGCTTCAAGGGCCGCAAGTTGAGCTTCCGTCCGTGGAATGGCGAACTGCGCCAACCGCTTCCGCTGGTGCACCCGCGAGCCCTGGTCAGTACCTCGCCGCAGGAGGGTTTTCTCCATCCCAGCAACGAAATGGACAGCCTCGGCTACGACCAGCCGGAGGTGAGCTGTGATCTGGCGGGTACGCCTCTGTAGGAGCCGGCTTGCCGGCGATCATCGCAAGGTATCGCCCGCAAGCGGGCTCCTACAGAAAAGCAGAACACCTGTGGGAGGCGCTATAGCGGCGACTGTCGCGGCAACGACTGCAGGGATGCAGGAGGTAGAGCGAAGCAGGATGCCCGAGCCGAAAGCGCCTCCCACAAAAAGCACCGGCTACCAACAACTACAACAAGAGGATCAACCCCATGCACCTGACCCGCCTCGCCTGCGCCGTCGCCTTCGGCCTGGCCTGCCACTCGGCCCTTGCCGCCACGGCCTACGTGTCCAACGAGAAGGATGACAGCATCAGCGTCATCGACCTCGATAGCCTCGAAGTCACCGCCACCCTGGATGTCGGCATGCGCCCGCGCGGGTTGCTGCTGTCTTCCGACAATAAACTTCTGTACATCTGCGCCAGCGACTCGGACCGGGTGCAGGTGATGGACCTGGCCACGCGCAAGATCATCAAGGAGCTGCCCTCCGGCGCTGACCCCGAGCAGT
>CAZIZA010000337.1:0-3837 GCA_964543555.1 uncultured Pseudomonas sp.
AGCGGACTATCCTTGACGATTCACTTTCATCACGTTTTCGCAAATCCCCGCCGACCAGGCTGCCAGGGTGACCCACAAGGTCTTACACGGCATGCGCAGCTTTGGAACATGGGTCTTTGCGGATGCACTTGAGGCAGACCCATGACCCAGGAAATCGGCGGCTTCGCCGCGCTCGGACTTCACCCCAATATTCTCGCCGCTCTGACCGCCGTTGGTTATGAAGAGCCGTCTCCGATTCAGTCGCAGGCCATTCCGGTAATCCTTGCCGGCCACGACATGATCGGCCAGGCGCAGACCGGCACCGGCAAAACCGCCGCCTTCGCGCTGCCGCTGCTGTCGAAGATCGACACCGCCAAGCGCGAGCCGCAGGTGCTGATCCTGGCACCGACCCGCGAGCTGGCCCTGCAGGTGGCTACCGCGTTTGAAACCTACTCCAAGCAGATGCCTGGCCTGAACGTAGTGGCCGTCTACGGTGGTGCGCCGATGGGCCCGCAGCTCAAGGCCATTCGCCAGGGCGCCCAGGTCATCGTCGCCACCCCAGGCCGCCTGGTCGACCACCTGCGTCGTGACGAGAAAGTGCTGTCCACCATTCAGCACCTGGTCCTCGACGAAGCCGACGAAATGCTCAAGCTGGGCTTCATGGACGACCTCGAAGTGATCTTCGAGGCCATGCCGGAAAGCCGCCAGAGCGTCCTGTTCTCCGCGACCCTGCCGCACTCGATCCGTGCCATCGCCGAGAAGCATCTGCGCGAGCCGCAGCACATCAAGATCGCGGCCAAGACCCAGACCGTCTCGCGTATCGAGCAGGCGCACCTGATGATCCACGCCGACCAGAAGACCAACGCCGTGTTGCGTCTGCTGGAAGTGGAAGACTTCGACGCGCTGATCGCCTTCGTACGCACCAAGCAGGCCACCCTGGATCTGGCCAGTGCGCTGGAAGCCAAGGGCTTCAAGGCCGCCGCACTGAACGGTGACATCGCCCAGAATCAGCGCGAGCGCGTGATCGAGTCGCTCAAGGATGGTCGCCTGGACATCGTTGTAGCCACCGACGTCGCCGCCCGTGGTATTGACGTGCCGCGCATCACCCACGTCTTCAACGTCGACATGCCGTATGACCCGGAGTCCTACGTGCACCGTATCGGCCGTACGGGCCGCGCCGGTCGTGATGGTCGTGCGCTGCTGCTGGTAACACCGCGTGAGCGCCGCATGTTGCAGGTGATCGAGCGGGTCACCGGGCAGAAGGTCGGCGAGGTCAAGCTACCGAACGCCCAGCAGGTGCTCGATGCGCGTATCAAGAAGCTCACCAGCAGCCTGGCGCCGCTGGTGGCCGAAGCCGAAGCCAGTCATGGCGATCTGCTCGACCGCCTGACCGCCGATATCGGCTGCAGCCCGCGTGCCCTGGCCGCTGCGTTGCTGAAAAAAGCCACCAATGGTCAGGCGCTGGATCTGGCGACCGTTGAGCGCGAGCAGCCGCTGGTGCCGGGTGTTGGCGGTGCGCCGCGTGAGCGTCGCGAGCGTGATGGTGAGCGCTCCGAGCGAAGCGGTGGTGAGCGCGGCGAATACCGTGAGCGCCGTGCGCCGTTGCCACTGACCGAAGGTCGTGTGCGTTGCCGTACCGCGCTGGGCACTCGTGATGGCATCGCCGCGAAGAACCTGCTGGGCGCCATCCTCAACGAAGGCGGTCTGGCGCGTGAAGCCATTGGTCGCATCCAGATTCGCGAGACGTTCAGCCTGGTCGAGTTGCCGGAGGATGGCCTGGATCGCCTGCTCGGCAAGCTGAAAGACACCCGCGTCGCTGGCAAGGCGCTGAAGCTGCGTCGCTATCGCGAAGATTGATCAAGCCGGCTGTTTAGCCAGGGATCATAAAAACGCCGTGCCCCTCAAAGGGCGTGGCGTTTTTGTGTGTGCGTTCGCCGCACAAGCTTGCGCCTGGCGCCTGCGTGGGCGTGGTCCAGAAAGCAAAACGCCCCGAACCAGTCGGGGCGTTTGAGATGCTCTGGTTGCGATCAGGCGCGGCGACGGAACAGGGGCAGCGGCTGATCGGCCGAGGCCTGGTAGACCTCGCTGTAATCCTCGAAGGCCTTCAGGGCATCGTACGGATCCTTGTCGGCACGCAGGGCGAAGGCATCGAAGCCGACACGCTTGAGGGCGAACAACTGATCGCGCAGCACGTCACCAATGGCACGCACTTCGCCCTTGTAGCCGTAACGGGTGCGCAGCAGATAGGCAGTGGAGGAGTGCCGACCATCGGTAAAGGCCGGGAATTCCAGGGCGATGACCTGGAAGTGCGCGAGGTCAGCGGCGATTTCCTCGATTTCGTCGCCGGCCTCCAGCCATACACCGAGACCGCCATCGCGGGCCTTGAGGGCATGGCCATGCTCGACCCATAGGGCCAGCGGCACGATGATGTCGTCGCTGTTGGGGATGGCGTCCAGGGTCACGTCCTTGGCGAGCAGGTGCCAGGTTTCGTCGACCACCTGGCCGTTCTTAATGATTCGCTGCATAGACGCGCTCCTTGAACGGGTCGATACCGACGCGGCGGTAGGTGTCGAGGAAGCTTTCTTCTTCGGTGCGTTGTTCGACGTAGACCTTGATGATCTTGTCGATCACGTCGGCCATGTCCGCTTCGGCGAAGGATGGGCCGAGAATCTGCGCCAGGCTGGCGTCACGGCCGGCGTTGCCGCCCAGCGAGACCTGATAGAACTCCTGGCCCTTCTTGTCGACGCCGAGGATGCCGATGTGGCCGACGTGGTGGTGGCCGCAGGCGTTCATGCAGCCGGAGATGTTCAGGTCGATATTGCCGATGTCGAACAGGTAGTCGAGATCGTCGAAACGACGCTGAATGGCTTCAGCAATCGGGATCGACTTGGCGTTGGCCAGCGAGCAGAAGTCACCGCCCGGGCAGCAGATGATGTCGGTCAGCAGGCCGACGTTCGGCGTGGCGAAACCGTGCTCGCGTAGCTCGCCCCACAGGGTCAACAACTGACGCTGCTCGACGTCGGCAAGGATGATGTTCTGGTTATGGCTGTTGCGTACCTCGCCGAAGCTGTAGCGATCGGCCAGGTCGGCGATGGCGTCGAGTTGCTTGTCGGTGACGTCGCCCGGCGCCACGCCGGTGGGCTTGAGCGACAGGGTCACGGCGACATAGCCAGGCTTCTTGTGGGCGAAGGTGTTGCGCTGACGCCAGCGGGCGAAGCCCGGGTGCTCGGCGTCCTGCTGGGCGAGCAGGGCGTCTTCGTCCTGCAGGGCCAGATAGCTCGGGTCGACGAAATGGGCGGCGACGCGAGCGACTTCGGCCTCGGTCAGGGTGGTTGGGCCATCCTTGAGGTGCGCCCACTCGGCGTTGACGCGCTCGGCGAATACCTCGGGGGTCAGCGCCTTGACCAGAATCTTGATGCGCGCCTTGTACTTGTTGTCGCGACGGCCATAGCGGTTGTACACACGCAGGATGGCGTCGAGATAACTGATCAGGTGCTGCCAGGGCAGAAATTCGTTGATGAAGCTGCCGACGATCGGCGTACGGCCCAGGCCACCGCCGACGGAGACGCGGAAGCCTAGCTCGCCGGCCTCGTTCTTCACTGCTTCCAGGCCGATGTCGTGCACCTCGATGGCGGCGCGGTCGCTCACGGCGCCGTTGACGGCGATCTTGAACTTGCGTGGCAGGTGCGAGAACTCGGGGTGGAAGGTCGACCACTGACGGATGATTTCGCACCAGGGGCGCGGATCGACGATCTCGTCCTTGGCCACGCCAGCGAACTGGTCGGTGGTGGTATTACGAATACAGTTGCCGCTGGTCTGGATGGCGTGCATCTGCACGGTGGCCAGCTCGGCGAGAAT
>CAZIZA010000338.1:0-3822 GCA_964543555.1 uncultured Pseudomonas sp.
GCCTGATGGAAGCCTATCGGCTGGACAGCAACCCGGCGCGCCTGGACCTTGGCGTGGGCGTGTACAAGGACGCCCAGGGCCTGACGCCGATCCCGCGCGCGGTGAAGCTGGCCGAGCAGCGCCTGATCGACCTCGAACAGACCAAGACCTATGTCGGAGGCCACGGCGATGCGGCGTTCGGCACGCTCTTGAGCCAACTGGTGCTTGGCGCCAACTCGCCGTTACTGACCGAGCAACGCGCAGGCGCCACACAAACGCCCGGCGGTACCGGTGCGCTGCGCCTGGCGGGTGATTTCATTCGCCACTGCCTGCCCGGGCGCGGTATCTGGCTGAGCGATCCAACCTGGCCGATCCACGAAACGCTGTTCGCGGAAGCCGGCCTCAAGGTCAGCCATTATCCCTACGTCGGCGCTGACAACCGCCTCGACGTGGAAGCCATGATCGCCGCCCTCACCCACCTGCCCAAGGGCGACGTGGTGCTGCTGCATGCCTGCTGCCACAACCCCACCGGTTTCGACCTTACTCCGCGCGACTGGAAGCGTGTGCTGGAAGTGGTCAAGGCACGTGAACTACTGCCGCTGATCGACTTCGCCTACCAGGGCTTCGGTGACGGCCTGGAAGCAGACGCCTGGGCCATACGTCTGTTCGCCGCCGAGCTGCCAGAACTGTTGATCACCAGTTCCTGCTCAAAGAATTTCGGCCTGTATCGTGAGCGCACCGGTGCCCTGATCGTCTGCGCCGGTGACGCCGAAAAGCTCGTCGACATCCGCAGCCAGCTGGCTTCGATCGCTCGCAACCTCTGGTCCACGCCACCCGCCCATGGAGCGGCCGTGGTGGCACAGATCCTTGGCGACGAAGCCCTGAAGTGCGTGTGGCAGAGTGAACTGGAAGCCATGCGCCAGCGCGTCGCCAGCTTGCGCCACGGCCTGGTCGAAGCGCTGGCCGCCTATGGCCTGAGCGAACGATTCGCGCACATCACCGAACAACGCGGCATGTTCTCCTACACCGGACTGTCGCCGCTGCAGGTGCAGCGCCTGCGCGAGGAATTCAGCGTCTACATGGTCGGCAGTGGTCGCGCCAATGTCGCCGGGCTGGACGCCACACGGCTCGACCAATTGGCCAGGGCCATCGCCCAGATCGGCCTCTGATGCAGCCCGAGTGGGTGCCGGAATCAGTGCAGGCACAGGTTCTGGCGCACCAGCGGCGCGCAGAGAAGCGCCCCAGGAAAACGTAAAGACCGTTTGTCGGTAAAAATAAATCAATTAAATCAATAACTTAAATAGATAGGCAGGTAAGCATTGGCCTGCTTCATGCTTGCTATCAGCGGCATAGTTCCCTAGGGTAGTTTGCATGTTGTCTCTCATTGCCCCCATCAGCTCGTTGCTGAGCGGGGTGGCGCTGCTCCTGCTCGGCAATGGTCTGCTCAACACGCTCCTGACCCTGCGTGGCGTCGCCGAAGGCTACTCCACCACGATGCTCGGCCTGATCATGTCCGGGTACTTCGTCGGGTTTCTCCTCGGCACCTGGCTGGCGACACCACTGGTCAGGCGCATCGGGCATATCCGCGCGTTCGCCTGCTGCGCCGCCCTGGCTGCCATCGCCACCCTGCTTCATCTGCTGCTGATAAATCCCTGGGTCTGGCTGTGCCTGCGCGTGCTCTATGGCCTGGCACTGGTGACGCTGTACATGGTCATCGAGAGTTGGCTCAACGCCCAGGCACCGAATGAGCAGCGCGGCCAGGTATTCGCCGTATACATGGCGGTCAACCTCGGCGCCCTGGCGTTGGCTCAGCAACTGCTGCACCTGGCAGATCCCGTGCAATTCACCCTGTTTGCCATCGCCGCCATTCTCATCAGTGCCGCGCTGATGCCCATTACCCTGACCCGCCAGGCACAGCCGAGCCTGCCGGAAACGCCCCCGAGCCACCTACGCCAACTCTGGAATATCGCACCGCTGGCCATCGTAGCGGCGGGCTTGTCCGGCCTGGCGCTCGGCGCGTTTTGGGGCATGGCACCGGTGTACGCCAGCCTGGCTGGCTTCGACACCCCAGGTGTCGGCCTGCTGATGACGGCCACCATTCTCGGCGGTGCCCTGCTGCAGTGGCCAATCGGCCTCTACTCGGATCGCCACGACCGGCGCCAGGTACTGTTCCGGGTCGTGGTGCTGGCCGTGGCCCTGGCGCTGATCATGAGCGTGCTGCCGGCGGGGCCGTTGCTGCTCGGTGCGATGTTCATCTGGGGCGGTCTGGCCTTCGCCATCTACCCCATCGCCGTGGCGCAACTGATCGACCAGTTGCACAGCGACGAGATCCTTTCCGGCTCCGCCAGCCTGCTGATGGTCAATGGCATTGGTTCGGTGTGCGGGCCGCTGCTGGCCGGCGTGCTGATGGAACAACTGGGCGCCCATGCGCTGCCACTGTACTTCGCGGCCACCCTCGGCCTGCTGGCTGCTTACACCTTTTACCGGCTGCGCCATGTCAGCGACCTGGTCAGCGGCGACGCCGCCCACTTCGTTCCCATGCTGCGCACCAGCCCCACGGTGCTGGAGCTGATGCCCGATGCGCCGCCCCATGATTCGACGGAGGAGACGACAACTCAGTCCTGAAGTCATAGAACCTGTTCAAAGACTCGCGAAGCAGTCTTGGGACAGGTTCTTAAAGGCTGTTTCGGCAAGGCCTTGAGCCTACCCCAAGCAGCCAGAAACCCGGCCCCTCGGCCGCGCACATTTGCGCCGAGCCGCAGCGGCCACTTCTGGAGAAACAACGATGCTACTTGCTACCGACCTGGATGGAACCTTTCTCGCTGGCGATCCCGAAGATCGCCTGAGCCTCTATCAGACCATCGCCGCGCACCCGGAGATCAAGCTCGCCTATGTCACCGGGCGCAGCCTGGAAGCTGTTCTGCCGCTGCTGGCCGACCCGACGCTGCCACAACCGGACTACATCATCGCCGACGTCGGCGCGACCCTGGTGCATGGCGACAGCCTGCAGCCGATCCAGCCCCTGCAAAGCGTGGTCGACGCCCGCTGGCCCGGCGAAACGCAGGTGGCCAGCGCCATCGAGGCGTTCGCCCTGGAGCGCCAGGACGTGCCGCAGGCGCGCCGCTGCTCCTACTTCTGCACGCCGGAACAGGCGGCCAACCCGGCGCTGCGCGAGATCGCCGACGAGCTGGGCTGCGATCTGCTGTATTCCGCCGGGCTGTATCTGGATTTTTTGCCCAAGGGCGTGAACAAGGGCAGCAGCCTGCAGGCCCTGGCCGACTGGCTGGAGCTGGATCACGACCAGGTGCTGGCCGCTGGCGATACGCTCAATGACCTGTCGATGCTCAGCGCCAGCTTCCACGGCGTGTGCGTCGGCCAGTCGGAAACCGCGCTGCTGGAAGGCACGCGCAACCACTCCCGTACCCTGCATGCCAGCCGCCCTGGCTGCGGTGGCATTCTCGAAGCCTTCGCCCACTTCGGTTTTCTTGGTGCACACGGCATCGCCGCCGAACGGCGCCAGGCCGCGCAGCCGGGCAAGGCCGAGCTGGTGATGGTCTACCATCGCCTGCCCTATGAGGAATACCGCAACGCCAACGGCAAGCTGCAGCGCCGCCGGCCAACTTCGCCCAACGGCATCATCCCTACCCTGCTGAGTTTCTTCGGTGACGGCCGCCCTGGCTCCTGGGTCGCCTGGGCCGTGCATGAAAATGGCGACGAGCCGTTCGACAGCCACACCACGGTGGACGCGGAGCGCTATCCCAAGCTCACCGCCGCGCGGGTCAAGCTGAGCAAGGAAGAAGTCGACATCTTCTACAAGCGCTTCTCCAAGGAAGCCTTCTGGCC
>CAZIZA010000339.1:0-3813 GCA_964543555.1 uncultured Pseudomonas sp.
GGCGACAGCCCGGCACCTTGGAGCTCTGACAATAACTGTACGCTACCGGATCCTGATGCCTTCACAGACCAGATCATGAGGGAACAATGGGGATTATCGCCCTTCTCCATCGAGCGTTTGCGGGCTGGCGCCAGTGTAAGGGCCGACGGTTTCACCCTCTGGCTGGAGAACGGACAGGTGCATTCGTGCAGATCGCTCCCAAGCGAGCCGGATTGGCAGCTGGAGGGACTACAGCCTCCCGAACAGGACCAGCCGGATGAATACGCAGTACCAGAAGGCGACCCGGACTGGCCGATGCTGGTTGAGCTGTGCGGTGAGCTCTACCAGGCACAAGGCCACGCCGGGACGCACAGCTGGATCGAGATGCTGCCGGAGCCCTATCAGTCAGAGATGTGGCGGGTATTAGAGGGCCTGGATGTACCGGAGTGGATGCAGGGACGAGATATGTGATTCACAGAGAAAGTTTCATTATTAGTAATTTGCACACATCTATTCATGATTAAAATACTAATAACACTCCAATTTGTTGTTAACGGTTTTTCGATAGACAACGTGGTCTAAATTACACATTGTCGCTATAAAGTCATTATGCATTTTATTGAAAACAACTAAAGGCAGGAGGAATTCATAAATAACATCCTCCTGCAACCTTAATAAACTATGCCATGTATGCTTTTGGATAAAGCTTAACATAATGCTCATTCAAGTTATCATTATCCAACTGCGCCACCAATTTAAAATCTTTAGAAAACCAAATGGCAATAGCGGAAATAAAAATCAATACAGCAAAAAGTGCTAGAGCAACATATAGACTACCAGAATTAACTAGCAATGTAGACATAGTCATACCTGCTGGAATAGGTAGTATACATACGGCAAGAAATATTGATTCAAATGCCCCTCTCAGTTCTGAGGGTGTTGCTGAACAACGAATCTTAGTAGTATTGATGTTATATATAACAACCCCTGAACCAGATAACAAAAGCCCAATAAATAAAGAAAATATGCTGCCAGAATACAAAATCAACAACAAGCTAAACCCGACAATGCTGACGCTCGCAACCGTCGTAACTCTAACGCCAAGCCAGTCATTCAACTTTTTACATAGTACGACACTACCCCAAAGCATACCGATACCAAACATGGCTTCAGATATCCCTATTTCTAAGGCGGTATAGCCATACGTATCTACAATTAATATTGGTGTTATATACATCAAGGTTGGTGTAAGAACAAAATTCGACACAGCCGAGACTATCACCAGAATTCTTTCCACTTTATTTCCAATTAGGGCACTTATTGCCGTCGCATTATTGGCCTTACTAACAAATGATATTTTTTTGTTTGTCTTTACAATAATAAAAACCAATAATGAAATGGCTGTAGATATCATCAATATTCTAGTTGTTTGCTCAAGAGAAAACGCACTAATTACAAATCCAGATATAGCCGCACCCAAGATGGTATTAATTGAATTTACAAAACCTCTAATTCTGAACGCTCGCTCAATATTATTTCCAGCGTATATATCTGGAACAATGCTAGACCCTATTGGTTGAATTGCAATACTAAATAAAGATGTAGCTATATATATAAGACCAAGTTGTAAAGGTTCTTTATCACCAGAAAACTCAAGTGTAAGCAAGCATAATAAACTTGCGAGAGAACAAAATACTGGTATTTTAATTTTTGTAATTTTACTGGCAAAAAAACTCATCAGTATGAGGGTGGACACTTGTAACAGCCAAGAAATTGATATAAACCAACCAAGCTCAACCTTCAGTTGATAATGCTGAATCATAACCCACGCAAGCAATATTCCGAAAGCACGACATGAAGATGTAAAAATAACATCAGCGAACTGATATAAGTAAAAATTTTTATGCTTCATTGTCCTTCCCACTCTGAAATTTTTTCCAGGTCTCATCAAAGATGACTGCAGCATTCATAGCCCTAGTAAAACCAGAAAAAACAGCATTTTGAATAAGAATTTCCTGCATGTCTTCTCTAGAAAACCCAAGCCTATAAGCAGCATAACCTTGGAATGACAGTTGCCTTTCTGCACCTCCAACAGCAATCAAAGCTGATATTGTTGCTATGTGCCGTTCTCTAGTGGTTAAAACTCCTCTCTGATAGGCATCTTGATAAATACTTTTGATCAACCGCTCAACCAGTTCAGGTGCAATCGGGTACAGATCTTCTTGTAAGCGTCTAACAGAATCTCCATTAAACTCTGTCATTAAATCAATCGTTTTTTGGTCAAGAGAGTCAATGAACTTCATCTAATACCGCCTCTATTTCCGCATTGCAATTTTTAATGAAAGTAATTCCTAGAGGTGTGAGGTGACCATGACTAGTTATAACATCATAACAACCTTTGAATTGTTCAACACTTATGTTGAAATGATAAAGCGCTTTAGCATCGCTCGGATTTAACTTTAAGACCCTACTAAAGAAGCAAGCTATTCTATATAAAACAAAGGCAGCATGATAAATTCCATTCATAGTTCTTAAACCAGTCCTAAGCGGAGATGGAAAGCGTTCATTATCTTTATTTAAAACAATTTCATCGACAGTCATGATTGAAAGCAAAACCTGATGGGCAGACTCGTGAATTATCTTATCCACAAGAAAATACAAGTCCTTAACACAGGTTTCCTTATTTATAAAAACAGTCCCCAACTTATTAAAGTCACTACCAGAATATACGATGTGACCATTGTTTTCATTGGCACTAAAAACAAAAAATTCATCTACAATCTCTTGTATTTCAAGATACAACTCAGGATCTATATCAAGAATTAAACTAAAAGCCTCATCTAAGCCAACCTTAATTAAATCATCATATTCAGACATGACGTCAATATATTGAAAACTATACACATCATCATTTGTTTTTGAAAAAAAATCAAAAACTCCTTCTGGAAGGTTATCCTTTCTACCTATTATCACCTTCTCATTTTTATCTAGCTCAAGTTTTGCGATTAAACTAAAACAGTTCTTAATCCTGTCTAGTTCCTGTCTCTCAATCCCTTTGCAGATTTCTTTAACTGCGTAAAATAAAAAACCGCTCGAATATTTTTTTGACTCAGCCAGTGAAATGAATTCTTCAACTTTAAAATATGTGTTCTTATCAAGAACATCATCACAAACATATAATACATACTTTAAAGATGATATCAGATTATCTCGTGTTAATTCTTTTAGCCGCTTAGATTGTACATGGTCTGGTGTATGTGTTAGTTGCATTATACTCACCTTTTATTTTAAGTAGATAAGCAACTTGTTGTTGCTTATCTACTTGTACTTTTACTACTTTGTGCCGATCGTCATGATATTAAGGCAGGTTGATTTGTTCTTCAGAGTGATGATTTTTGTAGCATCGAATTTCTTAAGCATTTTGATATCCTTATTAAAATTAAATGTTGCTGAATTGCAACAATTTGAAGTTACCAAATGACCCCAACCAAGATCAACCCTTTTTGTTAAAAAAATGATATTAAAGTGTTTCTCAGTTGTTTTGTTGGGCGGAAAATCGGACCTAGGGTCAATAGAGTAGATATCTGAGCCAACAAAAAGTGGTTAATGCTGACAGAAGGTGAACAATAGAAAAAAGGAATCTGCTATCCCACGCAAGGCCAGTGCTGGCGCGGATAGCAGAACCATCCAAATGGAAATAGTTAGGTGGGTACTAACGCGCCCCCAGTCCTTTCAGTACCAACTGCCTCCCCTCTGGCGTCAGTGACCCCATCAGGCTCAGTACCAGCTGATTGGTGGTCTTGGCCGAGGGGCTTAGGGTGTGGGCGAACGACA
>CAZIZA010000340.1:0-3773 GCA_964543555.1 uncultured Pseudomonas sp.
CTGAACACGGCGTCTTCGGCGATGGAGTAGATGTTCGGGATCACCGCGAAGCCCATCGCCAGACCGACCACCAGGGCGTTGCGCTGGTCGAAGGGAATGCCCAGGTCGTTGGACAGCCACAGGCGCATGTTGCCGCCGAACAGCCAGTTTTCCAGATGACCACTGACCGCGATGGAGAACCAACCCACGGCAATCACCACCGGGATCAGCAGCGCCGCCTCCCAGCCCTCGGGAACGCGATGACGCAAGGACTCGGGCAGCTTGGTCCAGAGGAAACCGAACAGCAGGATGCCCACCGGCGTCAGCAACAACAGGCTGAAGATGCCGGGCAAGTGGTTCTCCAAAAACGGCGCGAGGAACAGACCGGCGAAGAAGCCGAGAATCACCGTCGGCAGCGCCTCCATCAGCTCGATCACCGGCTTGACCTTGGTGCGCATGCGCGGCGCCATGAAGTAGGCGGTGTAAATCGCCGCCGCGATGGCCAGCGGAGCAGCCAGCAGCATGGCGTAAAAGGCCGCCTTGAGGGTCCCGAAGGCCAGCGGCGAGAGGCTCAGCTTGGCTTCGAAATCGGTGTTGGCCGAAGTTGACTGCCAGACGTAGTCAGGCTCCGGGTAGCTTTCGTACCAGACCTTGCCCCACAGCGAACTCCAGGAGATTTCCGGGTGCGGGTTGTCGACCACAAAACGCTGCAGCTTGCCATCCGACTCCACCAGCACGCGGCTAGCACGCGGTGACAGCGCAGCAATGGCGCCACCTTCGGCGACCTGCTCCCTGAGCAGCGTACGGTGCGCCGTGCTATGGAAGATGCCCAGACGACCGTCGGCATCCAGGGCCATGAAGCCCTTGCGACGCTCCTCCGGCAGAATCTGGGTGATCGCGCTGTCGCCAAGCTGGAAGCTGCGGATCGACTGGAAGGTGGACTTGCCGTCCTGGTCGCGCACCATGAACCACTGCTGGATGCCGCCCTTGGCGTCACCGATCATGATGGAGAGGCCGCCAAGCAGGCTGGTGGCGCTGGTCACGCGGTTGGCGCCATCCTTGAGCAGCTCGTAGCGACCATTGAGGCTGCGCTTGCGCAGGTCGAAAACGTCGGCACTGGAGCTACCGTTGAACACGTACAACCACATCTGCCGCGGGTCGAGAATCAGCTGGCTGATCGGCTCACCGATCTGCGGCAGGTTGATGCGCTCTTCGCTGACGTTCACTTCACCGGTGAACAGGTTTTCTTCACGGCTCAGGCTGATCAGGTGCAGCTCATTGCCGGTGGAGCCGGCCAGCATCAGCGTACCGCTGTTGAGATTGACAGCGATATGCTCGAGGGGTCGGCCTTGCGGATCGACCTCGATCGCTGCCTCACCGTAGGGATACTCGATCTGTGGTGCGATCGTACGCACGTTGTCCGGATAACTGATCTTGTAGTTGTGCTGAATGATCAGCGCCTGGCCGTTGGACAGGCCCAGTACCACACGGCGCGTGCCTGGCTGATCCTGGCTGACGGAGGCAACCGAAACACCCTGCGGCAACGGCAACTGCAGACGCTGCAGGGCTTCGCCGCTCTTGAGTTCGAAGAACTGCACGGCACCGGAAGCGTCCAGGCGCATGGCCACCTGGTTCTGTTCCTCGATGGCCAGCATCAACGGCGCTTGCGCCTCAGCCAGCCAGGCCGGCTGCTGAGCCTGGCGAGAGGTCAGTTCAGCGCCCTGAAACAGGGGCAGCACAACGTGGGCGAGATAGAAGAAGATCAGGGTGATGGCGCCCAGCACCGCCAGACCACCGATGGAGACATACCAACGCGCCATACGATCCTTCAACGCGCGCATGCGGCGCTTGCGTTGCAGGGCAGGCGTATTGAAGTCGATCCCTAGCGGATTCTGCGAACGGTTCATGGATTCGTTTGCCAAGTCATTCATGCGAGAAGTCTCTGCGCGAGCTTGATTGCAGCGCATACGGCTGCCCAGGCTTGTCAATTTAGCGAGCTTATGTGACAGAAAGATTACAGCCTGCTGACATGACGAAGCCCGCCACCCATTAGGTGGCGGGTTCGTCGAATGGCCTGGCTACCAGAGCCAGGCCATCACACTGGAAGCCTTACAGGCCCAGCTCCTTCATCGATTTCTCGGCTACCTTGGACGGCAGCGGGATGTAACCGTCTTTCATCACGACCTCCTGGCCCTGCTTGGACAGCACCAGCTTGATGAACTCGGCATCCAGCGGGCTCAGCGGCTGGTTCGGTGCCTTGTTCACGTAGACGTAGAAGAAGCGAGCCAGCGGGAACTTGCCAGCCAGGGCGTTTTCTTCCGAGGCCTCGAAGGCTTCACCGCCCTTCTTCGACAGCGGTACGGCGCGAACGCTGGAGGTACGGTAGCCAATACCCGAGTAGCCAATGGCGTTCAGGGTGCTGGAGATCGACTGCACCACGGAGGCCGAACCCGGCTGCTCGTTGACGTTGGATTTGAAGTCACCTTTGCACAGTGCTTCTTCCTTGAAGTAACCGTAGGTGCCGGATACCGAGTTACGACCGAACAGCTGCAGCGGCTTGTTTGCCCACTCGCCGGTCAGACCGAGATCACCCCAGGTCTTGATGTCCTTGTCATTGCCGCACAGACGGGTGCTGGAGAAGATCGCGTCGACCTGCTCGATGGACAGCGACTTGATCGGGTTGTCCTTGTGTACGAACACGGCCAGGGCGTCGATCGCCACCGGAACGGCGGTCGGCTTGTAGCCGTACTTTTCTTCGAACGCCTGGATTTCGCTGTCCTTCATCGGACGGCTCATCGGGCCCATGTTGGCGGTGCCTTCGGTCAGCGCGGGTGGCGCAGTGGAGGAACCGGCGGCCTGGATCTGGATGTTGACGTTGGGGTAGTTCTTCTTGAACTCTTCTGCCCACAGGGTCATCAGGTTGGCCAGCGAGTCGGAACCGACGCTCGACAGGTTACCCGATACACCGGAAGTCTTTTCATAGGTTGGCAGAGCCGGGTCGACGGCGGCTACAGCAGATACGGCGCTTACGCCAGCGGCGGCGAAAGTCAGGGCCGCCATCAAACGCTTCAGTTTCATGCCTTGCTCCTAGCAGGATGGTGTTGTGTTGGATGGAACGGGCCCAAGTATCTGCAGGCCACGTGAACACTCTATGAAACGAATGTGACAGTTAGATGAACGTCGACGACTTTCGGTTGGGGTAGCGAACAGGCGCTTCGGGCGTGGAGAAAATGTGGGTGATACCGGACTGGCAAATAAGTGTGTGCTCCAATGGCCTAGCCTTCTGACGGGACCGGGTCGCAAGCTTGCTTAAGCTGCGCGGAGTTGAAATTGGCGGCGTCTAGCTTCTGCCTTTGCTCTTCAACTGCGATGGAACAGACGACGCCCAAATCCCCTTCAGGAGGCCGAGTGGAATCGCCGTGAAAGGGGTTGAGCGACATGGACGTCGCGAGAGCTGCGATGGGCCATGGATGCCCCTTCGTCGGTGGGCCGCATCCGGTCGTGCCTCTGGAGCGGTGATGGAGCGAGGGAACCCCGGCGCAGCAGGGCGGGGGCGCCTAGCTCGGATGCAGGGGTGTGTTTCTTTGCTTACTTTCTTTGCACAAGCAAAGAAAGTAAGTCGCCCGTAAGGGGCGAAACCTAAACGCTCAGCGCACGCGCTAACGGATAGTGCCAGCACCGAAAGCACACACTTATTTGCCAGTCCGATCTGCCCAACAAAAAGCCCCCGCACGCAATGCGTGCAGGGGCTCGTAACAGCGCCGCAGTGATTACTGCATATTCTGCTTCAGCGC
>CAZIZA010000341.1:0-3770 GCA_964543555.1 uncultured Pseudomonas sp.
GCCAGGGCTTCATCGGGCGCAGCAGTTTCTGGCTCGAAGACATCCTGCATGACCGTGCCAAGCAAGCGATTATCGTGCTCGGCGCGCTGGCCATCGCTGGCTTTCTGCTCAGCCTGATGCCGACACGGCTGCGTGCCTGGCGTCGACAGCTCGGTTATCTGGTGCTGGCGCTGGGTTTGTCGACTTCGGTGGTCACGCCGCTGAAGACCCTGACCGGTATGCATTGCCCCTGGAGCCTGAGTGAGTTTGGTGGCCAGGAGCAGTTCACGCCGCTATTGGCCGAGCGTGCGCCCACTGCGAATCCGGGTCGTTGCTGGCCGGGTGGTCATGCCTCCGCCGGGTTCTCGCTGATCGCACTGTTTTCCGTCCTGCGTGACCGTAAGCCCCGCGCGGCCCGCGTCGCCCTGATGTTCGCGCTCGGCCTGGGCGCAGTGTTTTCGCTGGGGCGCATGGCGCAGGGCGCGCACTTTATTTCACACAACCTTTGGACGCTGCTGATCGACTGGATCATCTGCCTGATGACCTACCGTCTGGTGCTGTATCGAGCGCCGGTCGTACAGGCGTAGCACACGCAACTGGCTTGGGGAGGACAGGGATAATGAAAGGTTTGCTGCAGAAGTTACGCCTGGCTATCGCCGCTGCTGTGCTCATGGGGACCCTGTTGGCGTTGCCTCTGAGCATGGCCTGGGGCGCCAGCAATTCCAGCGCACCTGCAGTGGCGGTACGCGTGGCCGGCTGGGCGCAGCCCCTGGACAAGCGCATCAACCTCTACCGCATGGCGCCCGGTCTGTATCGCAGCGCCTTGCCCAAGGCGCAGGACTGGCCGCAACTGGAACAACTCGGCGTCGCCACCGTGATCAACTTCTACCAAAAGAGTGACGAGCAATGGCTGCGTGATCCGAGTGTGCGCCAGATTCAGCTGCCGCTGCATACCGATCGTATCGACGATGCCGATGTGATCGAGGTGATGCGCAGCATTCGTCAAGCGCAGGCGCAGGGGCCAGTGCTGATCCATTGCCAGCCTGGGCAGAGCCGTACCGGCCTGATCGCTGCGATGCATCGCATCATCTATCAGGAATGGAGCAAGGAGCAGGCGCTAGCAGAGATGGCTGGCGCTGGCTTCGGTGGTGAAGACCGCATGGGCGATGCCGAACGCTACATTCGCGATGCCGATGTCGCAGCGTTGCATGGTGCACTGCAAAGTGGTGCCTGTGCTGCACCAGTATCTGGGCGCTAAGCGCTCTCAGGGCGCGACTGCATGGCTGCGCCTGAGGTGCGCACGTCAGTTTTTCTGCGGGGCGCCACCTCGAACTCACGTTCTAGTTTTCTGAGCTACCCTCGCTAAATAATCTGACCGGCATGTCGATATCATTTTGTTGCATGTGATCTGTAAGGGATGGATGACTCCATCTCATAAAGCCTGGGGCATCCGCTTTCGGGCGCTCATAAGATGTGTGAAATGGGAGCGTGAACATGTCGCTGCGTAATTTATCCATTGCCCCACGAGCCGGCCTGGGATTCGGATTGATTGCAGTCCTGGTTCTGTTGATGGGTGTCTGGATGCTGATCACCCTGGAGAGCATCAAAAAAGAAGTCACAGCAGTCGATGATAAATGGGTGCCCAGTATCCTGTTGCTCAATGACATCTCAAAATCGATCCTGCGGGTTCGTGCGTTGACCCTGCGTGTGCTGGTCGATCAAGACCCACAGAAGTCCGAACAGACTTTTCAACGTGCTGCCGAACTTTTGACCGACGTCCAGACGGCTGAGGGCGCTTACGAAAAGCTCATTGGCAGCGAGCAAGAGCAGCAGTTGTTTCGCAACTTTCAGCAGGCTGAAAAGGCCTACCTCGCCGAGCGTGAAGAGGTGTTGAAGCTCGCGCGGGCAGGCGATTTCACGGGCGCAGAGCAACGTTTCGATACCGGGGTGCTCAACCGCCATGCCGATGATTTGGCTGCTGCACTGGACGGTCTGGCGAAGCTGAACGATGAAGGGGTCACTGCTGCGTCGCAGGCCATATCCGTCGCGGATAGTAAAGCCCGTTATGGCGTGTTCATTGCGGTGGCGCTGGCCTTGGGTGCGACCATTGCCCTGGCCATGCTGCTGACGCGCAGTATCGTGCAGCCGCTGGGGATGGCGGTGCATGCCGCCGAAGTGGTGGCGTCCGGTGATCTGACGCAGCCAATCGTCGTCGATGGCAAGGATGAGCCGGCTCGCCTGCTGGCTGCCCTGAAGAATATGCAGAGCAACCTGCGCGGCACTATTCAGAGCATCGCCGATTCGTCCAATCAGTTGGCCTCGGCTTCGGAGGAGCTGCATGCGGTGACCGAAGATTCGACGCGCGGCCTGCACCAGCAGAACACCGAGATCGAGCAGGCTGCTACTGCGGTCAACGAGATGACCGCTGCCGTCGAGGAGGTTGCCCGCAATGCGGTGAGCACCTCTGAAGCTTCGCGTGCCTCCAACGTGACTGCGCAGCAAGGGCGTGAGCAGGTACAGCAGACGGTGCAGTCCATTGGCCAACTGGCCACTGACATCACCAGTACGGCTGGAGAAGTGGAGCAATTGGCGCAGCGGGTGCACGAGATCAGCAAGGTGCTCGATGTGATCCGCTCCATCGCCGAGCAGACCAACCTGCTGGCGCTCAATGCGGCCATCGAAGCTGCGCGGGCCGGCGATGCTGGACGTGGTTTCGCTGTGGTAGCCGATGAGGTGAGGGCGCTGGCGCATCGTACTCAGCAGTCGACCCAGGAAATCGAGCAGATGATTGGCGGCATCCAGAGTGGTACGGAGCGCGCTGTGACGGCCATGCAAAGCAGCAACGGACGCACGCGCTCGACGTTGGATGTAGCGCAGGCGGCCGGTGTGGCGCTGGAGCAGATTACACAGGCGATCTCTGCGATCAACGAGCGTAACCTGGTGATTGCCAGTGCGTCCGAGGAGCAGGCACAGGTGGCGCGCGAGGTGGATCGCAATCTGGTCAATATTCGCGATCTGTCGCTGCA
The DNA here is from genome assembly GCA_964543555.1 of uncultured Pseudomonas sp. Taxonomy (GTDB): domain Bacteria; phylum Pseudomonadota; class Gammaproteobacteria; order Pseudomonadales; family Pseudomonadaceae; genus Aquipseudomonas. The sequence continues at coordinate 3,006 of CAZIZA010000341.1, forward strand.
GACCTCGGCGGGTGCCAACCAGACCAGTGCGGCGAGCCAGGAGTTGTCGCGTTTGGCCGTGGACCTGAATGAGCTGGTGGCGCGCTTCAGGGTGTGAACTGGACGAAAGCGTTTAGGTGGTCTCAAGTGCCGCGCTGTTGTACTTGCGAAAAGTCCTGATGGTTTTGAGGTCCGGCGCAAGATCACCTAAAAATCATACGGCTTTGCTATTGCGCCGGCATTGCCCATACAGCCGACGATGAGAGCAAATACGCTGGAAGTGGCCATACAGGTAAAACTGAGCAAATCGGCTGGGTCGCAGTCAGGGCGCCCACTGTTGAGCGGCGCAGGCTCGATGAACCCTGGTACTTTCAGATTCAGACGAGCCACTTTAACCTCGACGATTTTATTCTTCAGAAACAGCGCTTCTAATGTCGGAGGAAACATACTGTGTGGTTGCCGACCTTGACTCATATAAAGCTCACAAACGACAATGCCCCTATCTATCGATAGAGGCATTGTCTTCCCTTGCACTCAGGCTGTTGAGTTTTTATACAGCCTGCCAAGGTGCCGTTCTGGTTGATGAGCGGGGTTACACGCCGAGCTTGTCACGCAGCGTGTAGTACCAGGCACCAAGGGCGCTGAAAGGTACCTGGAACATCCGCCCGCCAGGGAAGGGGTAGTGCGGTAGACCCGCGAAGGCATCGAAGCGTTCGGCCTGGCCGCGCAGTGCTTCGGCCAGAACCTTGCCCGCCAGGTGCGTATAGGTCACGCCATGGCCACTGC
>CAZIZA010000342.1:0-3769 GCA_964543555.1 uncultured Pseudomonas sp.
ACGTCGACCCGGAAAAGGCCAAGCTCACCCCCTTCGGCACCACCATCGCCCACGGATTCCTGTCGCTGTCACTGGTACCGATGCTGATGGAAAAGATCATGATCATGCCGCAGGGTCTGAAGATGGCCGTTAACTACGGCCTTGACAGTGTGCGCTTCATCCAGCCGGTGAAGGTCAACTCCAAGGTACGCCTGGTGGTCACCCTGACCGATGCCAACGAGAAGAACCCCGGCCAGTGGCTGCTCAAGGCCCGCGCCGTCCTGGAAATCGAGGGTCAGGAAAAACCGGCCTACATCGCCGAACCACTGACCCTCTGCTTCGTCTGATCCACAGCGGTCCCCCGTCGCTCCCGTTTCTCGCCCAGCCGAGGGAACGGGAGCCTTGCCGCAAAGCGTGCGCTCAGGCAACGCAAACATCCGGGCTTGCGGCATACTTCGGCGCAATGCACCGACCCGGACGTCTGCCATGAATACTCTAGCCCTGCGCCTGTTGCCTGTTTGCCTTTCCCTGCTGATTGCCGGTTGCGACGAAGCCCGTCCGCTGTTACCCGCCAATGCCACCCTGCCCGATGGTGGCCAGTATCGTGGCGAAATCGTCGATGGCCTGCTGCAGGGCCCAGGGCGCCTCGACTATCGCAATGGCAGCTGGTTCGCCGGCCAGTTCAAGGACGGGATGCTCGAAGGAAGCGGTGAATGGCAAGGCCCGGGAGGCGAACACTACCTTGGGGAATTTCACCAGGGCATGTTCCATGGCCAGGGCACCCTGACTTACAGCGATGGCAGCCGTTACGAAGGCGGGTTCGAACGCAACCGCTTCAGCGGCGTCGGCCTGCTGGAACAAGGCGGCCAACGCTACCAGGGCGAATTTCTCAACGACCGCTTCCACGGCCTGGGCAAACTGGAAATGGCCGACGGCAGCAGCTTCCAGGGCCAGTTCGTCAACGGTCAGCCGGAGGGCCAGGGCGTACGCATCGACGCCTATGGCAACCAGTTCAGCGGCGTATTCGCCAAGGGCCTGCTCAGCGGCCAGGGCAGCTACCATAACGCCGATGGCGACAACTACAGCGGCGGGTTCAAGAATGATCAGTTCCATGGCAAGGGCCGCTACCAGAGTGCCAGCGGCGAGACCTGGGCCGGAGAGTTCGTCGAAGGCGTGATGCAAGGCCCCGGCGAATACACCGACGGCGACGGCACGCGCTACCTCGGCGAATTCGCCGACTGGCAGTACGACGGCGAAGGCCTGCTGACCCTCGCCGATGGCAGTGCCTACCGAGGCCGATTTTCTGCGGGTGAATACAGTGGCAAGGGCACCCTGACCCTGGCTGACGGCAGCCGCCAGAGCGGCATCTGGCAACGCGGACGTCTGGTTCGCGATGAACAGGGCCGGATGCTGCCTGACAGCCTCGAACTGGGCCTGTTGCAGCAAGGACGACTGCTCGATGAAGCCATCACCGCGATTCCGGCCTCAACCTCAGCGCGCGAACTCTATGCACTGACCCTGGCCGGCGATGGCAAGCAAAGTGTGTTCATGCGCGAGGCTGACTATGTCAGCCGACTGATGCGCGAGCGCTTCGGTGCCTATGGCAGCATCAGCCTGATCAACCACCGCGATCATCTTGCCGACCGCCCGCTGGCCACGCGCGAGAACCTCACCCGTGTGGTGCAAGCGCTGGCTGAACGCAGCGGCGAGGAAGACCTGATCTTCATCTACCTGACCAGCCATGGCTCAAGCCGTCACGAACTCAATCTCGACCAACCCCGCCTGCAACTGGCCGATCTGCCGGCCAGCGAGCTGGCTGCGCTACTGGCACCACTCAAGCAGCGCAACAAGGTGGTGGTGGTTTCGGCCTGCTACTCCGGCGGTTTCATCCCACCACTCAAGGATGAGAAAACCCTGGTGATGACCGCCGCCCGTGCCGACCGGGTATCCTTCGGCTGCAGCGAGGAGAATGACTTCACCTATTTTGGCCGCGCCCTGTTCGCTGAAGCGCTGGGCGAGACCGACAACCTTGAGCGGGCCTTCGAACTGGCCAGGGAGCGTGTCGCCGAGCGTGAGCAGAGCGACGGCTTCGAACCTTCCGAACCGCAGATCTGGGCACCCCGCGGCGTACTGCAGCACTGGCGCGAACTACGCCAGAGTCAGGCCGAGCGTGCGCTCGGTGCCGTGGCCAGCGGTCTGGCAAAAGACTAAGCTGAACTGTAACGGACAAGAGACAACCGCATGTACCTGACCCCACAGCACATTTTAATCGCCGGTGCCACCGGACTTACCGGCGAGCACCTGCTCGACCGTCTGCTCAGCGAGCCGACGGTCGCCCGTGTGCTGGCACCGACTCGCCGCCACCTGGCCACGCATCCGCACCTGGAAAACCCGGTGGGCGACCTGCAAGCGCTGCTGCCGCAGCTGTCCGGCCCGGTCGATACCGCCTTCTGCTGCCTGGGCAGCACCCTCAAGCAGGCTGGCTCGCAGGAGGCCTTCCGCATGGTCGATCATGACCTGGTACTGGCCTTCGCCCGCCGCGCCCGCGAACTGGGTGCTCGCCATCTGGTGGTGATCAGCGCCCTGGGCGCCAACCCGCAATCTTCGGTGTTCTACAACCGCGTCAAGGGCGAAACCGAAGAAGCCCTGAAAGCCATGGACTGGCCGCAACTGACCATCGCCCGGCCATCGCTGCTGCTCGGTGCGCGCCATGAGTTTCGCCTGGGCGAGCGCCTCGCCGCGCCGCTGCTGCGCTGGCTGCCGGGCAAGTACCGTGGTATCGACGCCTGCGCCCTGGCCCGAGCACTTTGGCGACTGGCACTGGAAGAACAGGACGGCGTGCGCGTGATCGAGTCGGCCGCTCTGCGCCGTCTGGGGCGCTGACATGAGCACCCTAATCGATGCGCTGCAAGGCGCCGACATGCTGGAAATCGACGGCCTGCACGCCTGGCAGTTCGAACTGGATGACGCCCTGCTGCAACAGGCGGACACCGATGCTACGCAGCCTCTGCTGTGGATCGAGTGCATGGACGGTCGCACTGCGCGGCGCTGGCAGTTCAGCCTGGCCGCGGTGCAGGCCGCCACGCACGATGCGCCCAGCGACAGCTGGATGCTCGCCGATGCCAGTGGCCCGCATGTACTGAAATGCTTCGCCGCCTTTCGTGGCGACAACCTCGACGACGAGGACGACGACGAAGCGCCATGAATCTTTACGAGCGCCGCGAGCTGCCGCATCTGATCGACTTCGCCAGCGGTATAGTCGCCGCGACGATAGCCGATGCTCCCCGCTAGTCAGCCCGCCCATGGCAGGCATGCGCAGATCGAGCCACAGGCAGGCCTTGGCAATCGGGTCGCAAGCCTCGGAGACTGGCGCGATCGCCGGCAAACAGCACGCCAGGCATAATCCACCTCAGCCGGTAAGACCTCCAACGCCCCGTCAAAGCCTTCGAAGGGTTGCGGCTCATGAACAGACCAAGCCCCAGCCAGTTAATGTCGACGGTGGTCATGCTGGTTCGGCCGCGACCTGATCCCCGGATCACCCTGGATGCACCTGCCAATCACCATGGGTTACGACCGCTTCCCCGAAGGCCTTATCGAGGAACAGGAAGCGCTGCTTAGCGGCCTTTACTCCCGGGGCGGCCGACTGGTGTTCACCCATGATCCGGATGTAGCGATGGGGCGGGTGACGCGAGATGAAAAAGGTCGCTACGGGCTCGATGAGGCGGCGAAAGCAGCACATCTGCTGGCAAACTGACGCCATCAGGCCTTGACGTGCTGGCCATGCGGCGCG
>CAZIZA010000343.1:0-3760 GCA_964543555.1 uncultured Pseudomonas sp.
AGAACGGCAGGTGGCTGGTGACGATGTCACGCATCACGCCTTTGGGGATCACGGCATAGGCTTCGGTGAACATGGCGCGGTCGGTCAGCAGTTGCTCCTGACCGGGATGACCGCCATGCGGGGCGTAGTAGTACGGCGTTTTGCTCATCGAGAGAGTGCCTCGGCGGGTGAGTGGCGCGGGGGGCGAGCCCCGAGCGGAAACTTGGCTCCCCTGCACTATAGGAACTCGCGGCTGGATTCGGAAATTAAATAGTAGAATGCCTGTCAGTGGCTTTCATGATGGGTGGCGATATGCTCGATCCGGTGCTGTTACGCAGTTTTCTCGCCGTGGTGCAGACCGGCGGCTTCACCCGTGCTGCCGCCAGCCTGCACCTGACCCAGTCCACCGTCAGTCAGCAGGTACGGCGCCTGGAGGAGCAACTCGGCGCCGAGCTGCTCGACCGCAGCGGCCGCTATGTGGTGACCACCACCGAGGGCGAGCGCCTGCTGGGTTACGCCAACCGCATCGTCGCGCTGATGGATGAAGCCATGCTGGCGCTGGGGCAGAGCGCCGTGGAAGGCGAGGTGCGCCTCGGCGTGCCGGATGATTTCGCTGCCAACAGCCTGACCCCTTATCTGGCCGATTTCGCCGACGCACATCCGGGTATTCGCCTGGAGATCACCAGCGGCCTCAGTCATGACGTATGGCGTGCATTCAATGCCGGTGAGCTGGATCTGGCGCTGATCAAGCAGCGTGCTGGCAGTGCCAAGGGGCTGGCCAGTTGGGCCGAGCCGCTGGCCTGGCTGGACAGCAGCGCGCGCCCGGTGCTGGCGCGCAATCCGGTGCCGCTGGCGGTGTTTCCGCCCAACGGCCTGTATCGTCTGGAAATGACCCATGCCCTTGACGCCATGGGCAAACCCTGGCGCATCGCCTATGTCAGCAGCAGCCTGCCCGGTGTCAGCGCCGCAGCCGAGGGCGGCCTGGGTCTGACCCTGTTGCCGCGCCGGTTGATCAGCAGCGAGCATCGCGAACTGGGCGAGGCCGAAGGCTTCGCACCGGTAGCGCCGGTTGAGGTGGCCCTGCACGCGCGTAGCCAGTTGCCCGGTTACGCGCGTGAATTGGCAGCGGCGTTGATCGAGGCCTGCGAGGGGATCATGAGCCTTGGGCTCAGAGGGTGTTTACAAGATAGGCGAACGCAGGCAAGACAAGGCGAAAGCGATCGAGAAAGCGGAGCTTACGAGCTGTAAATGAGCATTTCGAGATCGTTTTCAACGCAGTATTGCCAAGTGCAGCCATTTTGTAGACACCCTCTCAGCGCCAACTGAGAATCGGCCAACCGGCCCGTTCTGCATGGGCGCGCAGGGTCGGGTCGGGATTGACGGTGAAGGGCTTGTCCACCCGTTGCAGCAGCGGCAGGTCGTTGCGCGAGTCGGAATAGAAGCTGGCGCCGGCCAGGCTTTCGCCCTGCTTAGTGAGCCAGGCTTCGAGGCGGGTGACTTTGCCTTCACGGTAGGTCAGTACGCCCTGGGTGCGTCCAGTGTAGAAACCGTGCTGCAGCTCCAGGTCGATGGCCAATACCTCGTCGATACCGAAGCGCTCGGCGATGGCGCTGACCAGAAAGTGCGCCGAGGCGGAAATGACCAGCAGACGGTCGCCAGCAGCGCGGTGCGCAGCCAGGGTGCGGCTGGCGTCGCTGTAGAAGATCGGCTCGATCACGTCCTCGACGAAGGGCTCGACCACATGAGCGACCTCCTCGGGCGTGCGGCCAACCAGCGGCGACAGGGTGAAGGCCATGTAGTCTTCCATGGCCAGGGTACCGGCGGCGTACTGGCGCATCAGCTCCTGCTCGTGGGCGATGAAGGAGTCACCATCGGCCCAGCCGATCTTCACCATTTCCTGTGTCCACAGGCTGGCGCAATCACCGTGAATCAGCGTTTCGTCGAGATCGAAAATTGCCAGGGCCATCACGCCACCTCGCGGATTGCATCCGCATCGATACTCAGGCTGACGCTCTGCCCATCAGCGTGCAAGTCTGCAGCGGAGCGGTTGAGTACATCCACCAGCAGTTCCACGCCACGGGCCTCGACCCGGTAGCGGATGACGTTGCCGAGCAGGCTGTGACTGACAATAGTGCCTTCAATGCCCAGGCCGCCGAGCTGGATGGCTTCCGGGCGAATCGCCACGCGGCTGTTCACCGGGCGTAGCAACAGGCGGCTGGCAGTATCGGCATCGAGCAGGTTGTAGTTGCCGATAAAGCCGGCGGCGAAGGCATCGGCTGGCGCGGTATAGAGGGTTTCGGCGTCGCCGCTCTGGACGATGTTACCGCCGTTCATCAGCACGATGCGGTCGCTCAAGACCAGCGCCTCTTCCTGGTCGTGGGTGACGAAAATGGTGGTCAGGCCCAGCTCGCGCTGGATGGTACGGATCTGTTCACGCAGGTGCTTGCGAATACGTGCATCCAGCGCCGACAGCGGTTCGTCGAGCAGCAGCAGGCGTGGGCGGGTGACCAGCGAGCGGGCCAGGGCCACGCGCTGGCACTGGCCGCCGGAAAGCTGGTGCGGATAGCGCCCGGCATAATCGTTCAGCTCCACCAACTCCAGCGCCTCGGCGACGCGCTTGCTGGCCTCGGCAGCCGGCACCTTCTGCATGCGCAGGCCGAAGGCGACGTTCTGCGCCACGGTCATGTTGGGAAACAGCGCGTAGCTCTGGAACACCATGCCGATGCCGCGTTTCTGCGGCGGTATCGGTACCAGGTCTTCGCCGCCCAGCAGGATCTGCCCACCGTCGACCTCAGTCAGGCCTGCGATGCAGCGCAGCAGGGTGGATTTACCGCAGCCGGAGGGGCCGAGCAGGGTGATGAACTGACCCTGGCCGATCTCGATATTGATGTCGGTGAAGATACGGGTCGGGCCGTAGCTTTTGTGCAGGTTTCGGATATTCAGGTAACTCATTGCAGATCCTTGTGGATAAGCGGGCAAGGGATCGCCAGCAAGCTGGCTCCTACACCTTGTTCAGACGGTTGGCTGCCCAGGTCATCAGCAGCACGAACATGAAATAGGAGATCACCAGGGCGCTGGTGAAATGGCCGCTGTCGTTGCGCATGTTGTACAGGTACACCTGCAGTGTCTCGTAGCGGCTGCCGACCAGCAGGTTGGCGAAGACGAACTCGCCGAACAGGAAGCTGAAGGACAGGAATACCGAGACCATCAGACCCTTGCGCAGATTCGGCAGCACCACCATGAACGCGGCGCGCCAGGTGCTGGCGCCGAGCAGGTGGGCGGCGTCCATCAGGTCGCGCAGGTTGATTGCCTGCAGGTTGTTGGTGATGGCGCGGTACATGAAGGGCAGGGCGATGGTGAAGAAGCAGCCGATCAGGATCCAGGGCGTACCGAGAATCGGCAGCGGACCGGCGGCGAACAACTGCATCAGCCCGACCGAGGACACCACCGGCGGAACGGCGAACGGCAGCAGGATCAGTACGTTCATCACCCCGTCGAGCTTGGGGAAGTGGTAGTTGACCACGAACAGCAGCGGCAGGATCAGCAGCAGTGACAGCGCCAGGGCACCGAAGCACACCAGCAGCGAGCGGCCGAAGGCGGCCAGAAAGCGCGCATCGCTCCACAGCGCCACGTACCACTTGAAGGTGAAGCCGCTGGGCAGGATGGTCGCCGACCAACTTGTGGACAGCGAATACACCAGGGTGCCGAGCAGCGGCAGCAGCAGGATCAGAAACAGCAGGTAGACCACCAGTTGGTGGAACAGCGGCGAGCGTTTTTCAGC
>CAZIZA010000344.1:0-3757 GCA_964543555.1 uncultured Pseudomonas sp.
CTCCATGCGTACCTGCCGACCAATCGGCGCGCCGCACTGAACACATGGCCGAACCCTCGGCCGGTCAAAGTGATGCGCCGATTGGCGCCTTTGCATGGAGTTTTCTATGTCGGCAGTAGCCCATACCACCACCGCGGCGTCGGCACAGTCATTCGAGGTTCGCCCCTTCGATGCGCCCGTTGGCGCCGAGATCATCGGTCTGGATCTGACCCGACCGCTCAGCGATGCAGACTTCGCCCGCGTCCATCGCGCTCACCTCGATCACGCCTTGCTGGTGTTCCGTGACCAGCGCATCACGCCCGAGCAGCAGATCGCCTTCAGCCGCCGTTTCGGCCCGCTGCAGATCCATGTGCTCAAGCAGTTTTTGCTGGCCGATCACCCGGAGATTTTCATCATCTCCAACATCATCGAGAACGGTCAGCCGATCGGTCTGGGCGATGCCGGCAAGTTCTGGCATTCGGATCTGTCCTACAAGGAATTCCCCAGCCTGGGTTCGATGCTGCTGGCTCAGGAACTGCCAGAGGAGGGTGGCGATACGCTGTTCGCCAGCCAGCAACTGGCTTATGAAACCCTGCCAGCCGAATTGCGCCAGGCCATCGAAGGCAAGCGCGCTGCGCATTCCTACACGGCCCGCTATGCCGATGAAGTGTTCGCCGGCATCCGTCGCCCGACCCTGACCGAGGCGCAACTGGCCGAGGTCAAGTCGGTGGTTCACCCGGTCGTGCGCACTCACCCGGAAACCGGGCGCAAGGGCCTGTTCGTCAACGAGAACTTCACCACCCATATTCTCGACGTTCCCGAGGACGAGAGCCGGCAGATCCTCGCTGAGCTCTACGCGCACAGCGCCAAACCCGAGTTCATCTACCGCCACCAGTGGCAGCCGCACGACATGGTGTTCTGGGACAACCGCGCGCTGATTCACCTGGCCACCGGTTGTCCGAGCCACCTGCGCCGGCGCATGCACCGCACGACCATCCAGGGCGACGTGCCGTTCTGATTGATCGCACCCCTTAATTCCCTTTTCGCTTGTATCCGAATGGAGTCACATCATGTCTCTAGGCAAACGCTTTCCCTTCATTCCGCGTTTTGGCCGGCTGGCCAGCGGTATCGGTCTTTCCCTGAGTCTGCTGGCAGGCTCGTTGGCGGCCCCTCAGGCGGCGCAGGCCGAGGGGCAGATTCGCATCGCCGAGCAGTTCGGCATCGTCTACCTGCTGCTCAATGTGGTGCGTGACCAGCAGTTGATCGAGAAGCACGGCAAGGCCGATGGCCTGGATATCAAGGTCGATTGGCAACAACTCTCCGGCGGCGCGGCGATCAACGATGCGCTGTTGTCCGGCGCCATTGATATCGCCGGTGCCGGCATTGGCCCGTTGCTCACCGTCTGGGATCGAACCCACGGCAAGCAGAACGTCAAGGGCGTGGCTTCGCTGGGCAATTTCCCGTACTACCTGCTGAGCAACAATCCCAAGGTCAAGACCATCGCCGATTTCACCGAAAAGGATCGCATCGCCGTGCCGGCGGTAGGCGTGTCGGTGCAGTCGCGCTTCCTCCAGTACGCCGCCGCCAAGCAGTGGGGCGACAAGGCGTTCGACCGCCTGGACAAGTACACCGTGGCCCTGCCGCATCCGGATGCCACTGCTTCGCTGCTGTCCGGCGGCACCGAGCTGACCGGGCATTTCTCCAACCCGCCGTTCCAGAACCAGGCGCTGGAGAACCCCAATGTGCATGTGGTGCTCGACACCTACGAGCTGCTCGGCCCGAACTCGCCGACCGTGCTCTATGCCACCGAGAAATTCCGTAATGACAACCCCAAGACCTACAAGGCTTTCGTCGCTGCACTGGCCGAGGCTGCCGACTTCGCCCAGAACGACAAGGGCGCGGCTGCCGACACCTACATCCGCGTGACCGGCGCCAAGATCAGCCGTGAGGAGCTGCTGAAGATCATCGACAACGAGCAATTCCAGTTCAGCGTGACGCCGACCAACACCTACCCGTTGGCCGAATTCCTCCAGCGCGTCGGCGCGATCAAGAACAAGCCGGCCTCCTGGCAGGACTACTTCTTCGAAGACGCCGCCATCGGTCAGGGAAGCTGATAAACCATGAATGCCCCACTGCAAGGCCACACGGCCAGCACGCAACGCACAGGCGCCTTCGACACCCTGCTCGAGGTGGAGAAGGTCAGCCTGGAATACCGCACCCCACAGCGCGTTGTGCGCGCCACCCATGAAGTCAGCTTCGAGGTGGATCGCTCTGATCGTTTCGTGCTGCTCGGCCCTTCGGGGTGCGGCAAGTCCACGCTGCTCAAGGCCGTGGCCGGTTTCATCGAGCCGGTCGGCGGTAGCATCCGTCTGGATGGCGCCGAGGTGCGCGAGCCCGGCCCGGATCGCATCGTGGTGTTCCAGGAGTTCGACCAGTTACCGCCGTGGAAGACGGTGAAGCAGAACGTCATGTTCCCGCTGTTGGCGTCGCGCACCCTGGGCCGTCGCGAGGCCGAAGAACGGGCGCTGCACTATCTGGAGAAGGTCGGCCTGGCTGCCTTCGCCGATGCCTACCCGCACACCCTGTCCGGCGGCATGAAGGCGCGCGTGGCCATCGCTCGGGCGCTGGCCATGCAGCCGAAGATCCTGCTGATGGACGAGCCGTTCGCCGCGCTCGACGCCCTGACCCGCCGCAAGATGCAGGAGGAACTGCTGCAACTGTGGGAGGAGGTGCGCTTCACCTTGTTGTTCGTCACTCACTCGATTGAAGAGGCGCTGATCGTCGGCAACCGCATCCTGCTGCTCTCGCCGCACCCGGGACGCGTGCGCGCGGAGGTGGGCAGCCACCAGTTCGACCTGCACAGCCTTGGCGGCACGGCGTTCCAGCAGACCGCGCAACGCATCCATCGCCTGTTGTTCGAGGAAGACAGCGAGGAGGGCGCGCGTGCCGCTGCCGAGCTGGGCTTCCACGACATCCGCATCGCCTACTGAGGAGCGTGCACCATGAGTCTTTCCCCCGCACGGCGTGAGGAATACGAAATACCGCTGCAACCCTTGCCCGACCTCAAGCTGGAGCGCGAGCTGCCCCTGGCGCAGCGCCTGTGGCAACAGGGCTGGCTGCGCAAGACGCTGATCCTGCTGGCACTGGCGCTGGTCTGGGAGCTGGCGGCGCGTTACCAGGGTAACGATCTGCTGCTGCCCAGTTTCCTGCAGACGGCCAAGGCCTTTTTCGAAGGCATCGGCAGTGGCGAGTTGCTGGAGAAGGTAGCGATCTCGCTGTCGGTGCTGGTCAAGGGTTACCTGCTCGGCATCGGCCTGGCCTTCCTGCTGACCACCCTGGCGGTGTCCACCCAACTGGGGCGCGACCTGCTGTCGACCCTGACCTCGATGTTCAACCCGCTGCCGGCCATCGCGCTGCTGCCGCTGTCGCTGCTGTGGTTCGGCCTTGGCGAGAACAGCCTGATCTTCGTGCTGGTGCATTCGGTTCTCTGGGCGCTGGCCCTGAATACCTACGCCGGGTTTCTCGGCGTGTCGGAGACCCAGCGCATGGCCGGGCGCAACTATGGCCTCAAGGGTCTGCGCTTCGTGCTGTTCATTCTGATCCCGGCGGCGCTGCCGTCGATCCTGGCGGGTTTGAAGATCGGCTGGGCCTTCGCCTGGCGCACCCTGATCGCCGCCGAACTGGTGTTCGGCGCCTCCAGCGGCAAGGGCGGCCTGGGCTGGTACATCTTCCAGAACCGCAACGAGCTGTACACCGACAAGGTCTTCGCCGGCCTGGC
>CAZIZA010000345.1:0-3727 GCA_964543555.1 uncultured Pseudomonas sp.
ACTTCGGCATCATGGCCGACCTCACGCCGCCGGTGGCGCTGGCCTGCTTCGCCGCCGCGCCGATTGCCAAGGAGCGCGGGTTGAAGATCAGCCTGTGGGCGGTGCGCATCGCCGTCGCCGGTTTTGTCGTGCCTTACATGGCGGTGTATTCACCGGCGCTGATGCTGCAGGGCGACAGCCTGCTGGCGACGCTTTATGTGGGCTTCAAGGCGTTGCTGGCCATCGGCATCTGGGGTGCGGTGTTCACCGGCTACCTGCAGGCCAAGCTGAGCTGGTGGGAGCGCATTCTCGGTTTCGCTGCTGGCGCCAGCCTGATCCTGGCTACGCCAATCAGTGACGAAATCGGCTTTGCCCTCAGCGCCATTTTCATCGCTCAGCACGTCTGGCGCGCTCGCCGTGCCGAGGCCGCGACAGCGTGATTGGCCTGTGCCTGGGGTTGGCCGGCGCGGTGTGGGCAGAGTTGCCCACGCCGGCCTTTACCCTGGCTTGGACCCACACCATCGAGAAGGTGCGCTGGGAAGAGGATTACCGCATCACTGCCGAGGGCCTGGTTCTCGGTGAGGCGCGGGTCAAGGGTTCCGGTGCCGGCATGGAGATTCCTGACGGCGCCGAACTGCGCAATGGCAGCTGGCACTACCAGCGTCAGCTACCGCCGTTGCAACCCCTGCGAGTCGGGCGTACGCCTGAGGCCGGGGATTACCAACTGTGTTTTGACCAGCGTTGTCGCCCGATGAGCGACTGGCTCGGCCCGCCACAAGCGAGCCAGCCGGCGTTGGAACTCTGGAGCTGCGAGCTGAGCTCCCCTGCGGCTGACGCAGGCTAGGTTCGCCAGAGCGGACTCATGCTCCCGGTGCCACAAGTGCCGGATCACACGAAGCAAACCCCCATGCGGTGCGAGCCAATGGGGGTTTTGTTCGTCTGCCTCCAGCGAATAGAGCTCGGATGCAACCGAATCCACGGATGCGCAGCAGGCCTTAGCTCCGCGTCAGCTGCAGCGATACGCTCAGCTTCCGGAAACCAGCCCCGGCAACTGCTCGGCCAGCTTGGCGTTGTTGATCGGCGCGCGGATGAAGCCGCGCTGGGTGCCATCCGGGCCGATGATCACCAGGTTGCCGCTGTGGTCGACGGTGTAGTTTTCCTTGCTGGTGTCAGCCGGGATGTAGGGAATGCTTACCGAATTGGCGAATTTCTGCAGGGTTTCCTCTTCGCCGGTCAGCCCCTTGAAGCCGGCATTGAAGAAGCCCAGGTACTTGCTCAGTTGCTCCGGCGTATCACGATGCGGATCGACGCTGACCATCACCACCCCGAGTCGCGCGCGGGTTTCTTCCGGCAGTTGAGTCTGCAGTTGGCGCAGTTGGGCGAGGGTCGCCGGGCAGATATCCGGGCAGAAGGTGTAGCCGAAGAACAGCAGCTTCCAGTCGCCCTTGAGCTGATCAACCGCGACTTGCCTGCCGTCCTGATCGACCAGCTTCAGCGCCGGCAGGCTGCGGTTTTGCGGCAGCAGGACGATACCGGCATCGAGCAGCGCGGCCGGATCGCCCTGGCCCTTGCTGCTCAGCACCTTGTTGACGGTCAGCCCCAGCACCAGGGCCACGATGGCGACAAGAACGAAAACGGTGGTATGGGTTCGCGTCATGAAAAACCTTAGATATTCAGCAGCAGGTAATGATCCGCCAGCAAAGCGATGAACAGCAGGAACAGGTACCAGATACTGTACTTGAAGGTGTTGATCGCCGCGTGCGGTTTGCTGTCACGGTACAGCACCCAGGCCCAATGCAGGAAGCGCCCGCCCAACAGTAGGGCGCAGGCCAGGTATAGCGGCCCGCTCATGTGGATGGCGTAGGGCAACAGGGTCACCGCGAACATCACCAGGGTGTAGAGCAGGATATGCACCTTGGTGTAGTGCTCGCCGTGGGTCACCGGCAGCATGGGGATGTCGGCCTTGGCGTATTCGGCTTTGCGGTGGATGGCCAGGGCCCAGAAGTGCGGCGGCGTCCAGGCGAAGATGATGAGCACCAGCAGCAGCGGCTCGGCACTCAGGTGGCCGGTGACGGCGACCCAGCCCAGCAATGGCGGTGCAGCACCCGCCAGACCGCCGATCACGATGTTCTGCGGCGTCGCGCGCTTGAGAAAGCCGGTATAGATCACTGCATAGCCGAGCAACGAGGCCAGCGTCAGCCAGGCGGCCAGCGCGTTGGTGAAGAGCAGCAGCAGGCTCATGCCGGCGATGGCCAGCAGCAGGGCGAAGGTCAGCGCCGCCACCGGCGAGACCCGGCCGGCAGTGACCGGACGCTTGTGCGTGCGCGCCATGATCGAGTCGATGCGCCGATCCACCACATGGTTGACCGCCGCCGCCGCACCGGCACACAGGCCGATACCGAGGTTGCCGAACAGCAGCACTGTCCAGGGCACGCCTGCGCGGGTGGCGAGGAACATGCCGACCAGCGAGGTGATCAGCATCAGCAGCACCACCCGAGGTTTGGTCAGCTCCAGATAATCGCGCCAGGTGGCATGTTCGGCGTGAGCTTGCAGCATAGTCGCCATGGTATTTCTCCCTGATTCGTTACTTACCGGCCTGAAGCAGGCCGTTGGCAGCCAGAGCTGCATGGGCAGTGGTGCGTGCGCGTACGGCATGCTGACGCGTACCCGCCGTGCGCAAGCGATAGTTGATCAGCACCATGGTCAGCAGCAGCGCCGCGCCACCAGCGTTATGCGCCACCGCCACCAGCAGTGGCAGGTGGAAGATCACGTTGCTGATACCCAGGCCGATCTGAACGGCCAGTGCCAGCAGCAGCAGGTGAGCCAGGCGCGACAGTCCGGCCGTGTGCAGCCGCCAGGCCAGCACCAGCAGCGCCAGCGTGACCAGCAGCGCACCGATGCGATGGCTCATGTGAATGGCGGTGCGCGCGTCGCTGTCGAGTTGCCCGCCCAGGTAGTTGGGGCCGATGTGCTGAGTCAGGTGAAAGCCCTTGCCAAAATCCATCGCCGGCCACCACTCGCCGTGACAGGTGGGCAGGTCGACGCAGGCAACGGCCGCGTAGTTGGAACTGACCCAGCCGCCGAGGGTGATCTGTCCGACAACCAATACCAGGCAGGCGACCGCCAATGTGCGCAGGCGCCCCGGCAACTGCAGCGGTGCGAAGCGTCCGGACAGGCGCAAGGTGAGCAAGGTCAACAGGCTGAGTGTGGCGAAACCGCCGAGCAGGTGCGCGGTGACCACCTGCGGCCACAGCTGCAGGGTGACGGTCCACATACCGAATGCGCCCTGCAGGATCACCAGCGCCAGAATCGCCAACGGTAACTTGAGCGGCTGGGTGGGCTCTGCGCGGCGGCGCACAGCCTGAATGGCAATCGCGAGAATCACCAGCCCCAGGGCGCCGGCGAAGTAGCGGTGGATCATCTCGTACCAGCCCTTGGCGACCTCCACTGGTGCATCGGGGAAGCGCGCCTCGGCGATGGCCTGCTTGTGCTCGCTCATCGGTACGCCGAGAAAGCCATAACAGCCGGGCCAGTCCGGGCAGCCCAGGCCGGCATGGGTCAGGCGGGTGTAGGCACCCAGTAGCACCACCATCACGGTCAGGAGGGTGGCGAATAACGCTAGACGGTAACCGGGCTTGTGCATGTCGACTCCTAGGACTCAGGGCCGTCGCTCTGCCTGTTGAGGCAGTGTGCGGCGTCAACCGATCAGGGAAATTTTCAGCAGGTAGCGCAGATCATCGAGAATGGC
>CAZIZA010000346.1:0-3682 GCA_964543555.1 uncultured Pseudomonas sp.
CTGGCGATCTTCTGCCCCAACGCCAACTCCTTCCGCCGCTTCCAGGCCAACAGCTACGCGCCGCTGGCCAAGAGCTGGGGCGTGAACAACCGCACCGTATCCTTCCGCGTGCCGGGCGGGCCGGCGGGCAGCCGCCACGTCGAGCACCGCATCTGCGGCGCCGACGCCAACCCGTACCTGGCTGCGGCGGCGATCCTTGCCGGAATCCACAAAGGTATCCGCGAGCAGATCGATCCGGGGGCGGCCATCGTCGGCAACGGTTACGAGCAGGCCCGCGAAACCCTGCCCACCGACTGGCTCACCGCCCTGCGCAACCTGGAAGGCTCAGCCTGGGCGCGCGAAGCGCTGGGCGAGGACTTCCTCAAGGTATTCCTGGCGATCAAATGGGCTGAGTTCCGTCAGTTCATGGGGGAAGTGGGTGAGCAGGACTGGCGCTGGTACCTGACTCACGCCTGATCGTCGCGGACGATGAGTTGGCGGCGAGCCCTGCCGCATATCCTTATCTACAGCGGCATGCAACGCCCGTTGAATCCTGCCTCGTGCGGGCCGTCGAAGCACAGCTGGCCGCGTCCATCGGGCTCGGCCAGCTGTGTCGGATGGTAGGGGTTGCGGGCATCCGGCATGTTGGCCAGCTGCTCGGCATCGAAAGGCCCCGGAGGCAGGCTCACCGCCACGGCCAACAAGCGGCGCTTCGCCTCCAGGTCATGCAGGCGCCCGGCATACAGGCGCATGTTCGGGCCGGCGATAGCCAGCAGGATGTTGCCGGCCCGGTTACGCACGCCGCCAACCGAGGTAGGTCCGGCAGCCGGCTCCTGCAACGCGGCGGCGAACGCATCCGGCTCCAGCTGCGACAACTCCACGGCTCGCGCATAAGGCGCCAGGCTGGCGTTGATGGTCATCTGCGGTCGGAAAAAAAGCAGCAGCCCAAGGTATTCCCGGCCGGAGACGCTCTCTGGCAGCTGCGCATACATCTGCGCGATACCGTAGAACTCGCGCTGCATGGGCTTGAGCAGCGAGCGCTCGTCCGCGCTGAACGGCTCCGGAACCGACGGGCGCGGGATCAACCCACGGCGATAGAGACGAACCTGCCACTCCAGGTTGTCGCTGATCAGCCGCCCCAACAGCATCTTCAGAACCAGGTTGTCCGCGCGCACCAGTTGCTGGCGCAGTAGCCTGAGCTCCTCGCGCAACCCTCCCTGCGTCACATCGCTTTGGCCATCGCGGGCCATTTGCAGCATGAGCAGATCGTGCACCCGCTGGCCCGCGTACACATAAGTGAGTCGCGGCACTGGCTCGGCGAGGCTCACCGAGGTCAGCGTGCGGTAGTCATCCATGTTGAGAAAATCCCAATAGCGCCGCTGCAGAGCGAACCAATCCGGGGCGATACGGCTTCCCAGGTCGGTCTGTTCCAGCAGGCTGTCGAAGCAGCCGGGCGCCTCGATTCGGCAGAACAGTCGCCCTTCTGGAAACGGCAGGCTGGCAACGCTCGGCCCCGAATAATCGCTATCGGTCACACCGCGCCCGGCGTACCAGCGCTCATAGTGCTGAAGACGGACCTCGCCCAGTGCCTCGGGCTGCTCATCGAAAGGCGCATCGATTCCGTTGAGGTAAAGGTACGCGCGGCTTTCGCCAGTCGCCGCCTGCACCTGCTGCTGCCAGTCCTGCACCTGGGCGCCAGGCGGCTCGTCACGCAGCCAGGCATAGCCGCCCACGAGGAACAGCACCGACAAGCACATGACCACTACAGCAATCCGTCTTGGCCTCATGGGCTGACCTTGATGTAACGCCCACCCACGCTGATGCCCATGCCGCCGTAATCCTGGCAGCCCTCGGCGAATACCTCCTGCACGCGCAGCTCGATGCCTTCACGCAGCAGTTGCACTGCGCAATCGTTGACCAGGCCGGCGTCCTGCAGGCGCATCTGCACCTCGTCGCCGACCAACTTGCCATCCAGCTCGCCAATCGCAGCGGGGCCGTACTCCTCGACCCGAGCGCCGGCGCGTACGGGCGAGAAACTGGCAAGATAGCCGCCATTACTGTCTTCGCTGATCAGCAGCTCGCTCCATACCGCCTGGCCGCCGTAACGCAGGTAGCGTCCGGTCGGGCTGGCGGCGAGAGTCTGGTAATCCAGCGCTTCGGCCACCTTGGTCAGATGCAGACGCGTCGAAGAACCGCTGAGGTTATTGTCCAGCGCCACCCCTAGCCAGGCACGCGCCATCCCCGCATCGCCAGCGCGCAGATGGGTCAGGATGAGATTGTTCAGCGCCAGTTCGAACTGTGCCGTATCGCTGCCTTCGGCACGTCGTAACTGACGCTCGAATGCCTCGACGGCCTGCTCATAACGCCCAGACTGGTAGGCCGCACTGCCGACTTGGTTGCATTGCACTGCGGTGGCGCATTCTTCGGTCGCCTGCGCGGTAACGATGAGTCCCAGCGCCAGGGTCGGCAGCGGATGTTTCGAACGGATAGGCATGGATAGCGTCCTTGCAACGAAAAATGGCGAGTTTAGTTCGAATCTTGCATCTCCAGGGCTCGCTGGCCTTACTCTCACAAGCCCTACACGCACTCGGAGCGACAATGGAAGCCGGAACTGCACACCTGACGATGACCGTCCTGATGACGCCGGATATGGCCAATTTCTCCGGAAATGTCCACGGCGGCACGCTGCTCAAGTACCTCGACGAAGTCGCCTACGCCTGTGCCAGCCGCTATGCCGGCTGCTACGTGGTGACCCTATCGGTGGATCAGGTGATGTTCCGTGAACCGGTGCACGTCGGCGAACTGGTCACCTTCCTCGCCTCGGTCAACCACACCGGCCGCACCTCGATGGAAATCGGCATCAAGGTGATCACCGAGAACATTCGCGAGCGCTCGGTGCGCCACACCAACAGTTGCTTCTTCACCATGGTCGCGGTCGATGCCAATGGTCGCCCTGCGCCCATCCCAGCACTGCAACCGAACACTCTCGACGGCCTGCGTCGCCAGCGCCAGGCCAAGCAGCGCCGGCAGATTCGCGAGGAGTTGCAGCAGCGCTACCAGGCGTTGAGTGACGAAAAGAACCAGGACTAGGCTCGTAACGGGCAGGGGTCGCTCCCTCAATCATGATTGACCTGGAACAGCAGCTTGCGGCACGGCGGGTGACTCTTGAGGCAGAGCCGAATCTCGTCGGCGCGGGAGATGGCTTCCTCGCCGGCAGTGCGGCTGAAGCGTTCGCCCCGGACCGACACGCTGGCCTGCTGGCGCACAGGTCGAAACGATTGGCACGCGTGCCGTGGATCTGGAACTTGCTCATCAGCTTGGCACACTTGGGGCAGCTCAGGGCGTGGCTGGTTTCACCAACCTCGGTCTCGGCAGCCAGCTCGGCGGATGCATCGGCGGCTGGCTGGCGCTCGGCCCAATCACGGTAGTACAGCAGGCTGACCAGCGTGCCTGCGCAATGCGGGCAGCCATGGCCGAGCAGGCCATCATCGAGTATTGCCGGTTGCAGACAGCGGGTGCGACAGGCAGGGCACTGCATGGTGACGCCCTTTTCATCTGAAAAGGGCGAGCGCTGGTGCAGAGCCGACGTATGGGTAAGACGGATGCTGAGAACTGCTTGAGGGATAGGCTAAGCTTGGAATCCCCGATCTGGAGTCGCCATGATCAACCTGTTCGATGTGTTCCTGCTGATGCTGTTCGCCGC
>CAZIZA010000347.1:0-3675 GCA_964543555.1 uncultured Pseudomonas sp.
GTCACAGGATGGCCGCAGAGTAAGGCGAGGGTCTGCCGCGAAACAAGGCGCAGTTCGGCCAAACCAGCCGGCAACTGCGCCGCCGTCACCAGCTCCACCTGAAGGTTCGCATGCTGCGTCGCCAGAGCCTGCAGTTCACCCGCCAGATAGTGCCCGGTCGCCTCGTGCGCAACATGCAGCAGACGGATTGCACCCTGGTGATCCTGACGCAGCGCTTCGCGCAGAATCCCGTAGAGCGGCGCCAGCCCCGTGCCGGCGGCCAGTAGCCAAAGCGGCCGCGCCTGCCAGTCCGGGTCGTAATGCAAGGCACCACCGCGCAATTCCCCCAGACGCAGAGCATCCCCAATCTGCAGACGGCGAGCGGCATCACAGAAGGCGCCGGACTGCCGACAATCGAGATGAAACTCCAGGTAATCGTCTTCACCCGCTAGGCTGGCCAGCGAATAAGGCCGGGCAATGCCTTGTTCATTCCACAACAGCAGATGCTGACCGGGGCGATAGCGCAGCGGCTTGACCGGCTGCAAACGCAAACGCAGAACCTGCGGGCTGAGCCAATCCACAGCGATCACTCGGGCGGCCAGACCATCACGCTGCGGATCGAAGGGCTCGACCCGAAGATCACCGACCACCTGACACTGGCAAGCCAGGCGCCAGCCCTCGGCACGTTTATCGGCCGCAAGTGCCTCGGGCTGCATGTCCAGTGGCTCGCCCTCCACGCAGCGCACCAGACAGGCATGGCAGCTACCGGCGCGGCAACTGTAGGGTACGGACACCTCAACCCGGAGCAGGGCATCGAGCAGGTTGGTTTGCTGGGCGACCTGAAACAACCGATCAGCAACGCGCAACTCAGGCACCCGAGCGCTCCCAACTGGCATCACAGCGATTACGTCCACCGCGCTTGGCCTGATAGAGCGCCTGATCGGCACGCTGCAGGGCGTCGTCCAGATCATCCCCGGCAACCAGTAGCGTCATGCCGGCAGAAAGGCTGAGACCGTCGATCTTCACGCCCACGGGCTCAGCCTTGGCGAAGGCCTCGCGCAGACGCTCACAACAGGCGGTGAACTGATCGGCATCGGTATTGGGCAGTAACAACACGAACTCCTCTCCGCCATAACGGGCAATGATGTCGCCATCACGCAAGCAGGCACGGGCTACCGCGGCAAAGGTCTGCAACACCCGGTCACCCGTAGCATGGCCATGAGCATCGTTGATTCGCTTGAAATGATCCAGATCGATCAGCGCCAGACCGTGCTGCCCGCCAGGAGCAATATGCTCGAGCTCACGCGTGGCCACACGCAGGAAATGACGACGGTTGAACAGCCCGGTCAGTTCGTCGGTGGCCACCAGATCCTCGAGTTGACGCATCATCCCACGCAGGGTGTCCTGGTGCGCCTGCAGGGCAAAGCGGCGCTGGCGCATACGTTTGCGCATGGCCTGCACGTAACTGGAGAACAGGCACAACCAGACCAGCAGAATGAACAGCACCCACACCTGCAACCATGCCATGCTCGAGTCCAGCATTGGCATGCGATAAGCCTCGAAAAGCAGCATCGCAGCAAAGCCAAAGAAAGCGAAAATGGCACAGCGTACGAACACCTTCGGGGTCAACTGGAAGACACCGAACAGCAGGATCAGCATGTAGAAAATCATCATCACGCCGCGTGCGCTGTCGAACTGCGCCAACACCGGCGGCTGCCAGGCCAATGCCACCAACACCTGGGCTTCGGTCAGACTGGGATCGTCATAACGCAGGTTACGACCGGACAGAAACAGCCAAAGGAACACTAGCTGACTGCCGAACACGCCCAGGCTTATCCAGGCGGCCGTGCTGATCGTACCGAGGGAGTGGCCGTTGAGCACGGCAAACCAACAGACGAGTGCCATCATCACGTAGGTCGCGAAGGCCATGGCGAAGCGTTTTAGCAGAAGGCTCTGCAGACTGCGTTGCGTTCCCCGGCGAGTCATTGAGCTCATGGGCTCCGTCCCATACTGGCATCTCGCCTACTCTACGCCTGTGATCACAAAAAACCTAGGGTACCGATAACCGCCCAATGCCTCTTTCACCGTCCTTCGGCTGCTGTGCCCGCTACGACTGGGTGCGGTATACTGCCGCGCCTTTTTGGGCGGCGGCGAACACTATCGGCGAGATGGTTTTGCGCAGACGTCCCAATCGTCATTGCGCCGGGTCGTTGTCCGGCGTTTCCTTGTAGATGTTCCCTGATAGAGGAGCGCGCCAATGACCGTGATCAAGCAGGACGACCTGATTCAGAGCGTCGCCGACGCCCTGCAGTTCATCTCCTATTACCACCCCGTCGACTTCATCCAGGCCATGCACGAGGCCTACCTGAAGGAAGAGTCGCCGGCCGCCAAGGACTCCATGGCGCAGATCCTGATCAACTCGCGCATGTGTGCCACCGGCCACCGCCCGATCTGCCAGGACACCGGCATCGTCACGGTGTTCGTCAAGGTCGGCATGGACGTGCGCTGGGACGGCGCCACCATGAGCGTCGACGACATGATCAACGAGGGCGTGCGTCGCGCCTACAACCTGCCCGAGAACGTGCTGCGCGCCTCGATCCTGGCCGACCCGGCCGGTGCCCGCAAGAACACCAAGGACAACACCCCGGCGGTGATCCACTACTCCATCGTCCCCGGTGACAAGGTTGAAGTGGACGTCGCGGCCAAGGGCGGCGGCTCCGAGAACAAGTCGAAGATGGCCATGCTCAACCCGTCCGACTCCATCGTCGACTGGGTACTGAAAACCGTGCCGACCATGGGCGCCGGCTGGTGCCCGCCGGGCATGCTCGGCATCGGCATCGGCGGTACCGCCGAGAAGGCTGCGGTGATGGCCAAGGAGGTCCTGATGGAGCACATCGATATCCACGAGCTGCAGGCCCGCGGCCCGCAGAACCGTATCGAAGAGATCCGCCTGGAGCTGTTCGAGAAGGTCAACCAACTGGGCATCGGCGCCCAGGGCCTGGGCGGCCTGACCACCGTGCTCGACGTGAAGATCATGGATTACCCGACCCACGCAGCTTCGCTGCCGGTGTGCATGATCCCCAACTGCGCCGCCACCCGTCACGCCCACTTCGTGCTCGACGGCTCCGGCCCGGCCGAGTTGGAAGCACCGGATCTGGACGCTTACCCGGAAATTGTCTGGGAAGCTGGCCCGAGCGCACGTCGCGTCGACCTCGATACCCTCACCCCGGAAGACGTACAGAGCTGGAAGCCGGGCGAAACCATCCTGCTCAACGGCAAGATGCTCACTGGCCGCGACGCCGCACACAAGCGCATGGTCGAGATGCTCAACAAGGGTGAACAGCTGCCGGTCGACCTCAAAGGTCGCTTCATCTATTACGTGGGCCCGGTCGATCCGATCGGTGACGAAGTGGTAGGCCCGGCTGGCCCGACCACCGCCACGCGGATGGACAAGTTCACTCGCCAGATCCTCGAGCAGACCGGCCTTCTGGGCATGATCGGCAAATCCGAGCGCGGCCCGACCGCCATCGACGCGATCAAGGACAACAAGGCCGTGTACCTGATGGCCGTCGGCGGCGCCGCCTACCTGGTCGCCCAGGCGATCAAGAAGTCCAAGGTGCTGGCATTCGCCGAGCTTGGCATGGAAGCGATCTACGAGTTCGAGGTCAAGGACATGCCGGTCACCGTCGCCGTCGA
>CAZIZA010000348.1:0-3661 GCA_964543555.1 uncultured Pseudomonas sp.
GGCTGCCGGGGGCGTTGCTGTGCGCCAGCTCGTCCACCAGCGCCAGCTTGGGCGGGTCGACCAGCAGGCCGTCGAGATCCATCTCGCTCAGCTCCAGGCCGCGATAGGGCAGGCGCAGTGGCGGTTGTTGCGGCAGGCCTACCAGCAGCGCCTCGGTCTCGCTGCGGCCATGGCTTTCCACAACGCCGGCACGCAGCGACACGCCCTGGCGCAGTTGCGCATGGGCGGCCTGCAGCATGGCGTAGGTCTTACCGACACCCGGCGCCGCGCCGAGGAATACCTTGAGCCGGCCACGGCCTTCACGGGGCAGGTCGGCGAGCAGCGCTTCGGCGCGCAGGCTGTCGTTCATCGAGCACTCGTCACTGGGAAGAAGTGGAGGGATTGTCGGCCAGCGCCAGGTTCAGAGCCAGCACATTGACCACCGCCGGGCCAAACAGTGGGCGCTCGGTGTGCGCCTCGACCAGGCGCAGCAGTTCCACTTCCGTCAGGCCACGGGCCTGGGCGATACGCGGGATCTGCCAGGCGGCGGCCTCAGGTGACAGGTGCGGGTCGAGACCGCTGCCCGAGGTGGTCAGCAGTTGCATCGGCACCGGCGCCTGACCACCCAGCTTGGCGCTGGCCAGCTCGATACGCTCGCGCAGTTTCGGGTTGCTCGGCGCCAGGTTGCTGGCGGCGCTGGCCACGGTGGCGTAGCTAGCGGCCGAGGGGCGCGGCTGGAACCACTGCTCGCCGTCGAAGGGCTGGGCGATCAGACGGCTGCCACGCACCTGGCCAGCGTCGTCATGCACCAGGCTGCCGGCGGCCTGATCGGGGAAGGCCACCTGGGCCACGCCGGTGACGGCCAGTGGATAAGCCACGCCGGTGAGCAGGGTCATGAAAGCCAGCGTGGTGATGGCTGGGCGAATATGGTCGAGCATGATGAGTCTCCGATATCGATTCTTTGCTGGTGTAGGAGCGAATTCATTCGCGATGGTCTTGGCACCGTGCCCACCCATTTCGCGGATAAATCCGCTCCTACAAAACGCGCTTACACCCAGCCCAATCCCACCAGCAGCAGGTCGAGCAGCTTGATGCCGACGAAGGGCGCCACCAGCCCGCCGAGGCCATAGATCAGCAGGTTGCGCCGCAACAGTTGGCCGGCGTCCAGCGCCTGGATGCGCACACCGCGCAGCGCCAGCGGAATCAGCGCGACGATGATCAGCGCGTTGAACACGATGGCCGAGAGGATCGCGCTCTGCGGGCTGTGCAACTGCATCAGGTTGAGCGTGCCGAGCTGCGGGTAGATGCCGGCGAACAGCGCCGGGAGGATGGCGAAGTACTTGGCCACGTCGTTGGCCACCGAGAAAGTGGTCAGCGCGCCTCGGGTCACCAGCAGCTCCTTGCCCACCTGCACCACGTCGATCAGCTTGGTCGGGTCGCTGTCCAGATCCACCAGGTTGGCAGCCTCACGGGCGGCCTGGGTGCCATCGTTCATGGCCAGGCCGACGTCGGCCTGGGCCAGCGCCGGGGCGTCGTTGGCGCCGTCGCCGCACATCGCCACCAGCTTGCCTTCGGCCTGCTCGGCGCGGATGCGTGAGAGCTTCTTCTCCGGCGTGGCCTCGGCGATCACGTCATCGACACCGGCCTCGGCGGCGATGGCGGCGGCGGTCAACGGGTTGTCGCCGGTCACCATCACGGTGCGGATGCCCATGGCGCGCAGTTCGGCGAAACGCTCGCGGATGCCCGGCTTGACCACGTCCTTGAGGTGGATGGCGCCGAGCAGGCGCCCGGCCCCGGCCACCAGCAACGGCGTGCCGCCGCTCTGGGCGATCTTCTCCACCTCGCGCGCCAGCGGCGCCGGCAGATCGGTACGACCCAGGCCGAGGTAAGCCAGCACCGCATCCACCGCACCCTTGCGGTAGGCCACGCCGTTCACGTCGGCACCGGACAGGCGCGTCTCGGCGCTGAAGGCGATCAGCGTCATGCCGCTGCGCTCGGGCACCTCCATCGGGTGCAGGGACGCCAGGTACTCGATGATCGACTTGCCCTCCGGCGTGTCGTCGCCCTGCGAGGCCAGCAGCGCCGCCTCGGCCAGCTCCGGCGTAGACACCCCCGGCGCCTTGACCATGGCACTGCAGCGGCGGTTGCCGAAGGTGATGGTGCCGGTCTTGTCCAGCAGCAGGGTGTGCACGTCACCCGCCGCCTCCACGGCGCGGCCAGACTTGGCGATGACGTTCAGGCGCACCAGGCGATCCATGCCGGCAATGCCGATGGCCGACAGCAGGCCGCCGATGGTGGTGGGGATCAGCGTCACCAGCAGCGCCGCCAGGTAGATCAGCGGCAGATCGCCGTCGGCGAAACGGGCGAACGGCTGCAGCGTGGCCACCACCAGCAGGAAGATCAGGGTCAGGCCGATCAGCAGGATATCCAACGCCACTTCGTTGGGCGTCTTCTGCCGGCGCGCGCCTTCGACCAGGGCAATCATGCGGTCGAGGGTGGACTCGCCGGGGTTGGCACTGATTCGCACCAGCAGCCAGTCCGACACCAAGCGGGTGTTGCCGGTCACCGCCGAGCGGTCGCCGCCGGACTCACGGATCACCGGCGCGGATTCGCCGGTGATGGCGGCCTCGTTGACCGCCGCCACACCTTCGATCACCTCGCCGTCACCGGGGATCAGCTCACCGGCCTCGACCCGCACCACGTCGCCCTTGCGCAGGCTGCTGGCCGGCACGGACTGGAACTGCTCGCCGACCTGTTTGTTCGCCATCAGACCCTGGCTGCCGGACTTGAGGCTGTCGGCGCGAGCCTTGCCCCGCCCTTCGGCCAAGGCCTCGGCAAAGTTGGCGAAGAGCACGGTGAACCACAGCCACAAGGCGATCTGCACGCCCAAGGCGGTGCTCACTGCTGGGTTGGGGACGAAGCACAGCACGCTGGTGACCAGCGCCGTCAGCTCCACCACCAGCATCACCGGCGAGCGCACCAGTTGCCGTGGGTCGAGCTTGACGAAGGCCTGCTTGAGGGCCGGGCGCCACAGCGCGCCGAGGCCGGTCTGCGGCTGGCTGCTGGACGATTGGGCGCTGCGTTGCGCCGTTACGGGGGCATTCATCACGGTTTCTCCTTCAGAACGCCAGGTGTTCGGCCAGCGGGCCCAGGGCCAGCGCCGGCATGAAGGTCAGGCCACCCACCAGGAGGATGGTCAGGGTCAGCAGCACGACGAACAGCGGCCCGTGCGTCGGGAAACTGTTCTGCCCCTGCGGCGCGGCGCGCTTGGCCGCCAGGCTGCCGGCAATCGCCAGCACCGGCAGGATGTAGCCGAAGCGCCCGAGCAGCATGGCCAGGCCGAGCATCAGATTGTGGTAGGGGGTGTCGGCAGTGAAGCCGGCGAAAGCCGAGCCATTGTTGCCGGTGGCCGAGCCGTAGGCATACAGCGCCTGGCTGAAGCCGTGCGGGCCGGGGTTGCCAATGGACGCCGCCGGGCCGGCGAAACTCACCGCCAGGGCGCCGAACACCAGCACGCCGACCGGCATTACCAGCAGCGTGGCGACCATAAGGCGCACCTCGCGTGCCTCCAGCTTCTTGCCCAGGTAAGCCGGGGTGCGGCCGATCATCAGGCCGGCGAGAAACACCGCGATCAGCACGAACAGCAGCATGCCGTAGAGGCCCGCGCCGACGCCGCCGAAGA
>CAZIZA010000349.1:0-3633 GCA_964543555.1 uncultured Pseudomonas sp.
AGCGTCGCTTCGGCAAGACCAGCGAGCAGGTGGAAGCTGAGGCGCGCTCTTAATGTTGAAACAACGAATCATCACGGCACTGGTGCTGCTGCCCATCGCGTTGGGTGGCTTTTTCCTGCTCGATGGTGGTGCCTTTGCCCTGTTCATTGCCGCGGTAGTCACGCTGGGTGCCTGGGAGTGGGCGCGGCTGGCCGGGTTCGACAGGCAGTTCGGGCGCGTGGCTTATGCCGCCGTGGTGGCTGTCCTGCTCGGTTCGCTGTACATGCTTCCGCTCCTCGCACCAGCGCTGTTGGTGGTGGCGGTGCTGTGGTGGTTGGTTGCGACTGTTCTGGTGATCACCTACCCCGATAGCAGTCGCTACTGGGGTGGTCTGCCGGGTCGATTGCTGATCGGGCTGTTGATTCTATTGCCGGCTTGGCAGGGCCTGGTGCTGCTCAAGCAGTGGCCGCAGGCCAATGCATTGATCATTGCGGTGATGGTGCTGGTCTGGGGGGCGGATATTGGTGCCTATTTTTCCGGCAAGACCTTTGGCAAGCGCAAGCTGGCGCCAAAGGTGAGCCCGGGTAAGAGCTGGGAAGGTCTTTATGGCGGCCTGGCTGCCAGTCTGTTGATCACGTTAGTGGTTGGTCTGCAGCAGGGTTGGTCAGCTTCCGGATTGTTGCTGGGCATGGCTGGCGCAGCGGTTGTCGTGCTGATTTCCGTGGTTGGCGATCTGACCGAGAGCATGTTCAAGCGCCAATCCGGGATCAAGGACAGCAGCAACCTGCTGCCGGGCCACGGTGGTGTGCTGGATCGTATCGACAGCCTCACGGCGGCCATTCCGGTGTTTGCAGCATTGCTCTGGCTGGCTGGCTGGGGCTCGCTGTGAGTGCCGTGCAGCAGGTCACCGTGCTCGGTGCGACGGGGTCCATCGGCCTCAGTACGCTGGACGTGATTGCACGCCATCCTGAGCGCTACCAGGTGTTTGCGTTGACGGGCTTTTCCCGGCTGGCAGAGCTGCAGGTGTTGTGTGTTCAGCATCGTCCGCGCTTTGCGGTCGTGCCCGATGAGCAGTCAGCGCTCGATTTGCAGGGCAAGTTGCGCGCTGCCGGGCTGACGACCGACGTGCTGGTGGGTGAAGAGGGTTTGTGCGCGGTATCGGCTGATGCTGCCGTTGATTGCGTGATGGCGGCCATCGTGGGTGCGGCGGGTCTCAGGCCGACACTGGCAGCGGTGCGGGCCGGCAAGAAAGTGCTGCTGGCCAACAAGGAGGCGCTGGTGATGTCCGGCGCCCTGTTCATGCAGGCGGTCAGGCAGAGTGGGGCGGTACTGCTGCCCATCGACAGTGAGCACAATGCCATTTTTCAGTGCCTGCCAGGCGACTATGCCCGCGGTTTGCAGGCTGTTGGTGTGCGCAGGGTTCTGCTGACCGCCTCCGGCGGGCCGTTTCGTGAAACGCCATTGGCCGAGCTGGAGCACGTTACGCCGGAGCAGGCCTGTGCGCATCCCAACTGGTCGATGGGGCGCAAGATCTCCGTCGATTCGGCCAGCATGATGAACAAAGGGCTGGAGATGATCGAGGCCTGCTGGTTGTTCGATGCCCGCCCCGAGCAGATCGAGGTGGTCATTCACCGGCAGAGCGTGATTCATTCGCTGGTCGATTACGTGGACGGTTCGGTGCTGGCTCAGTTGGGCAACCCGGACATGCGCACGCCTATCGCTCATGCGCTGGCATGGCCTGAGCGCATCGATTCAGGGGTGTCTCCGCTGGATCTGTTCGCCGTCGCTCGTCTTGATTTCGAGCGTCCCGACGAGCAGCGTTTTCCGTGTCTGCGTTTGGCGCGCGAGGCGGCGCAGGCTGGTGGCAGTGCCCCGGCAATGCTCAATGCAGCCAATGAGGTGGCGGTTGAAGCTTTCCTGCAGCGACGCATCCATTTCAGCGATATCGCGCGTATGATCGAGTCCGTCCTGAACGCGCAGCCTGTTCATGCTGTCGAAGCGCTCGACGCTGTATTCGACGCTGACCGGCGTGCACGTGAGTTGGCCGTGCAGTGGCTCGCAAGTCG
Source organism: uncultured Pseudomonas sp. (assembly GCA_964543555.1). Classification (GTDB taxonomy): domain Bacteria; phylum Pseudomonadota; class Gammaproteobacteria; order Pseudomonadales; family Pseudomonadaceae; genus Aquipseudomonas. The sequence goes on from CAZIZA010000349.1 coordinate 2,046, forward strand.
TTGATCGGGGTTAAGCGCGGCTGTTGCGTATCGCTGCCTGAGCATCTGGAGAAGTGAAATGAGTGGGCTGTACATGCTGGTTGGCACCCTGATCGCACTGGGTGTCCTGGTGACCTTTCACGAGTATGGGCATTTCTGGGTGGCGCGTCGCTGTGGCGTCAAGGTGCTGCGCTTCTCCGTCGGCTTCGGTACGCCACTGGTGCGTTGGCATGATCGTCAGGGTACCGAATTTGTCATCGCCGCCATTCCCCTGGGCGGCTACGTGAAGATGCTCGATGAGCGTGAAGGTGATGTACCGCCTGAGCTTGTCGAGCAATCCTTCAACCGCAAGAGCGTGCGTCAGCGCATCGCTATCGTCGCTGCCGGGCCGTTGGCCAATTTCCTCTTGGCGCTGCTGTTCTTCTGGTTCGTTGCCATGCTTGGCAGTCAGCAGGTTCGCCCCGTCATTGGTGCCGTGCAGCCGGACAGCCTGGCCGAGCAGGCCGGTTTGCAGGCCGGGCAGGAGATCGTCGCGGTCAATGGTCAGGCCACCAGTGGTTGGGCCGCAGTCAATCTGCAACTGGTCAGGCGTCTGGGCGAGAGCGGTACGCTCGATCTGCGGGTGGTCGAGCCCGGTTCCACGGTGGAAATGCCGAAGCAGGTGCAGCTGGATAACTGGTTGCGCGGTGTCGACGAGCCGGATCCGATTGGTTCACTGGGGATTCGCCCGTGGCGCCCGGTGCTGGAGCCCGTGCTGGCTGAAATCGATTCCAGCGGACCGGCTCATGCGGCTGGCTTGCAGAAGGGTGACCGGCTGCTTGCGTTCGACGGTGAGGCGCTAGCGGACTGGCAGGATCTGGTCGATCGCGTGCGGGCCATGCCGGGTGAGGTGGTCAGCCTGCGCGTCGAGCGAGGCGGGCAGGTGCAGGAGGTGCAGCTGACGCTGGCTACGCGCGGTGAGGGCGAGGCGCGAAGCGGCTATCTGGGGGCGGGCGTGCAGGGGGGCGAATGGCCGCCGGAGATGCTCCGCGAGGTGCGCTACGGTCCGCTCGAGGGTGTGGTCGAAGGCGTGCGCCAGACCTGGGCGATGAGTGTGCTGACCCTCGATTCGCTGAAGAAAATGCTGTTCGGTGAGCTCTCGGTAAAAAACTTGAGTGGGCCGATAACCATTGCTAAAGTGGCGGGCGCTTCAGCTGAGTCAGGGCTTGGGGATTTCCTGAAATTCCTTGCATATCTGAGTATTAGCCTGGGGGTTCTCAATCTGCTGCCCATTCCTGTACTGGATGGTGGGCATCTGCTGTTTTATCTGGTCGAGTGGGTGCGTGGTCGCCCCTTGTCTGAGCGGGTTCAGGGTTGGGGGATGCAGATCGGCATCAGTCTGGTCATCGGGGTCATGTTGCTCGCCCTGGTCAACGACCTCAGCCGCCTGTAAGCATTACTGAATACATGCTCGAGATTTAAAAGAAGTGCCGCCTGAGCGGCAGTTTTTATCGTCAGTTGGAATAAGAAAGGACTTCATGAAACGTCTGCTGCTACCTGCGGTACTGTCCGCATTGATGATCGCCGAAGTTCACGCCGAGTCCTTCACCATCTCCGATATACGCGTCAA
>CAZIZA010000350.1:0-3633 GCA_964543555.1 uncultured Pseudomonas sp.
TCGCCGCGCTCATCCAGCAGAAATTCCACGGTGCCGGCGCCGACATAGCCGATGGCTTGCGCCGCCTTGACCGCCGCCTCGCCCATGGCGCGGCGTAGCTCGGCGCTCAGGCCCGGCGCCGGTGCTTCTTCCACCACCTTCTGGTGGCGACGCTGGATCGAGCAGTCGCGCTCGTTGAGGTACAGGCAGTTACCGTGCTGGTCGGCGAACACCTGGATCTCCACATGGCGCGGCTTGAGCACGTATTTTTCCACCAGCATGCGCGAGTCGCCGAACGCCGACTGCGCTTCGCGCTGCGCCGATTCCAGCGTCTCGGCGAGCTGCGCCTCCGATTCGGCCACCTTCATGCCCTTGCCACCGCCGCCAGCGGCAGCCTTGAGCAGCACCGGGTAGCCGATGCGCGCGGCGGCTTCGCGGAAGGTGTCGAGATCCTGCTTGTCGCCGTGGTAACCGGGCACCAGCGGCACGCCGGCGGCTTCCATCAGCGACTTGGCCGCCGACTTGCTGCCCATGGCATCGATGGCCGAGGCGGGAGGGCCTAGGAAGATCAAACCGGCCTGCTCGATGGCGCGGGCGAAGCCGGCGTTCTCCGAGAGAAAGCCGTAGCCCGGGTGAATGGCTTGCGCGCCGCTGACCTTGGCGGCGGCGATGATCCTGTCGATCAGCAGGTAGCTTTCGCCAGGCTTGGCGCCGCCGAGATTCACCGCGACATCGGCTTCGCGCACATGCCGTGCATGGGCATCGATGGCGCTGTGTACGGCGACGGTACGAATGCCCATGGCCTTGGCCGTGCGCATCACGCGGCAGGCGATTTCGCCGCGATTGGCGACCAGCAGGGTGTCGATCATGCGGATGGCTCCTGCCAGGATGGTTGGCGTTTTTCCAGGAACGCGCGCAGGCCTTCCTGACCCTCGGCGCTGACACGCAGGCGGGCGATGGCGTTTTCGGTATAGCGGCGCAGGGCCGGGGTCAGCTCGCCGCTGCCGACTTCGCGCAGCAGATCCTTGCTGGCGCGCATGGCTTGCGGGCTGTTGTGCAGCAGGTTGGCGACCCAGGCCTCGACTTGCGCCTCCAGCTCATCGGCCGGGAAGCACTCGGCGAGCAGGCCCAGTTCGCGGGCACGCTTGCCATCGAAGCGCTCGGCGGTGAGCGCGTAGCGTTTGGCTGCGCGCTCGCCGATGGCTTGCACGACGAAGGGGCTGATCACCGCTGGCGCCAGGCCGATGCGTACCTCGGAGAGCGAGAACAAGGCGTCCTCGGCACCGACGGCCATGTCGCAGCAACTGGCCAGACCCACCGCACCGCCGAAGGCGGCGCCTTGCACCACGGCCAGTGTCGGGATCTTCAGGCCGTGCAGGTTGTACATCAGCTCGGCCAGCTCGCGGGCGTCATTCAAGTTGGCGTTGTAGTCGAGGGTGGCGGCGTGCTGCATCCAGGCCAGGTCGGCGCCGGCGGAGAAGTGCTTGCCACGGCCACGCAGCAGGAGAAAACGCAGGCTCTTGTCTTCACCGACGGCATCGAGGGCGAGGATCAGCTCGCGGATCATCTCGGCGTTGAAGGCGTTGTTCTTTTCCGCGCGGTTCAGCCACAGAGTGGCGAAGCCGCGTGGGTCTTTCTCAAGCTGTACGGTGGTGAATTCGGTCATGTCTGTCGCTCTCAGAACTCTGGTGTAGGAGCCGGCTTGCCGGCGATGCTTTTGATCGCCCGCAAGCGGGCTCCTACAGACTGGTGTTACATGCGGAACACGCCGAAACGGGTCGGTTCGATTGGTGCGTTGAGGCTGGCTGACAGGGCCAGGGCCAGCACCTCGCGGGTCTGCGCCGGATCGATCACTCCGTCGTCCCATAGGCGCGCGCTGGAGTAGTAGGCATGCGCCTGCTTCTCATACTGCTCGACGATGGGTTGCTTGAGGCGCTGTTCGTCCTCGTCGGAATAATGCTGACCGGCGCGCTCGGCCTGCTCGCGCTTGACCTGCACCAGTACGCCGGCGGCCTGTTGCGCACCCATCACGCCAATTCGTGCGTTGGGCCACATCCACAAAAAACGTGGGTCGTAGGCACGGCCGCACATACCGTAGTTACCGGCACCGAAGCTGCCGCCGATTATCACGGTGAACTTGGGCACCTGGGCGCAGGCCACGGCGGTGACCAGCTTGGCGCCGTGCTTGGCGATGCCGCCTTCCTCGTACTTCTTGCCCACCATGAAGCCGGTGATGTTCTGCAAGAACAGCAGCGGAATGCCGCGCTGGCAGGCCAACTCGACGAAGTGCGCGCCTTTCTGTGCGGCTTCGGCGAACAAGATGCCGTTGTTGGCCAGGATCGCCACCGGGTAGCCGTTGATGCGGGCGAAACCGCACACCAGGGTGGTGCCGAACAGCGCCTTGAACTCATCCAGTTGTGAGTCGTCGACGATCCTTGCGATCACCTCGCGTACATCGAAGGGCTGCTTGGCATCGGCCGGGATCACCCCATACAGCTCCTCGGCGGCGTAGCGCGGGGCGATGGGCGCGCGGCTCTCGAGCTGGCCGAGCTTGCGCCAGTTCAAATTGCTGATGCAGCGCCGGGCCAGCGCCAGGGCGTGTTCGTCATCCTCGGCATAGTGGTCGGCCACGCCGCTGGTCTTGCAGTGCACGTCGGCGCCGCCCAGTTCTTCGGCGGTCACCACTTCGCCGGTGGCGGCCTTCACCAGCGGCGGGCCGGCGAGGAAGATGGTGGCCTGCTCGCGCACCATGATGGTTTCATCACTCATGGCCGGCACGTAGGCGCCGCCAGCGGTGCAGGAGCCCATCACTACGGCGATCTGCGCAATGCCCAGCGCGCTCATATTGGCCTGGTTGAAGAAGATCCGGCCGAAGTGTTCGCGATCCGGGAACACCTCGTCCTGGCGCGGCAGGTTGGCGCCGCCGGAGTCCACCAGATAGATGCACGGCAGGCGGTTTTCGCGGGCGATGGCCTGGGCGCGCAGGTGCTTCTTCACCGTCAGCGGGTAGTAGGAGCCGCCTTTTACCGTGGCGTCGTTGGCCACGATCATGCATTCGACGCCTTCGACGCGGCCAATGCCGGCGATCACCCCAGCGGCGGGCACATCCTCGCCGTAGACCTCATGGGCGGCGAGCGGGCCAATCTCGAGAAACGGCGAGCCGGCATCCAGCAGGCGGTTGATGCGTTCGCGTGGCAGCAACTTGCCGCGCGAGGTGTGGCGCTCCTGCGCCTTGGCGCCGCCGCCTTCATGGATGCGGGCGAGCAGGGCGCGCAGTTCGTCTACTTGAGCGAGCATGGCCGCGCTGTTGGCAGCGAACTCAGGAGAGCGGGTGTTGATCTGGGTATGCAGGATGGCCATCGGTGGCGCTCCGATTTTGATTTGATCGCTCCCACGCTCTGCGTGGGAGTTTCGCCAGGGACGCTCAGCGTCCCCAGAACGGACGCTGAGCGTCCGGTTTCAGGTTCCCACGCAGAGCGTGGGAACCATCACAGATGCCTTACTTGGTCTCGTTGAACAGCTCGCGGCCGATCAGCATGCGGCGGATTTCGCTGGTGCCGGCGCCGATTTCGTAGAGTTTGGCGTCGCGCAGCAGACGCCCGGCCGGGTATTCATTGGTGTAGCCGTTGCCACCGAGCAACTGGATGGTGTCCA
>CAZIZA010000351.1:0-3626 GCA_964543555.1 uncultured Pseudomonas sp.
CACCTGCATTGGCAGCGGCAGGTCGGCGACTTCATCGAGGAACAGCGTGCCGCCATTGGCCGCCTGGAACAGGCCCTGCTTGTCTTCGATGGCGCCGGTGAAACTGCCTTTCTTGTGGCCGAAAAACTCGCTTTCCATCAGCTCAGATGGGATGGCGCCACAGTTGACCGGGACGAAGGGATGCTCGACGCGCGGACCCTGTTCGTGAATCAGGCGGGCCACCAGCTCCTTGCCGCTACCCGATTCGCCACTGATGTAGACCGGCGCCTGACTGCGCGAGAGCTTCAGGATCTGCTTGCGCAGCGCCTTCATCGGTGGCGAGTCACCGAGCAGGCGGCTGTCGACCGGGGTTTCCTCTCCCTCGGGGGCGCGGATGCGCAGGGCGGTGCTCACCAGTTCACGCAGACGGCCGAGGTCAACCGGTTTGGTGAGGAAGTCGAAGGCGCCGGCCTTGAGCGAGTTGATCGCCGTGTCCAGGCTACCGTAGGCGGTGATCATTGCCACCGGCATCTGCGGGTGACGCTGCTGGATGTGTTGCACCAGATCCAGGCCGGTGCCGTCCGGCAGGCGCATGTCGGTCAGGCACAGGTCGAAGGGCTCGTGTGCCAGCCACTCGCGCGCTTCCTTGACGTTCCGTGCGCTGCGGGTGTCCAGTTTCATGCGTCCGAGGGTGATTTCCAGCAGCTCGCGGATATCGGGTTCGTCGTCGACGATCAGGGCTCTCTGACGGTTCATGCTCAGCTCAGTTTGCGCGGATGGGCGAAGGTGATGCGGAAGCAACTGCCGCTCCCTTCTCGAGGTTTATAGTCAAGACGGGCCTGGTTGCTTTGGCACAGCTCGCGGGAGATGTACAGGCCGAGGCCGGTGCCCTTATTCTCGGTCGTGTAGAAGGGTTCGAAGATGTGCTGCTCCTGCTCGGGCGGCACACCGGGTCCATCGTCGAGCACCTCCAGGACCGGTAAGTCGCTGGTTTCGTCGCGGAACAGGCGAAGCCAGACCTGACCGAGCCGATGTTTCTGGGCGCTGTAGCGCATGCCGTTCTGCACCAGATTGGTCAGCACCTGGTTCAACTGGTGTGGGTCCATGCGCGTTTGCAGGCTGCCACCCTGAGTTTCCAGATGAATCAGCCGATCACTTGGCGCCGAGCTGCGGAACTCGCTGGCGAAACGGTGCAGCCAGTATTTCAGATCAAGCAGTTGGGGTTCGGCCTGGCGTCGACGTGATAGCTGCAGGACGTTCTCGATCACCAGGTTCATGCGTTTGGAGTGATCCTGAATGATCTGCGCCAGGCGTTGATCCGGGCCTTGCAGGTCTTCCGACTCCTGCAGCAACTGCGCAGCATGGCTAATGGCGCCGAGCGGATTGCGGATTTCATGGGCGATACCGGCAGTCAGCCGGCCCAGTGATGCCAGCTTGAGCTGCTGCGCCTGCTGGGCGATCTGCGAGATGTCATCGAGAAACACCAGGGTATGTTGCTGGTCATTGCGTTGCAGGGAGATGAAGCTGGGTTGCAGTAGCGGCCCGTCGAGCTGAGCCTGCAGGCTTTCCGGGCGTAGCGTCGGGTTGTGCAGCCATTGTTGCAGGCGTTTGACCAACTCGGGGCAGTGCGGGTCGATGATCTTGCCGGTCAGCTCGCCACGGCCCAGCAACTGCGTTGCACCCTGGTTGACCAGCAGCACGCGATGCTGGGTGTCGAGGACCAGGATGCCAGTGCGCATGCGTTGCAGGATCTGCGCGTTGAGTTCCTCGAGATTGGCGACGTCGGCTGCGCGCTTTTCGGCCAGGGTTTCGCTGATTCGTAAGCGCCTGGTAATGCCCTGAATGAACAGGGCGCCGGCGAAACATAGCGCGCCAAGTGCGCCTGCCTGCACGTATTGGTTGGCTGCAGCGGGGTGGCTGAGGCTCAGGTAAAAGGTCAGGTAGATCAGCGCCATGGCAGCGATGGCGGCGATCAGCAGGCCAATGCGCCCACGCAGGAGGATATTGGCGATGGCCACGGCCACCACCAGCAGGTTGCCGATACCGCTAGGTGTGCCGCCTGCTGCATAGAACAGGGCCGACAGGAAGATCACATCGACCAGCGCCAGGCTGAACAGCTGCACCAGGTGCTTGGGCCGATGGACCAGCACCGCGATAAAGATATTGAGGATCAGGTAGACCCAACTGCCGGTGCGAAACAACTCGATGTGTACGACATCGAAAAACTGTTCGTCGAAGTTGCTGGAAATCAGCAGAACCAGGGCCAGGCCGATACTCAGGCGATACAGATGATAAAGCCTGAGAATCCGCTGAGCCTGAGCGGTGCTCGGCGTGCTGGTATCAGCGTTCACCGGTGCGCGGGCCTTGTTCGAGATGGGCCTGGCTGCAATACCACTGCTGTTCCTGGCTCAGTGCCCGGACTTTGGGGATGTGCACACCACAGTGTGCGCAACGCACCATGGGTGCTGCGGCATCCTCGCGGGTGCGAGTGCGCTTGGCTGTGCTGATGAAGCGGCGCCAGACCCAGATCGCGGCGAAGAGGATGGCGACCCAGAACAGCAGGCGAAAAAGACCCATGTCGTGCTCTTTTGTTCGTTAAAGCCGGCAGTTTAGCCAAGCTGAGGGCATCGGCACAGTAGAGCGCAGGCAGCTTGTGAGCTGTTTCCCGGCAGTAGGCCGGTTTGCGGTGGTGGGACTCTGGGCAATAGTCCAGGCAGAAAAAAGGGAGGCTGTGGCCTCCCTTTTTCAATCACGCGACACTCAGTCGAACAGGCCGAAGGTCAGGTAGCTCCAGATCGAACGCTTTTTCGCGGTTTCGCCGGTTTTGGCGTCCTGCTGCAGCTCGCGCGGGATCTGCTGGGCGGCGTCTTCGTACTGGCGGATGACGTCCTGGCTGGCGCGGGTTTGGCCTGGCGGCAGCGGCGTCTCGGTTTCGATCAGGCCCAGGGTGGCCTTGGCCAGCCAGGAGCGGTTGTCGGCTTCTTCTTCGAGTGGCACGAATTCGCCGCTTTCCAGGCTCGGGTGATCAGGGTAGTTGAGCTTGAGGGTTTCCAGGCTGCTGGCGGCCAGGTCATCCAGCGACAGGCGCTGGTAGGCCTCGGTCATGATCGCCAGGCCGTCACCGACTGACGGGGTTTCCTGGAAGTTTTCCACCACATAACGGCCACGGTTGGCAGCGGCGACATAGGCCTGGCGGGTCAGATAATAGTGACCGACGTGTATTTCGTAAGCGGCCAGCAGGTTACGCAGATAGATCATGCGCTGCTTGGCATCCGGCGCGTAACGGCTGGTCGGGTAGCGGCTGGTCAGCTGGGCGAACTCGTTGTAGGAATCGCGCGCGGCGCCCGGGTCACGCTTGGTCATGTCCAGCGGCAGGAAACGCGCCAACAGGCCACGGTCCTGGTCGAACGAGGCCAGACCCTTGAGGTAATAGGCATAGTCGACATTGGAATGCTGCGGGTGCAGGCGAATGAAGCGCTCAGCCGAGGATTTCGCGGCCTCCGGCTCGGCATTCTTATAATAGGCGTAGATCAGCTCAAGCTGCGCCTGTTCGGCATAGCGGCCGAACGGATAGCGCGATTCAAGCGCCTTGAGCTTGGCGATGGCCTGGGTGTAGCTGCGGTTGTCCAGGTCGGCCTGGGCCTGCT
>CAZIZA010000352.1:0-3623 GCA_964543555.1 uncultured Pseudomonas sp.
CCGGCCACCGCCGCACCACGCAGGTAGCCCGCGCACCATTCGGAGACGATCAGCTTCTCGCCCTTGCCGTTATCGTCAGCGAGGAAGATCGCCTCATAGTCATCCGGCTCTTCACTGAGCATGTAGGCCGCTTCGCTCATCAGCTCGACGGCCAGCTTCATGAAGCGCTCGCCATCCTTGTCGCTCGGCCACTGCGGCGGCTGGTCAGCCCAGATCGCCGAATACCAGACAGCAGGCGCGACCTGGCGCGGGGCGGAGACGATGGCGGCGAAGAAGCCGTCCAGCTCGCTGGCAGAGAGGATCGAGTCATCGTTGCCGTACTTGAGCAGCCACTGATCGAGCTTCTCCAACCCTCTGTTGTCCATCGCCACGCCTCCGCCTGAAAAAGGCCGCTACTGTACCTGCATCGGCGCGTATTGCCAGCCGTCCGGCATCTGGCGAGTGCCCAGCGGGCCACAGCCCGGTACAATGCGCGCCTTGCCCGTGTGCCAGCCTGATAAAAGAAAACACCATGTCCTTGCCCAAGAACCACCTGGAACTGCTCAGCCCTGCGCGTGACGTCGAAATCGCCCGCGAGGCCATCCTGCATGGCGCCGACGCCATCTATATCGGCGGCCCAAGCTTTGGCGCGCGGCACAATGCCTGCAACGAAGTGAGCGATATCGCCAGGCTGGTGGAATTTGCCCGCCGCTATCACGCGCGGGTGTTCACCACGATCAACACCATCCTGCATGACGATGAGCTGGAACCGGCACGCACGCTGATTCACCAGCTCTACGACGCCGGTGTGGATGCGCTGATCGTGCAGGACATGGGGGTGATGGAGCTGGATATTCCGCCCATCGAGCTGCATGCCAGCACCCAGACCGACATCCGCACCCTGGGCCGGGCCAAGTTTCTCGACCAGGCCGGCTTCTCCCAGCTGGTGCTTGCCCGCGAACTGAACCTGCAGGAAATCCGCGCCATCGCCGACGAGACCGATGCCGCCATCGAGTTCTTCATCCACGGCGCGCTGTGCGTGGCCTTCTCCGGCCAGTGCAACATTTCCCATGCGCAGACCGGGCGCAGCGCCAACCGTGGCGACTGCTCGCAAGCCTGCCGCCTGCCCTACACCCTCAAGGATGAAAAAGGCGGCGTGATCGCCTACGAAAAACACCTGTTGTCGATGAAGGACAACAACCAGAGCGCCAACCTGCGCGCACTGGTCGAGGCCGGCGTGCGCTCATTCAAGATAGAGGGCCGCTACAAGGATGTGGCCTACGTGAAAAACATCACCGCCCACTACCGCCGCGAGCTCGACGCCATTCTCGAAGACCGCCCGGACCTCGCCCGCGCCTCCAGCGGCCGCACCGCGCACTTCTTCGTGCCCGATCCGGACAAGACCTTCCACCGTGGCAGCACCGATTACTTCGTCACCGAACGCAAGGTGGACATCGGCGCCTTCGATTCGCCAACCTTCACCGGCCTGCTGGTTGGCAGCGTGGAGAAAGTGAACAAGCGCGACCTGATCGCCGTCACCCATGAACCGCTGTCCAACGGCGACGGCCTCAACGTGCTGGTCAAGCGTGAAGTGGTGGGCTTTCGCGCCAACATCTGCGAACTCAAGGGTGAGTTCGAGGAAGACGGCGAGAAGCGCTACCGCTACCGCGTCGAACCCAACGAAATACCCGAGGGCCTGTTCCGTCTGCGCCCGAATCATCCGCTGTCACGCAACCTCGACCACAACTGGCAGCAGGCGCTGCAACGCACCAGCGCCGAGCGCCGTATCGGCGTGAGCTGGAAGGCCGTGCTGCGCGAGGACGCACTCACGCTCACCGCCACCAGTGAAGAAGGCATCAGCGTCGACGTTGCCCTGCCCGGCCCGTTCGGCGTCGCCAACAAGCCGGAGCAGGCGCTCGATGGCCTGCGCGATCTGCTCACCCAGCTCGGCACCACCATCTACCACGCCCAGAGCGTGACGCTGGATGCACCGCAGGCGTTCTTCGTGCCCAACTCGCAACTGAAAAGCCTGCGCCGCGACGCCATCGAGGCACTGACCGAAGCCCGTGTCGCCGCTCACCCGCGCGGCAGCCGCAAGGCCGAAACAGACCCGGCGCCGGTGTACCCGGAGTCGCACCTGTCGTTCCTGGCCAACGTTTACAATCAGAAGGCCCGCGACTTCTACCACCGCCACGGCGTGCAACTGATCGATGCGGCCTACGAGGCCCATGAGGAAACCGGCGAAGTGCCGGTGATGATCACCAAGCACTGTCTGCGCTTCTCCTTCAACCTGTGCCCGAAGCAGGCCAAGGGCGTGACCGGCGTGAAGACCAAGGTCGCGCCGATGCAGCTGGTGCACGGCGATGAAGTGCTGACCCTGAAGTTCGACTGCAAGCCGTGCGAGATGCACGTGATCGGCAAGATGAAGGGCCACATTCTCGACCTGCCGCAACCGGGCAGCGCGGCGACCCAGGTGGTCGGGCACATTTCACCCGACGACCTGCTCAAGACCATTCGCCAGAAGCCGGGTTACAGCCACTGAGCCCGGACTCGCCTGTTGTGGTGGCCCGGATGCAATCCGGGGGCAGCGCCTGTATATCCCGGATTGCATCCGCGCTGCCCCAACCATCGCCAGCCAGCTGGCTCCTGCGGATCGCGAACTAGGCCTGCACTGCACTTGCTGGGCTGAGCATCTCGATCTCGCGAATGTCGAAATCACGTCTCAGGTAGTCCATGCGCTGGTCGTGAAACGCGCGCATGTGCGGCAGGGCCGCGTGCTCGGCCAGCGCCTCCCGCGATGCCCACACCTCGTAGAAGATGAACAGGGTCGGGTCCTGCGCATCACGCAGCATGTGGTATTCGATGCAGCCGGGCTCGGCGCGACTGGGTTCGACATAGGCGCGAAACAGTTGCTCGAAGGCCTCGGCCTGCTCGGGCTGGGTGTGCGCGTGAAGAATAAAACCGTACATGGATGCAGGCGCCTCGATATGGGGAGATGCCTCACCTTAACGCAGCATTCGGCGACGCTTTCATGATTTTTAGTCAACAATGATTTGACCGTTTCGGGGTGTTTCGCACGCGCAGAGCTGGATAACCTGCAGCCACATTTTTTGGAGAACCCCCATGAAAAAGATCCTCCTGCTCAACGGCGGCAAAGCGTTCGCCCATTCCCACGGCCAGTACAACACCACCCTGCATGACGCGGCGGTGGCCTTCCTCGACCACGCCGGATTCGACGTCAAGACCACCTTTATCGACGCCGGCTACGACGTCGAAGAAGAAGTGCAGAAATTCCTCTGGGCCGATGTGGTGATCTACCAGATGCCTGGCTGGTGGATGGGCGCGCCCTGGACAGTGAAGAAGTACATCGACGAGGTGTTCACCGCCGGTCACGGCAGCCTCTATGCCAACGACGGCCGTACCCGCTCCGACGCCTCGCAGAAGTACGGCAGCGGCGGGCTGATCCAGGGCAAGCAGTACATGCTGTCGCTGACCTGGAACGCGCCGGTGCAGGCCTTCGAAGACCCAACCGACTTCTTCGAAGGCAAAGGCGTGGATGCGGTGTACTTCCCCTTCTACAAGGCCAACGAATTCCTCGGCATGACTGGCCTGCCCACCTTCATCTGCAATGACGTGATGAAAGT
>CAZIZA010000353.1:0-3613 GCA_964543555.1 uncultured Pseudomonas sp.
GGGTGGTGCCGCTGGGGCTCTATCTGCTGAGCTTTTCAGTCGCATTTGCCGACCGACGGGGCCCGGCGCGGTGGATTTCGGCCCTGGCCTGGGTGGGGATCTTCGCAATCGGCGGAATGGCGGCGGTTTCATACGGCTGGACCGGAGTCGTTCCGCTGGTCAGCAGCGTTGTCCTGCTGTTCCTGCTCTGCGGCGGGCTGGTGGCCTACGTCGCCATGCCCAAGGAATCCAACCCGGATGTGGCAATTCCCATCATCTACGTTTCGGTAACCCTCGAAGGGATCAGCCCGGAAGACGGCGAGCGCCTGTTGGTACGCCCGCTGGAGCAGGAACTGCGCAGCCTGGAGGGCATCAAGGAAATGCGCTCGGTCTCCAGCGAGGGCCACGCCTCGGTGACGCTGGAATTCGACGCCGGCTTCAACGCCAAGGTGGCACTGGCCGACGTGCGCGAGAAGGTCGACACTGCCCGCAGCAAGCTGCCTGAGGAGGCCGAAGAACCAACCGTCACTGAAGTCAACGTGGCGCTGTTTCCGGTGTTGTCCGTGGGCTTGTCCGGCCCCATCGCCGAGGCTGAGCTGGTGTATATCGCCCGGCGCCTGAAAGAGAACATCGAAGGCATCGCCGAGGTGCTGTCGGTGGAAATCGGCGGCGACCGCGAAGACCTGCTGGAAATTGTCGTCGATCCGCAGGTACTCGACAGCTACGGTATCGACTACAACGAATTGTTCAACCTGGTCAGCCGTAACAACCGCCTGGTCGCTGCCGGCAGCCTGGACACCGGCGCCGGCCGGATGAGCATGAAAGTGCCGGGCGTTATCGAAAATCTCGAAGACGTGATGAGCATGCCGATCAAGGTGGTCGGCGACAGCGTGGTCACTTTCGCCGATGTCGCCACCATCCACCGCACCTTCAAGGATCCTACCGGCTTCGCCCGCATCAATGGCCAGCCCGCCATCGTGCTGGAAGTGGCGAAACGCAGCGGTGCCAACATCATCCAGACCATCGACCAGGTCAAGGCGCTGATGGAGCAGGCCAAACCCCTGCTGCCGCCGGGTGTCGAAGTCAGCTACATCATGGATCAGTCGCAGGAAGTGCAGAGCATGCTCGGCGACCTGCTCAACAACGTACTCACCGCCATCGTCCTGGTGCTGATCCTGGTGGTGGCGAGCATGGGCATGCGCTCGGCACTGCTGGTGGGCCTGACCATTCCCGGCGCCTTCCTGACCGGCATCCTGCTGATCTGGATGCTCGGTTTCACCCTCAATATCGTCGTGCTGTTCAGCCTGATCCTGGTGGCCGGCATGCTGGTCGACGGCGCCATTGTCGTCTCCGAGCTGGCCGATCGCTACCTGCAACAGGGCCAGACGCCGCGCCAGGCATGGGCCAACGCCACAACACGAATGGCCTGGCCGGTAATCGCTTCCACCGCCACGACATTAGTCGTGTTTCTACCCCTGCTGTTCTGGCCCGGCGTGGTCGGCCAGTTCATGAAATACCTGCCGGCCACGGTGATTCTCTGCCTGCTGGCCTCGCTGGCCATGGCCCTTATATTTCTGCCGGTGCTCGGCGCCGTCACAGGTGGTCAGGCTCGGCCACAGGCGGCAGCGCCCAACGTCTCAGGCAACATCTATCGCAACGTGCTGATCACGCTGCTCAAGCGCCCGGGCCTGACACTCCTGGGCATGCTGACCTTGGTTGCGTTGATCTATGTCGGCTATGGCCGCTTCAACCATGGCGTGGAGTTCTTCCCCGACGTTGAACCGGAAAGCGCGCAAATCTGGCTGCGTGCACGCGGCGATCTGTCGGTGCAGGAGAAGGACGCCCTGCTCCAGCAGGTGGAAAAACAGGTGATCGGCATGCCTGAGGTCAAGGCGCTGTATGCGCGTTCCCTGGCCCAGCCGGAAGGCCAACAAGGCCAACTCGGCGCCGACGTGATCGGCACCCTGCAGTTCCAGTTCGTCGACTGGCATCAGCGTCGCCCGGCCAATGACATCCTGGCCGAAATGAGCCAACGCACCGCCGGCATTCCCGGCGTGGTGCTGGAGTTCCGCAAGCAGGAACAGGGCCCTACCGACGGCAAGCCGGTAAAGCTGCAGATCAGCGCGCTGGACCCGGCACTGGGCGAACAGTGGGTCGAGCGTGTGCGCAGTGAGATGCAGAAGCTTGGCGGCTTCGTCGACATCGAGGACGACCGCGCACTGCCCGGCATCGAATGGCGCATCAAGGTCGACCGCGAGGCTGCCGCGCGCTTCGGCGCCGATGTGCTCAGCGTTGGCAATGCGGTGCAGATGATCACCAACGGCCTGAAACTGGCGACCTACCGCCCCGAAGATGCCACTGACGAAGTGGACATCCGCGTACGCCTCCCCGGCAACTGGCGCTCGCTCGACCAACTCGGCCGCCTGACCCTCAACACACCGGCCGGCCAGGTGCCGCTGAGCAACTTCGTCGACCTGCTGCCAGCACCCAAGGTCGGTACCCTGCGCCGGGTCGATGGCGACCGCACCATCACCCTGCAGGCCGACCTGACCGAAGGTGCGCGCCTGGACGAACGCCTCAGGGCGTTGCGTGAGGCGCTCGGCGATGTGCCGGCCGAGGTCAAGGTCAAGTTCGCCGGCGAAGATGCCGACCAGCGAGAGGCGGCCACCTTCCTGATGACCGCTTTCGTGGTCGCCATCTTCCTCATGGCGATCATCCTGGTGACTCAGTTCAACAGCCTGTACCAGGCCGCACTGGTGCTGTCGGCCATCGTCCTGTCCACCGCCGGCGTGCTGATGGGCCTGCTCATCAACGGCCAGTCGTTCGGCATCGTCATGGTCGGCATGGGCCTGATCGCCCTGGCCGGCATCGTGGTGAACAACAACATCATCCTCATCGACACCTACAACCAGCTGCGCAGCCAGGGTCTGCCCCCCCGCGAAGCGGCGCTGGAAACCGGCTGCCTGCGCTTGCGCCCGGTATTACTGACGGCTGTCACCACGATCCTCGGGCTGATGCCCATGGTGCTCAGCATCAACGTCGACCTGGTGACCCCGAGCCTCGGCTTCGGCGCGCCCTCGACCCAATGGTGGACGCAACTCTCCAGCGCCATCGCCGGTGGCCTGGCCTTCGCCACGGTGTTGACCTTGCTGCTCACCCCCTGCCTGCTGGTACTCGGCGCCCGCTTCGAGCGCCGCCCGCCACCGCTGGAGACTTACGACACCGATCTGCTCGACCTGCCTGAACACCTGATCGCCCCTCGCCCGACCAAGGAGCCATGGCAACGTATCGACTGATGCAGCGATACAAGCCAATGGCAAAACGCCCGAGAGCGACAGATCTGACCAGCCACGATGCTGAGGGTGGAAATGGCAAGGCAGCAGGGATAGTGCCGATTATCGGCCTTTCGTAGGAGCCCCGCCCCGGGGCGAAGCTTTTCAATTGCGCATCGCCCTGCTTCGCCGCGGGGCGCCGCTGCACACGCCACGCCCCCTGCAAAAACGACAAAGCCCTCTTTCGAGGGCTTTGCTTTGCGTTCCGCTCGCCTCACCTCGGCCAACGGAAAAAGAATACCGAGCTAACGAAGTGTATGGGGTCGGCATCCTGCCTGTTGGCCACTTCGTTAGCCCGGTGA
>CAZIZA010000354.1:0-2146 GCA_964543555.1 uncultured Pseudomonas sp.
TGCGCAACCTGGCGGGCTTCAACCGCAAGGTCAAGGATGCCATCGAGGCTGGCGAACCATTGGCCGACCCGCTGTTCCGTCGTGAAAGCATGGAAGACGAAGCGCCGCTGCTCAAACCCTTGCCGACCATTGTTGTGGTGGTCGACGAATTCGCTGACATGATGATGATCGTCGGCAAGAAGGTTGAAGAGCTGATCGCGCGTATCGCGCAGAAGGCACGCGCTGCCGGCATCCACCTGATCCTCGCCACCCAGCGCCCCTCGGTGGACGTGATCACTGGCCTGATCAAGGCCAATATCCCGACCCGCATGGCGTTCCAGGTGTCGAGCAAGATCGACTCGCGCACCATCATCGACCAGGGCGGTGCCGAGCAGTTGCTCGGCCACGGTGACATGCTCTACATGCCACCTGGCACCAGCTTACCGATTCGTGTTCACGGCGCCTTCGTCTCCGATGACGAGGTGCATCGTGTGGTCGAGGCCTGGAAACTGCGTGGCGCGCCGGATTACAACGAAGATATCCTCGCCGGCGCCGAAGAAGGTGGCAGCGGTTTCGAGGGTAGCAGCGGTGGTGAAGGTGGCGAGGGCAGTGAGGAAGATCCGCTCTACGACGAAGCCGTCAACTTCGTACTGGAAAGCCGCCGCGCGTCGATTTCCGCCGTGCAGCGCAAGCTGAAAATTGGCTACAACCGCGCGGCGCGAATGATCGAGGCGATGGAAATGGCTGGCGTAGTCAGCTCGATGAACACCAACGGCTCACGCGAAGTCCTCGCGCCGGGCTCATCCCGTGACTGAGTGTTAGCTTCACGGATAAACCGCTGATTTCGCGGTCTACAGGATTCACGGTGGCTTGCGCTGCCGATCAGTGCAAGGCGTGCAGTTGCCTCGCCACTCTCATTCGACTCAAGGGGTTTATATGCGTGTTATTCGCCTGCTGATGCTGGCTGCTTTGAGCTTTACCCTGCTGACCGCCCAGGCTGATGAGGAGGCTGCTACCCAGCGCCTGAGCGAGCTCCTCAGCCAGGCACAAACCATCAGCGCGCGCTTCTCGCAGCTGACTCTTGACGCCAGCGGCACTCAGTTGCAGGAAACTGCCGGGCAACTGGTGCTCAAGCGTCCGGGCATGTTTCGCTGGCACACCGATCAGCCGATGGAGCAGTTGCTGGTCTCCAATGGTGAAAAGGTCTGGCTGTACGATCCGGACCTCGAGCAGGTCACCATTCAGACCCTCGATCAGCGCCTGACTCACACCCCGGCATTGTTGCTTTCCGGTGATGTGTCGCAGATTCGCGAGAATTTCGAGATCGACTACAAGGAAGGCGGTAGCGTGGTTGACTTCATCCTCAAACCCAAGGCCAAGGACAGCCTGTTCGACAGCCTGCGCCTGTCGTTCCGTAATCGTGTACTCAACGACATGCAACTGATCGACAGCATCGGCCAGCGCACCAACATCCTGTTTCTCAATGTGAAGATGAACGAGCCGGTCGAAAATCACCTGTTCACCTTCGACATTCCCGAAGGCGCTGACGTCATCCAGGAGTAAGGCGTGGATCTGTTCGGCCGCCAACCCGTCGCGCAGCCTCTGGCTGCGCGTTTGCGTGCTACCAGCCTGGACGAATATGTCGGCCAGGAGCACGTACTGGCGCCGGGCAAACCGCTGCGCGAGGCGCTGGAGCAGGGCGCCTTGCACTCGATGATCTTCTGGGGGCCGCCTGGCGTGGGCAAGACCACACTGGCGCGGCTGCTGGCCAAGGTCACCGACGCCCATTTCGAGACCATTTCTGCCGTGCTGTCCGGGGTCAAGGAAATCCGCCAGGCGGTCGAAGTGGCCCAGCAGCACGCGGCGCAGTATGGTCGGCGCACCATCCTCTTCGTCGATGAAGTACATCGCTTCAACAAGAGCCAGCAGGACGCCTTTCTGCCCTATGTGGAAGACGGCACGCTGATCTTCATCGGCGCTACCACCGAGAATCCCTCGTTCGAGCTGAACAATGCGCTGCTGTCGCGTGCGCGCGTCTATGTGCTCAAGAGCCTCGATGCGGCGGCGATGCGCAAGCTGGTCAACCGCGCGTTGAGCGACCCAAAAGGCCTCGGCGATCGCCATCTCAGCCTGCCGGACGAGGCCTTTCAGATTCTTCTGGCCGCTG
>CAZIZA010000354.1:2246-3539 GCA_964543555.1 uncultured Pseudomonas sp.
GGCGATCGCCATCTCAGCCTGCCGGACGAGGCCTTTCAGATTCTTCTGGCCGCTGCCGATGGCGATGGTCGCCGCCTGCTCAACTTCCTCGAGAATGCTGCCGATCTGGCGGAAGACGACGGCGAAATAGGCGTCGAACTGCTGCAGAACCTGCTGGGCGATAGTCGACGCCGCTTCGACAAGGGCGGCGAGGCCTTCTACGACCAGATTTCTGCGCTACACAAGTCGGTGCGCGGTTCCAGCCCCGACGGCGCGCTGTACTGGTATGCGCGCATGCTCGATGGCGGCTGCGACCCCCTGTATATCGCTCGCCGCGTGGTGCGCATGGCCAGTGAGGACATCGGCAACGCTGACCCGCGCGCGCTTACCCTGTGTCTCAATGCCTGGGACGTGCAGGAGCGCCTGGGCAGCCCGGAAGGTGAGTTGGCTGTGGCGCAGGCCATCGTTTACCTGGCCTGTGCACCGAAGAGTAACGCGGTATACACGGCATTCAAGGCGGCCATGCGCGATGCCGCCGAACAGGGCTCACAGGAGGTGCCGCTGCACCTGCGCAATGCGCCGACCAAGCTGATGAAGCAACTCGGCTATGGCGATGAGTACCGCTATGCGCACGATGAGCCGGATGCCTATGCGGCGGGTGAGGACTACTTTCCCGAAAATCTGCAGCCACGTCAGTACTACGACCCCGTGCCGCGCGGCCTGGAGTTGAAGATCCGCGACAAGCTGCAACATTTGCGCAACCTTGATGCCAACAGCTCCAGACGTAGGAGAAAATGATGCTCCGTGTAGCACTTGCTGTCGCTGTAGGGGGCGCCGCTGGTTCAGTCATGCGCTTTCTGGTAGCCAGCTGGGTGGCGGGCAACTGGCCGAAGCATTTCTATCTCGGCACCTTTGCCGTGAACATTCTTGGCTGCTTGCTGATCGGCCTGCTTTCCGGCCTGTTTCTCACGCGTACCGAGCTGCCGCTGGAGCTGCGTACCGGACTGATTACTGGCGTTCTGGGCGGTTTCACTACTTTTTCGTCCTTCAGCCTGGAAATCGTGAAACTGATGGAGGGCGGTCGCGCGCCCGAAGCCTTCGGTTACCTGGCATTCAGCATCATTGGCGGTCTGCTGGCCGCCTGGGCCGGTTTGAGCCTGGCTCGATTGGCATCCTGACCCGCTAAAGCTTTACACTCGGCAACCCGCGTCACGCTGGTGGCCGCAACCTTTTTTTGTCGATGTATTGAGACCCGAACATGCTCGATTCCAAACTTGTCCGCACGCAACTCACCGAAATCGCCGAGCGCCTCGC
>CAZIZA010000355.1:0-3477 GCA_964543555.1 uncultured Pseudomonas sp.
AACTGCAGGCCATCGTCTGCGACCTACTGAGTAACTAACTGGTGCTACGCAAGATCCTGGTGCTGCTTGAATGCGGCGTGTTGTTGGCTGCTCTACTGGTAGTTGGTGCTGCCTGGCAGCAGCAAAGAGCGCTGGAGCAGCCTCTGCATCTGGCTGAAGAAATGCTTCTGGAGGTGCCGTCCGGCGCTACGCCGAGCGGCCTGCTCAATCGCCTGGAAGCCGAAGGTGTCATCGACAATGCCTTCTGGCTGCGCCTTTACTGGCGCTTCAATCTGAATGCGCCTGCCATGCACAGCGGTGAATACCGTTTACTGCCACAACAAACCGCGCGGGATATGCTCGGGCTGTGGCAGCGCGGTGAGGTGGTGCAGTACAGCCTCACTCTGGTCGAGGGTTGGAACTTCCGTCAGGTGCGTGCCGCTCTGGCGCGCCAGGAACGCCTGGAGCAGCGTCTGGCCGATCTCAGCGATGCGCAGTTGATGGAGCGTCTGGGCCTCGCCGGACAGAATCCGGAGGGGCGTTTCTTCCCCGATACCTATCGCTTTGTTCGTGGTATGAGCGACGAGGATTTGCTCAAGCAGGCTAACGCACGTCTTGAGGCTGTGCTTGCCGAAGAATGGCAAAAGCGCGCCGAGGGCTTGCCCTATCGGGAGCCCTACGATGCACTGATCATGGCTTCGATGATCGAGAAAGAAACCGGTGTACCCGAAGAACGCGGCGAGATTGCCGGCGTATTCGTGCGCCGCCTGCGCATCGGTATGCGCCTGCAGACCGACCCCACCGTCATTTACGGCATGGGCGAACGCTATAACGGCCGCATCACCCGCGCCGACCTGCGCACGCCAACGCCCTACAACACCTATACCATCGACGGCATGCCGCCGACGCCGATCGCCATAGTTGGGCGCGAGGCGATTCATGCGGCGCTCAACCCTCTCGATGGCACCACGCTGTATTTCGTCGCGCGTGGCGACGGCAGCCATGTGTTCTCCAACACCCTGGCCGAGCACAACCGCGCGGTGCGCGAATATCAGCTCAAGCGTCGCGCCGACTACCGCTCCAGCCCTGCGCCGCGCGCAGCGGCCGAAACTGAATAAGGGCAATCCGTGACCGGTCTGTTTATTACCCTGGAAGGCCCGGAAGGCGCTGGCAAAAGCACCAACCGCGAGTACCTGGCCGAACGCCTGCGCGAGCGCGGTATCGATGTGCTCTTGACCCGTGAGCCCGGTGGTACGCCGCTGGCCGAGCGAATCCGTGAATTGCTGCTCGACCCGAGCGATGAGCCGATGGCCGCCGATGCCGAGTTGCTGCTGGTGTTCGCTGCCCGTGCCCAGCATCTGCAGCAGGTCATTCGCCCGGCTTTGGTCAAGGGCAGCGTGGTGCTGTGCGACCGTTTCACCGATGCCACCTACGCCTACCAGGGCGGTGGGCGAGGTCTGTCCATGGAGCGCATCGCACAGTTGGAGCAGTTCGTTCAGGGCGAGTTGCGTCCCGACCTGACGTTGATTTTCGATCTGCCTGTGGACGTCGGTCTGGCCCGCGCTGCCGCTCGTGGTCGTCTGGATCGTTTCGAGCAGGAAGGCCGTGGTTTCTTCGAGGCCGTACGCCAGGCCTACCTGCAGCGCGCCGCCGAGGCGCCGCAACGCTATCGGGTGCTGGACGCCGGGCAGACCCTGGCCCAGGTACAGGCCGATATCGACGCCTTGCTGCCTGGCCTGCTGGAGGCTTGCCGTGGCTGAAGTCTATCCCTGGCAACAAACGCTTTGGCAGCAACTGGCCGGGCGTACGCAACATGCTCATGCCTATCTGCTACATGGCCCGGCCGGAATCGGCAAGCGTGCGCTTGCCGAGCGTCTGATGGCGCGCCTGTTGTGCCAGAGTCCGAATGAGCTGGATGCCTGCGGCAGCTGTAAATCCTGTCATCTGCTGGCTGCCGGCACTCACCCGGATAACTTCGTGCTCGAGCCCGAAGAGGCGGACAAGCCGATCAAGGTCGATCAGGTACGCGAGTTGGTCGATTTCGTGGTGCAGACCGCCCAGCTCGGCGGGCGCAAGGTGGTGTTGCTGGAGCCGGCCGAGGCGATGAACCTCAACGCGGCCAACGCGCTGCTCAAGAGCCTGGAAGAGCCGTCCGGCAATACCGTGCTGCTGCTTATCAGCCACCAGCCCAGCCGCCTGCTACCGACCATCAAGAGCCGCTGCGTGCAGCAGGCTTGTCCACTGCCGAGCGAGGCACTGAGCCTGGCCTGGCTGGCGCAGGCGCTGCCCGAACTGGGGGATGATGAGCGAATCGATTTGCTGACGCTTGCGGCAGGTTCACCATTGGCCGCCGTGCGCCTGCAGGCGCAGGGCGTACGCGAGCAGCGCGCGCAGGCCGTGGAGGGTGTGAAGAAGCTGCTAAAGCAGCAAATATCCCCCAGCCAGTTGGCGGAAAGCTGGAATGCGCTGCCACTCAATCTGCTCTTCGACTGGTTCTGCGACTGGGTGCATCTGATGCTGCGCTACCAACTGACCCAGGACGAGGAAGGCCTCGGTCAGGCCGATATGCGCAAGGTGGTGCAGTACCTGGCGGACAAGAGCGCCCAGACCAAGGTATTGGCGATTCAGGAGTGGCTGCTCGCGCAAAGGCAGAAAGTAATGGGCAAAGCCAATCTCAATCGTGTGCTGCTACTGGAGGCCCTGCTGGTGCAATGGGCCGCTCTGCCTGGTCAAGGGCGCGGCTGAGCCAGGCAGAAGGCAGATTCGGCAGAGCGTCACACTTTGCTGGCGGCATGCCACCCCGTTGTTTGCGCGGGACCATGAACAAGCCCTAGAATCAATCATTGAGCAATAAATGCCAGGAATGCGCTGATGAGCCTGCCACCCAATCTTGGGCCCCGTAACGGAATTCTGTCCCTGACCATCAAGGACAAGTCTGTGCTCTACGCGGCCTATATGCCTTTCATCAAGAATGGCGGGCTCTTTATTCCCACCAACAAGAGCTACAAGCTCGGTGATGAAGTGTTCATGCTGCTCAACCTGATGGACGAGCCGGAGAAGATACCGGTTGCCGGCAAGGTGGTGTGGATCACCCCCAAAGGTGCTCAGGGCAACCGTGCTGCCGGTGTCGGCGTACAGTTCAATGACGGCGATAACACTGCTCGCAACAAGATCGAAACCTATCTCGCTGGCGCGCTGAAGTCCGACCGTCCGACGCACACCATGTAACCCGCTGGCTGCGAGCATACTGGCCTCGCGGCCGCAGCATCTCCCCCAAGTGTCCAGGCACCTGCCACTTTCGATTACAATTCGGGCTTACCCTCTGCCCGAGTTTTCCTGCTGTGCTGATCGACTCCCATTGCCACCTTGATCGTCTAGACCTCACTGCCCATGGCGGCTCGCTGGATGCTGCCCTGGATGCGGCGCGCGCTGCGGGTGTGGGGCACTTCCTGTGCATCGGCGTCAGCGCCGACAACGCCGCCACGGTCAAGGGCCTGG
>CAZIZA010000356.1:0-3470 GCA_964543555.1 uncultured Pseudomonas sp.
TGCTCGGCTGGGTGATCTTCCGCGCCGAAAATCTGCAAGTGGCCGGGCGCATGTACACCGCCCTGTTCAGCTTCGGCGACTGGCACCTGAGCGAGTTGACCCTGGCGCAGATCAGCAGCCTGCAGATGGTCACTCTGGCGCTGGCCTGGGTGGTGATCGCAGTCAATGGCGCGCGCCAGTTCCTCGGCCAGCGCCAGGCGCAACCCGATAGCGGTTCGGCCACGCTGCTGGCCAGTGGCGCCGGTGTGACGAGCCGCGTGCACAGCCGTGCGCTGATCGTCCAGGGCGCCCTGCTCCTGCTGTTCTGCGCCTCGCTGCTGAAGCTCTCGGCGCAGAGCTTCTCCCCCTTCCTGTACTTCCAGTTCTGAGCGGAGGCCAGCCATGACTCGCTCTTTCAAGACCCTGCACGTCGCGCTCTTCATGCTGCTGCTAGTGCCAACCAGCCTGATTGCCCTGACCACGCTCAGTGATTACCGCGCGCCCAAGGATCCCGACCTGCTCGAGGGTGAACTGACGCGCAGCATCGAGCATTACTACGACGAACAGTTTCCGCTCAAGCAAATCGGCATCAACCTCTGGGGTGCCCTGGAATATCTGGCCTTCGGCGAGGGCCGCCCTGGCCTGGTGATTGGCGAAGATGGCTGGCTGTACTCGGACGAAGAATTCGATCCGGTTGCCAATGGCCAGGGTCAGATACGCGACAACCTGGCGCTGATCCGTGGCGTGCAACGTCAGTTGGAAGAACGCGATATCCAGTTGCTGCTGGCCATCGTCCCGGCCAAGACCCGCCTGTACCCGGAGCATACCGGCGAGCATCACCCCAGCGCCCTGCAGGACAGCCTGTACCCGCGCTTTCACAGTGCCGTGCGTGACGCGGGTATCGCCGCACCGGATCTGCTCGGCCCGCTGCAGGCGGGCAAGCAGCAAGCGCCAATGTTCCTGCGCACCGACACGCACTGGACGCCGGAAGGCGCCGAAGTCACCGCACAGGCGCTGGCCGACGTGGTGCGCAGCGCCATGCAGTTGCGTGGTGAGCCGCAGGCGTTCGTCACTGAAACGCTGGAGACACGCGATCACGAAGGCGACCTGACCCGCTTCCTGCCGCTGGCCCCCTTGTTCGAAAGCCTGATGCCGCAGGCCGACCGCCTGCAGCAGCGTGAAACCCATGCCACCGAAGGTGGTAGCGACGACCTATTCGGCGACAGCGACCTGCCAGTGGCGCTGGTCGGTACCAGCTACAGCGCCAACCCCAACTGGAACTTTGCTGGCGCCCTGCGCCAGTCCCTTAAGCGCGACCTGGCCAACCACGCCGAAGAAGGCGGTGGCCCGCTGGTGCCGATGCTCAAGTACCTGCAGAGCGATGAGTTCGAGAACAACCCACCGCAGTTGGTGATCTGGGAATTCCCCGAGCGCTACCTGCCGATGGCCGGTGACCTGAAAGATTTCGACCCGCAATGGCTCGCCGCTCTCAAGGCGGATGGCGAACAACAGAAGCTGGCGGCGAGCAGCCGCTGATCCATCCCGAGGAGGACTATCCCCATGAAGACTCAAACCACGCTTCGCCGTTTCACCCTCGGCGCCTGCGCCCTGGCCCTCGGCCTTGGCATGCTCCAGGCGCATGCCGGTGACGCCGCGCTGTACGGGCCGAAGGCGCCCAAGGGCTCGGCCTTCGTCCGCGCCTACAACGCAGGCAATGCCGAGCTGGACGTCAATGTCGGCGAGGTGCAGCTCAAGCAGGTCGCGCCGCTGGGCTCCAGCGACTTCAAGTTCCTGCCCGCCGGCAGCTATCAGGCTCGGGTCGGCAGCACGGCTCTGCCAGTGAAGCTGGATGCCGCGCACTACTACACCCTGGTCAACCAGACCGGCGGCGCGCCGCGCCTGGTCGAGGAACCGGCCTTCACCAACAAGCAGAAAGCCATGCTGCGCGTACAGAACCTCAGCGACAGCAAGCTCAGCGTGAAAACCGCCGACGGCAAGACCCCAGTGGTCGCCGATGTCGCGCCGAACGGCCGTGGCGACCGCGAAATCAACCCGGTGAAAGTCGGTCTGGCGCTGTATGCCGGCGACAACAAGGTCGCCGACCTCAAGCCGGTCACCCTGGAACGCGGTGAAGTGGTCAGCCTGTTCATCACCGGCGGCCAGGGCAAGTTGTCGCCGGTATGGGTCAAGCGCCCCATCGACGGTTGAGGAGACTCTGAAATAGCCGTCATTCCCGCGCAGGCGGGACAGCGGCTTCATCGCTGAACAGCGCTTGCGCTGGCCCGAAGGGGAATCATCCAGAACCTGCGTAGTCCCTGGGCTCCCGCCTTCGCGGGAGTGCGATAAATGGCTTTTCAGAATTTTCTTAAGGCAGCGAGTTTTTTTGAGAACAAGGAAAACGGCGGGCACACGTCGCACCGACACGACACGGGCAAACCACTTGATCAATCGTTCAGGAGAGACACAACCATGACCCCCATCATCCTTTCCGGTGGCAGCGGCTCGCGACTCTGGCCTCTTTCGCGCAAGCTGTATCCCAAGCAGTTCCTCGCCCTGACCGGTGAGCAAACGCTGTTCCAGCAGACCTTGCAGCGCCTGGCCATCGAGGGCATGCAGCCGCCGGTGCTGGTGGCCAATCAGGAGCACCGTTTCATCGTGCTCGAGCAACTGGAGCAGATCGGCCAGCAGGCGCACACGCTGCTACTCGAGCCCTTCGGCCGCAACACCGCGCCGGCCGTGGCCATGGCCGCCCTGCAACTGATCAGCGACGGCCGTGACGAGCTGATGCTGGTGCTGCCAGCCGACCACGTGCTGGACGACCAGCAAGCCTTCCGTCAGGCCCTGGCGCTGGCCACCGTGGCCGCCGAAAAAGGCGAGATGGTGCTGTTCGGCGTACCGGCCCACCGCCCGGAAACCGGTTACGGCTATATCCGCGGCCAGGCCGACGATGCCCTGCCCGACGGTGTCGCGCGCGTCGCCAGCTTCGTCGAGAAACCCGATGCCAAGCGCGCCACCGAGTATGTGAAGAGCGGCGACTACTTCTGGAACAGCGGCATGTTCCTGTTCCGCGCCAGCCGCTTCCTCGAAGAGCTCAAGCATCACGACGTGGATATCTACGACACCTGCCTGCTGGCGCTGGAGCGCAGCCAGCGCGAGGGCACGCAGATCGCCATCGACCCGGCCACCTTCGCCTGCTGCCCGGACAACTCCATCGACTACGCGGTGATGGAGAAGACCAGCCGCGCCTGCGTGGTGCCGCTGGCCGCCGGCTGGAACGATGTCGGCAGTTGGTCGTCGATCTGGGAAGTGCACGACAAGGACGAAGCCGGCAACGTCACCAAGGGCGACGTGGTGGTCGAGGACAGCCGCAACTGCCTGATCCACGGCAACGGCAAGCTGGTGTCGGTGCTGGGCCTGGACGACATCGTCGTCGTAGAAACCAAGGACGCCATGATGGTGGCGCACAAGGACCGCGTGCAGGACGTCAAGAA
>CAZIZA010000357.1:0-3454 GCA_964543555.1 uncultured Pseudomonas sp.
CGCCCTGCGTGACATCGCGGGAATTAAAACTCATGGTTTGACTCTCGATATGGGGAGGGCAAGCCCTCCCTTTTATTTATTGGCATATTGAACAGGTTAGGTTTATATTAACCGCCCTTGTTCTGAAAGAGCGACAGAGCTTCACTTGATATGCCATTTCTCTGAATTAGGGAGGTTCGGGTATATAGGTAGTAGGGCAACATTCGACCACCAACTGCTATAGTAACCTGAGAATACATCGTACATAGTGTAACCCCAATAATCCAAGTTATAGCCACTATATGAGCCGTATTTATCTAGCACTGGCATGTCTTTGTTGGTGTAAGTGATTGAAAAGGAATTTTCGGTCTTCTTAAACTCTTTCTCCGTATCTATCCACGTGTACGCACTCCCGCCAGCACCAAATAAAATCTTTGCCTTGTCAAAATATTTTGACTGGCATGAAAAACGGTATTCATTGCCATCAAGAGATAGTTGGCATATATCTGGCCACCATTGTATGGCATTGTTGTACTGATTGTGATTTGTTTTCCATGGAGTTACTGTATACATCTCTTTTTTGAGAAATGGGTTGTATACTTTTGTTTTTTCTTGATTGAGACTTACTTCCATAAAGTTCTCTGCTGGGCATTCATCCCCCTCTCTTAGCTCTGAGCAGGAACTAAAACACCTTGTTTGAAGTGCGCCTGAAATTGCCGCAACAAGGAAAAGCCTATCATTTAACACAACATCCGAGTCATCTTTGAATGGTTCTGGATTGCTGCTGGAAGAGTTTGGTAGTGGTTTGTAGTCCTTGTTGTAATAGATGTTTGTGGCTTTCAATGAGTGATTGTTTCCTCGCGAATACTTAGTGGCAGAAATGATGTCCTCACCCTTTATTTTGGATTGGGCAATATACTCCCTTTGATCTTTTATCTTTTCAGCGAGCAATTGGTATTTCCCATCGCCACTTTGTTGGCTTTTCCATATTAAAGACGATGTTAAGTTGTAAAGATCATTGCTGGCCTTTATTTTATACAAATAGATGCTATCTTGGTTGTCGTGATTTATGATTAATTCGTTCTTTGCCCATTCCTCAGCTACCAATCTAGAAGATGTTGTTGTGATAAATGAAGAGGTTCCCGTGCTACAGGACTCTCCAGTGCCATGCTGGTATATACTGTGATTATATCCTGGTGAAGAGATCCCTTCTAAAAAAACATTTTCAGGGATAGCGCTGGTTGATACAAAATATACATACCTGGTTTTATTGTCGTCAGCGTCCTCACACTCATCCAATATTTCCGGTATTATACTTGTAAGAGTGTTTATTCCTGCTGAGCGGTCACCGATTCTATCAACAGTTACACCAATCGCAGTACCTGTGCTGAATTCAAAAAATGGGCTACCGCTTGAACCTGGTCCGACGCTGCTGGTCAGCCCTCTGATCTCAAATCGATTATGGTCTGCGACTGTAGTCTCATGGCCAAATGCTGTGTTGACTGGCCATCCATACGGATGACCATATATACCAAATGGTTCTGGGTCGTCTGTTAGTGGGGACTCAGGCTTCATACCATCAAACACAAAATCGTAGTCATACTCAGCTAATCTTGAACCGCCTTCAAATGTATTCGGATTAATTAGTAGCAAGGCGATGTCGTTAGTGTCGTTATGTATTGATCTAACTATCTTGTCTTTTGCGCTACGAATGTAAAAATTAACTCCTCGAGGGCCATGCGTGCGGATATAATTGTTAGCAATTAAAGATGTAAACTCACCATCTCGAATGTCGTGATAATTATCATCAATAGCGTGACCAGCGGTAATAAGACATTTGTAACCATCACTTCTATTAGATTTTATAAAAAAACCAGTGGCGGCTGATCCTGCATCTTTTTTGATGAAGACGATACTGCGAGACAAGGTTGATGGCGTATCATCATACGTAAATGGAGGGTGAAGGTCGTTCAAATCATTTTTGTTTGGCCATAAATTATCTAATAAATACTGGCTTGGATCAGTATGTGGATTGTTAAGTTTGTTTTCAACAGAGATTTCCTCTGAAAAACAGGTTGCTGATAGTGCAGTCAAGGATATTAAAAAAATAAAATTCTTCATGTTTAAATTTCCTTGATGTTGAGTATGCTTGCCGCGGTGTGCAGAGCCGATGTTTCCAGCCCCCCCAAAAGTGAGATAGCCACCACTGCCAGAACTGTTTTTTTCATCATCATTGTTGTGCTCTCTTTTGCTGGTTAAAAAACCGGTTAATGTATTGCTAGCGGGCCTTCATCAACCCTTGCTTATCGTGTCTGGCTTAAACCCGAAGGATTGCGCCGCAACCAGCCACTGCTGGTAGGATTGCTGGCTGCCTTGCTGGAGCAGACGGTATATCTGTTGGGATTTGTCGTCAGGCGCGGTCATGTAAATGAGCTTCCCGCGAGCGACGCAGCTGCCATTAGCCCAGGTGCCACCGGCTTGTTTGCAAAAGGTCCCCTTGTCCAACTGGGCGATAAAGCGCGGTTCTGCAATCACCTCCACGCTGGTTGCGCCGTTCTCGCACCGGCTGATGTGTGCAAACCATCCGCTATCGAGGGCTTGCTGAATGAAGTAGTGCCCGGCTGAGGTGTCAGAGATAGCCACTTTCTGGGGATTGATGGCGGAGAATTGCGCGCACCCCGCCAGCGTGGCCGCCAGCATCAGCGCAAGCGTGTTTGTCATGTAGGGCTTCGTCATTGCTCGTGCTCTGTTGGGGTGAGGCGGGTGGGTGTGTTGGCTTGGGCTACCGCAGCATCAATGTCCTGACCTGATCGCCAAGCATCGAGCGCCGCCTGCATAATGGAGAGGTCTAGGCGGCCCAAATCTACCCCAAACATGATCCAGAGCAGCACAAGACTGACCATGGGGCACATATCCATTACCCCACCATATATATGCCCTGATTTATAAAGCAAACCAATCCCTACATTGATCAACACGAAGATAGCGATATACATCCTGGCTTTGTTTCTGACAAATTGCAGTAAGTTATTCCCCTGCTTTATCTGTCTGGGGATGGCCAAACTTTTCCCCCTAATAGCAGCCACAACAAATACTTGCATTACTGATATGCCGACATAAAAAAGCCCAGCCATATCCCGAAAAATATAAAATGACCATGCGTTCATCAAAATCATGATTAATAGTCCTGGCCACAAACATTGCCAAAATGAGGGTATTTCCATCTCTGCATGGCGAAGTGCTGCAGCTAATGCATATGAGTCTTCGCGGATCATTTTATGGGTCAACATGATCACTCCTTGTCATCCTGGGTTAATTCTGTTGCTGCATCCCTGATGCGTTCGTACTTACCTTTATTCTCATCTCGGATGGGGGCAGCATGTTTTTCATAACGTTCTTGGTATTGCGATCTGGCCAGCGCCTCTTCTTGGGCAAGCGTAGAGCGATCCCCCATAATACCTTCTTTTGAGGACTC
>CAZIZA010000358.1:0-3454 GCA_964543555.1 uncultured Pseudomonas sp.
CCACGCGCTGTTGTTCGGCCTTGGCGCGGAAGATGTCGAGGCAGTCTTCGATCAGGGCGCCGAGGTCGAACTGCACATCGTCCAGTTCGATCTGTCCGGATTCAAGCTTGGAAATGTCGAGAATTTCGTTGATCAGGGTGAGTAGCTCGTTGCCCGAGCTGTGAATAGTCTGCACGTAATCGCGCTGCTTGGCTGATAGCGGGGTGCCCAGCAATAGCTCGGTCATGCCCAGCACACCGTTCATCGGTGTACGGATTTCATGGCTTATCTTGGCCAGAAACTCGGCTTTGGCCCGCAGTTCGGCGCTAGTAGCAGCCAGCGCGGTGCTCTCCTGCAGGGTGTCGCGCTGGATCTGCCGTTGCCGTTCGGTCAGCGAAACACTGAGGATCAGCCCGGCCAGCGTAGCAACGCTGAAGACACCGAGCACCAGCCACCCCGGATTGAGCTGTTCCAGGCCCAGCAGAACCGGTATGAAGAAGCCGAAACCAAGGTTGAATACAACCATGCCAATGGTGATCAATCGTGCCGGCTGGTAATTGGCGCGCCAGTGCCAGTGGCTCACCACCAGCAGGTTGATCGCACTCAGCACGACCAGCAGGTAGACCAGTGAACTGAACCAGAGCAACCCGGTTACAGCGATGCACAGGGCATAGGCCAGAATCAGCAGGGCATTGCCCAGCAGCAGGCGGTTGAGCGGGCTGCGCTGTACGGGCGTGCCATGCATGAAGCTCAGGCCGAAGGACAGGACGCTGAAGGCCGCGAACAGTGCCGAGAGGTCGGCAATCAGGGACTGGTTATAGCCCAGGCTGGGCAGCCATTGGGCGAAGACGCCGAGGTTGGCCGAGGAGCATATCGCCAGGCCGATATTCACCCCGGCCAGCCACAGGCCGCTGATGCTGCGGCTGTAGATGAAGTGGATGAGGTTGTAGAGGGTCAGCAACAGCAAGGCACCGAACAGCATGCCGTAGAGGTAGGCAGGCTTCTCCAGGCTGACCAGTTCGGCCTGGTCAATGACCTTGAACCAGGTCATCAGCGGATGGTTGGAGGTCAGGCGGACATAGGCGACACGGGCCTGGCCGTCATTGGGCAACGGCATCAGGTAAAAGCGTGATGGCAGCGCGCGTGACTCCAGGGGCATGGCTTCGCCGGTGTGCAGGTTCTGCTCCAGTTGGCCGTCTTTAAGCAGGTAGTAATCGAGATACTGCACCCGTGGCGAGAAGATCCACAGCCAGACGGGTTGCTGTTGCGGCGCCAGCTCGGCACGCAGCCAGACGGCGTGTTCACTGGGCGGGAAGGTGAAGGACTGTTTGTTCAGCGGCTTGAATTGCTGGCGCTGGGCGCGCACTTCTTCAAGACCCAGGCGGGCACTGGTGTCGACCAGATAAGACCAGGCATGTGCGCTTTGCGAAGCGGTGCTCGCCGTGGCTGTCAGGGCAAGGCCCAGTAACAGCAAACTGGCGAGTAGTCCGATGGCAATCCTGAGCCGGCGCACGGGCAAATCCTTCTTGGTGAGTGGCCGGATTATAGCCAGGCATTTGCTCGGGCGAATACGGCACAAACAGCGATTTCGCCCAGTTTGTGCCGCATTTTTGCTCAAACGATCAGCGCTCGCCGCGCTCGCGGGCGATGGCCCGGTAGCCGATGTCGTTGCGGTGGAACATGCCGTTCCAGCGAATCTTTTCGGCCAGGCGATAGGCCTGCTGCTGAGCGTCGGCCACGCTGGCGCCGATGGCGGTGGCGCACAGCACGCGGCCCCCGGCGGTGACGATCTGACCGTCTTTCAGTGCGGTGCCGGCATGGAACACCTTGCCGTCGAGCTGGGCGGCGTCGTCCAGACCTTCAATCACGTCACCCTTGGCGTAGTCGCCCGGGTAGCCGCCAGCCGCCAGCACCACACCTACGGTCGGACGCGGATCCCAGGTGGCTTCGACCTTGTCCAGCGCCTTGGCCAATGCAGCCTCGACCAGCAGCACCAGGGAGCTTTCCAGGCGACACATGATCGGCTGGGTTTCCGGGTCGCCGAAGCGGCAGTTGAACTCGATGACCTTGGGCTTGCCCGCCTTGTCGATCATCAGGCCGGCATAGAGGAAGCCGGTGTAGACGTTGCCTTCGCTGGCCATACCGCGCACGGTGGGGTAGATCACCTCGTCCATCACGCGCTGGTGTACGTCGGGGGTGACGACCGGAGCAGGCGAGTAGGCGCCCATGCCGCCGGTGTTTGGGCCGCTGTCGGCATCACCGACGCGCTTGTGGTCCTGGCTGGTGGCCATCGGCAGCACGTTCTCGCCATCGACCATGACGATGAAGCTGGCTTCTTCGCCGTCGAGGAACTCCTCGATCACCACGCGCGAACCGGCATCACCGAAGGCGTTGCCGGCGAGCATGTCGCGCACGGCGTCTTCGGCTTCCTGCAGGGTCATGGCGACGATCACGCCTTTGCCGGCGGCCAGACCATCGGCCTTGATCACGATCGGGGCGCCTTTCTCGCGCAGGTAGGCCAGTGCCGGCTCGATCTCGGTGAAGTTCTGGTAGTCGGCGGTAGGGATCTTGTGCCGCGCCAGGAAGTCTTTGGTGAAGGCCTTGGAGCCTTCCAGCTGAGCGGCGGCAGCGGTAGGGCCGAAAATGTCCAGGCCGCGCGCACGGAACAGGTCGACCACGCCTTTGACCAGCGGCGCTTCCGGACCAACGATGGTCAGCTGTACGTTCTTCTCGGCGAAGTCGGCCAGTTGCTCGATGGCCAGCACGTCGATGGCGACGTTCTCGCACTTGGCTTCCACCGCAGTACCGGCGTTGCCCGGAGCGACGAAAACCTTCCCGACGCGTTTGTCCTGCGCCACTTTCCAGGCCAGGGCGTGTTCACGACCGCCACTGCCGATGATCAATACATTCATTGCATTCTCCTGGATCGTTCCCACGCTCTGCGGGGCACGATCAGCGTGCCAGAAATTTGATCGTTCCCACGCTCTGCGTGGGAACGCCTCAACGGACGCTCTGCGTCCGAGGGACGCAGAGCGTCCCAGGCTGCGTGTCCACGCAGAGCGTGGGCACCATCATCAATGGCGGAAGTGGCGCATGCCGGTGAAGACCATGGCAATCCCGGCTTCGTCGGCTGCCGCGATCACCTCGTTGTCACGCATCGAGCCACCCGGCTGGATCACCGCGGTGATGCCGGCCTTGGCGGCGTTGTCGATGCCGTCGCGGAAGGGGAAGAAGGCGTCCGAGGCCATGACCGCGCCCGGTACCGGCAGGCCGGCGTGCTCGGCCTTGATGGCGGCGATACGGGCGGAGTTGACACGGCTCATCTGGCCGGCGCCGACGCCGACGGTCTGGCGGTTCTTGGCGTAGACGATGGCATTGGATTTGACGAACTTGGCCACTTTCCAGGCGAAGATCAGGTCATGGATTTCCTGCTCGCTCGGCGCGCGCTGGGTGACGATCTTCAGGTCTTCTGCCT
>CAZIZA010000359.1:0-3450 GCA_964543555.1 uncultured Pseudomonas sp.
AGGTGAGCATGCAAAGCGCTCCAGGCTCGTTGTTGTGCCTGCATTGTTCGCCTGCTGCCTGCGAATCGAGAACACTGGCAACGGCCAAAAGGGGATCGAAATGGCCAAATTGCCTTGCCGCCTGCAGGCGTGCTGAAGATGTAACGTGATATGAGTCTTAAGCTTTCGTTAAGCCTTGGTGTCGAGAGTGGCTCCACCAAACCTCATCAGGAGCCTCTCCATGCGTCGTCTACTGCTTGTTCCCGCTCTGCTGGCGTGTGCCGCACCGGCCTTGGCCAAGACTGAATGCACCACAGCTGATCGCTCCACCTGGCAAGATCCCGACCAGTTCCAGGCCACACTCACGGCAGAGGGTTACAAGATCAACACGTTCAAGGTCACCGAAGGTAATTGCTACGAGATCTATGGTTTTGATCGAGAAGGCCGTAAAGTCGAGATCTACCATGACCCGGTCAGTGGCAAAGCGGTGAAAACCGAGGTCGAAGACTGATTACCACCCTGGCGCCAGCCCTCGAGGCTGGTGCTGCCTTGACGAGAACCTGCCATGCCTCTTTTAGCCCGAGCCACACTGGGCAGCTTGCTGTTGCTGTGTGCTGCACCGCTTCTGGCCGACACCGACTGCGCCCGCCCCGACCGCAGCGCCTGGATGCCTGAGTCGCAGTTTCGTGAGCAGATGAAGCGTCAGGGCGTGCAGATCACCAAATTCCGCATCACCCCAGGTAACTGTTACGAGATCTATGGCTTCGACCGCGACGGCCGTAAGCTGGAGATTTACTACGACCCGGTCGACGCCCATCCGGTAGAAGAAGTGGCCAGCGCACAGTTGGCATCGCCCCGACATCCCTGAATCCCAATCATGACCTCAACCCTCAAGACCTGCGCCTTGCTGCTGGGCGCTACCTCGGTGTTCGCCTACGCCTGGCTCGGTGGCCACTCACACGCACTGGCACCTTTTGCCCGCGCGCCCGTGGTAACAAGCCATGCAACACCTGCCATGGCCGCGCATTTTGCGTCTTCCGACCTTGAAGATTTCGTCCATTCGGCCTCCATCACCGGCCTGCCCGACGGCGATTTGATGGCAGTCTGGTTCGCCGGCACGCGCGAGGGCGCTGCCGATGTGCAGATTCGCGCCGCACATTTCGATGCCGCCAGTGGCCAGTGGAGCGCCGAGCGGGTGCTGGCCAGTCGCGAGTCGACCCAGCGTGCGGTGGGCAAGCACATTCGCAAGCTGGGCAACCCGGTGATCAGCCTGGCGCCGGACAATCGTTTGTGGCTGTTCTACGTCTCGGTGTCGCTTGGCGGTTGGGCCGGCAGTGCGGTCAATGCCATGGCGTCCGATGACCTTGGCAAGACCTGGTCGGCGCCCCGGCAACTGGTCACCAGTCCGTTCCTGAACATCAGCACCCTGGTGCGCGCCACGCCCGTGTTCCATAGCGACGGCAGCATCGGCTTGCCGGTGTATCACGAGTTCCTCGGCAAGTTTCCCGAATACCTGCACCTGAGCGCGAATGGCGAAGTGCTGGGCAAGCACCGCATCGGCAAGGGGCGCTATTCCCTGCAGCCCACCGTGGTGCCGCTGGACGACAGGCGCGCCGTCGCTCTCTTGCGTTATGCCGGTGAGGAGCACCACCGCGTACTGGCCAGCTACAGCGAAGACGCCGGGCGCAACTGGAGCCGGCCCGAACCGGTGGAGCCAAGTAACCCCAACTCATCGCTGGCAGCTGTCGGTCGTCCGGACGGCAGCCTGCTGGTGGCGATGAACGACCTGGAAGACGGGCGCTTTCGCCTGACGCTCTATGCCACCGACGCCAACCTGAGCAACTGGCGTAACCTGGGTGAGCTTGACGAGAGCCCCAACCCCTGGGGTGAACCGATCCCGCGCGATCAATTTCCCGCCGTGGTCAGTGAGAAATACCTCGCCAGCGGCGGCAAGCCCGAGCTGCAGGCACAGTTCCTCGAGCGGGTGAGCGCACGCATGTGCAGCGATGACGGCTGCACCTTCGACTACGAATATCCGTACTTCGTCCGCGACCGCGAGGGCGCCTACCACCTGGTCTATTCGTGGAACGACATGTTCATCAAGCACCTGACCTTCAACGAGGCCTGGGTTATGGAGCGCCGTCCGCATGACTGATTTCTGGTTGCCGCACCTGGTCTTCACCCTGTTGGTTTTCCTGATCGTCGGGCGTCTGGCTCGTACCCCCCTGCAGCGCGGCATCCTGCTGGCGGGCAGCCTGCTGCTGAGCCTGGTGCCGGTACAGGGCATCAGCCTGGCACTGCAGTTGCGCACGTACATTGGTGATCTGTCGATTGCCAGCCTGGTGCTGCTGGGCTGGGCAACGCTCGCTCGCTTCGGCCTGCCGCGTGCCTGTGGCAGAGACCGCCTGGCCAGCCTAGCACTGTTCGCTGGCCTGGCCGTGCTGCTTTACCCGGCAGCACTGGGCATGAGCTACGCCGACCCTTACCAGCTGGGTTTTGAGCCCCGGCCGATGCTGTTGGTCCTGGGGCTGCTGTGCGCGGTGCTGATCGTCCAGCGCAGTTGGCTGGGCGCCCTGGCATTGGTGCTGGCGACGCTGGCCTTCGCGCTGCGCCTGGGCGCCTCGGAAAACTATTGGGACTACCTGATCGACCCCTACCTGGCCCTCTATAGCCTGGGCGCGCTGCTCAGCGCCGCTGTGCGCTGGCTGCTGGCCCGACCGACAAGGAAACTCGCATGAGCTGGCTGACATCCCGCCGCCTGCATTACCTGGCAGGCCTCACGGCACTGCTGTTCGTACTCTTCGCCGCCTTGCGCATGCTGTTTCTGCTGGGCTTTTCCGCTGTCGACAGCCTCAGCGACCCGGACGTGCTGCCCACCCTCGGCATCGGCCTGCGCTTCGACCTGCGCCTGGCCCTGCTGCTGATGCTGCCGGTCGGCCTCCTGCTGGCGCTGCCCAAGCTGCGCCTGGCGCGTTTTCGCGCCATACGCTGGCTGTTGCGCGGCTACCTGGTGTTGGCCGTGGCGGCGCTGGGCCTGCTGTACATCATCGATTTCGGCCACTACGCCTACCTGGGCGTGCGCCTCAACGCCACGGTGCTGCGTTTTGCCGGCGATGCACAGATTTCCGCTGGCATGCTCTGGCAGACCTACCCGGTGCTGTGGATAACCCTGGCCTGGCTGCTGGGCGTGGCGCTATGGGGCTGGGCGCTGCTGCGCCTGGAGCGCGTGACCCTGGATCGACCGCAAGCGCGGCGAGTCGGCGTATTGCCGGCAATCGGTGGTGCGGCAGTGGTCGGTGTGCTGGTGTTCTTCGGTCTGCTCGGCCGCGCCAGCGCACTGAACCTGGAAAACCCGGTGCCGCTGCGCTGGAGCGATGCTTTCTACAGCGGCAACAGCCAAGTGGGCGCGCTCGGGATCAACCCGGCGCTGTTTCTCTTCGACACCCTCAAGCTCGAACCCGCCGCCTTCGA
>CAZIZA010000360.1:0-3438 GCA_964543555.1 uncultured Pseudomonas sp.
GCACCATCGAAGACGCCAACGCCGTCGCTCAGGTGTTCACCAACACCAACATGGCCGCTGCTGGTGGCCTGATCGCGGCGCTGATCGTAGCCCGCATCCTGTTCGGCAAGGCTGACCTGACCATGGCCCTCAACGGTGCTCTGGCTGGTCTGGTGGCCATCACCGCCGAGCCGCTGACCCCGAGCGCCCTGCAGGCTACCCTGATTGGTGGCGTCGGCGGTGTGCTGGTGGTGTTCGCGATCCTGGGGCTGGACAAAGTCAAGATCGACGATCCGGTTGGTGCCATCTCCGTACACGGTGTGGTGGGTATCTGGGGTCTGCTGGCTGTCTGCCTGACCAACAGCGACGCTTCGCTGGGCGCTCAGTTGCTGGGTATCGGTAGCATCTTCGCCTGGGTGTTCATCGCCAGCCTGATCGTGTGGAGCATCATCAAGGCTGTGATCGGTCTGCGCGTCAGCGAAGAAGAGGAATACGAGGGTGTGGACATCGCCGAATGCGGCATGGAAGCCTACCCGGAGTTCACCGGCAAGAAGTAAGTTTTGCCGGGAATGACAAGGGCGCCTTTGGGCGCCCTTTGTTTTTTCTGACAGCACGCTAGAATGCGCGCGCTGGAGCCATCGAGAGCGAGAGCGGCATGTGGCAGCAACGTATCATCAGCCTGCGTCCGCGTGAGCGCGGTTTTCATCTGGTGACCGAAGAAGTGCTGAGTGCACTGCCGGAACTGGCGCAGGTGCGTGTCGGTCTGTTGCACCTGTGGTTGCAGCACACCTCGGCATCGCTGACGGTCAATGAAAATGCCGATCCTGCGGTGCGCCGCGATTTCGAGCGTTTCTTCAATCGTCTGGTGCCGCAGGGTGAGGCGGGTTACGAGCACGATGACGAAGGGCCGGATGATTTGCCGGCGCACTTCAAGGGCAGTTTGCTGGGCTTTCAGCTACAGCTGCCGATACAGCAGGGACGGCTGGCGCTTGGTACCTGGCAGGGGATCTACCTTGGCGAGCACCGTGATTACGGTGGTGCCCGGCGAGTGGTAGCGACCCTGCATGGCGAGGCTATTTGAATTTTTCCGGTGGTGCGGTGTTCATCGCGCGACTGGGCTATAACTAACCTGCTTTTCGCAAGTCATGAGGTTGAACATGAGCGACGAAGACCTGGAACAAGACGATCTGGACGGGGCTGAAGAGGACGAAGGTGAGGAGCTGGCTGCTGCCGATGACGGTGACAGCGGCGACGATGAAGGCGACGGTGCGGTCGTAGCCAGCGGCAAGAAGAGCAAGGCCAAAGCCGTTGAAGTCGACGAGATGCCCAGCATCGAAGCCAAGCAGAAGGAGCGTGACGCCCTGGCTCGCGCCATGGAAGAGTTCCTCGCCCGCGGCGGCAAGGTGCAGGAGGTGGAGCCCAATGTGGTCGCCGACCCGCCCAAGAAGCCCGACAGCAAATACGGCAGCCGCCCTATCTGAGGACGGCTCGCTGCAAGGAACCCGCCCTTTGTGGCGGGTTTTTTGTGTCCGCCATCCCTGGCGGCAATCCGGGGCGGCGCAGTATGCCCACGCCGGCATTTCGTAGGAGCCCGCTTGCGGGCGATCCACTTGCGGTCGTCCTGATCGCCCGCAAGCGGGCTCCTACAGGGGGGGCGGCATTAACGCGTCCAGCTACCCAGCAATGCCGGCAGTTCGGCCAGGCTGGCGATCTGCGCATCCGGCGTGGTTTCACCCTCCCAGGCTCGGCCCAGCGGGTTGAACCAGATGGCTCGCATCCCGGCTGCCTGAGCGCCGGCGATGTCGTCGCTGGGGTGGTCGCCGATATGCACGGCGCGCTCTGCTGCTACGCCGCCCGCTCGGCTCAACGCTTCGCGGAAGGGTTTGGGGTCAGGCTTGCCGATGCCCAGCTCTTCGGCGCACAGGGCGAACTGGAAGTAGTCCGACAGGCCGAGGCGACGCACGTCGGCATTGCCATTGGTGATCACGCCGAGCATGAAGCGCTCGGCCAGCGCTTCCAGGGTCGGGTGCACCTCGGTGAACAGCTCGACCTGATGGCGAGCGCTGAGGAAGACCTGGAATCCCGCTTCGGCTAGCGTCTGCGCTTCGCCGTGGGGGTAGCCGGCCTCTTCCAGGGCGTGAAACAGGATGCGCCGGCGCAGCTCGCTGAGGCGATGCTTGAGCATCGGGTCTGCGTTCAGCAGGCGGTTGCGCACGGCCCAGAGGTGTTCGATCGGTACCGCACCCAGGCGCGGCGCGTGCAGGGCGAGCCAGTTGCGCAGGGCTGCTTCGGCGTCGTGCATGACCGGGGTGACATCCCAGAGGGTATCGTCGAGGTCGAAGGTGATCAGTTCAATGCTCATTCGGAACCGCCTCTGCGCTTGGCGCGTGGATGGGCCTGGTCATAGACGTTGGCCAGGTGCTGGAAGTCCAGGTGGGTGTAGATCTGCGTGGTGGCGATATCGGCATGGCCGAGCAGCTCCTGCACGGCACGCAGGTCCTGCGAGGACTCCAGCATATGGCTGGCGAAGCTATGGCGCAGCATGTGCGGGTGCAGGTGCTGGCCGAGCTCGCGCACGCCAGCCTGGCGCACGCGCAGTTGCACCGCACGCGGCCCGAGGCGGCGCCCCTGCTGGCTGATGAACACTGCACCGTCGCTCGGGTTGGCCTGCTTGCGCAGGGGCAGCCAGTGCTCCAGCGCCTGTCGCGCCATGCGCCCAACCGGCAGTTCGCGCACCTTGTTGCCCTTGCCGCGCACGCGCACCAGGCCGGCAGACATATCCAGGCCATCGAGATCGAGCCCGACCAGTTCGGACAGGCGCAAACCGGAGGAATAGAACAGCTCGAGCATGGCCTGGTCACGACGGGCGATGAAGTCGTCCTCTACCGCGCCGTCGAGCAGTTGCGCGCTGCGGTCGGCGTCCAGGGTGCGCGGCAGGCGGCGTTCGCTTTTTGGCGGGCTGAGGCCAGTGGTCGGGTCGTGGCGGCATAGGCCTTCACGCAGCAGATATTGATAGAGGCCGCGAGTGGCCGAAAGCAGGCGTGCCAGGCTGCGGCTGGCAAGACCCTGCTGATGCAGGCGCGCTAGCAGCCGGCGCAGGTTACGCGTGTCCAGCTCGTCCCAGCCGCTCAGGCCCTCGGCTGCACAGAACGCCTGCACCTTGCCGAGATCACGCCGATAGCCGTCGAGGGTATGCGCCGACACCTGGCGTTCGCGGCGCAGGTGTTCGAGGTAGGCATCGAGATGAGTTTCAAGTGTCACGTGCCGGGCTCCGAGCGGGCCGAAGGTGGATGCGCATCATCCACCCTACACGACCTAGCGTACCGAGCGCAGTGGCGTGGCAAAATTCGGCAGTACCCGTGCCAGCACTTCGGCGATATAGCTGAGGAACAGTGTGCCCAGCGAGCTCTTGTAGTGCTGCGGATCGACGCTGCCGATGGCGAGAACGCCATGCAGACC
>CAZIZA010000361.1:0-3424 GCA_964543555.1 uncultured Pseudomonas sp.
TATGTCGGTTTCGACCAGGGTGGCCTGCTGACCGAGGCGATCACCAAGCAGCCGCACTGCGTATTGCTGCTCGATGAAATCGAGAAGGCGCATCCGGAGGTCTTCAACCTGCTGCTGCAGGTGATGGACCACGGCACGCTGACCGACAACAACGGGCGCAAGGCGGATTTCCGCAACGTGATCCTGATCATGACCACCAACGCCGGTGCGGAAACCGCCTCGCGCGCCTCGATCGGTTTCACCCAGCAGGATCATTCCACCGATGCCATGGAAGTCATCAAGAAGAGCTTCACGCCGGAGTTCCGCAACCGCCTGGATACCATCATCCAGTTCGGTCGCCTGAGCCACGAGACCATCAAGAGCATCGTCGACAAGTTCCTCACCGAACTGCAGGCGCAACTGGAAGACAAGCGCGTTACGCTGGAAGTCAGCGATGCTGCGCGCAGCTGGCTGGCCGAGCGTGGTTACGATGTGATGATGGGCGCGCGGCCGATGGCACGCCTGATCCAGGACAGGATCAAGCGTCCGCTGGCAGAGGAAATCCTCTTCGGCGAGCTGGCCGAGCATGGCGGTGTGGTGCACATCGACATCAAGGATGGTGAGCCCAGCTTCGAGTTCGAGACGGCGGCAGAGGTCGCCTGACCGAGCCCAAGCCACCGACAGCCTCTGGCTTTCGGTGTGCCAACGAAAACGCCCGGCAGATGCCGGGCGTTTTCGTTTGGTGCTTGGCCTAACGGGCGCGGTAGGTAATGCGACCCTTGCTCAAGTCATAAGGCGTCAGCTCAACGCGCACCTTGTCACCAGTGAGAATGCGGATGTAGTTCTTGCGCATCTTGCCGGAGATGTGCGCGGTAACGACGTGCCCGTTTTCCAACTCCACGCGGAACATGGTGTTGGGCAGGGTGTCGACGACAGTGCCTTCCATTTCGAAGCTGTCTTCTTTCGACATGCAGTAAAGCCCTCGGTATCCAGGAAATGGCCCGGTGCAACTGGCGCCAGGCAAAAGCGGCGTGCATTGTGCCCGAAAACAGGGGGCTGCGCCAAGTGGCTTGGAGGGGCAAGCGTGTTGCGGGGTGGAGCGGGCGTCAGGTAAGCAGCGTCCAGTGCTGATTGACGAAGAGTTCGATGGGGCGGTACTGGGTCTTGTAGTTCATCTTGCGGCAATTCTTGATCCAGTAGCCGAGGTAGACGGCCTCCAGTCGCAGGCGTTCGGTTTCGCCAATTTGCCAGAGGATGGCGAAGCGGCCCAGGCTGCGGCGCTCTTCGGCAGGGTCATAAAAGGTATACACCGCCGACAGGCCATTCGGCAAAAGGTCGGTGACGGCTATGGCCACTAGCCGGCCATGCAGTCGGAACTCATAAAATCGCGAAAAGGGCAGGTCGCGAACCAGAAAAGTGGAAAACTGATCACGGCTGGGTGGGTACATGTCGCCATCAGCATGCCGTTGCTCGATGTAGCGCACGTAAAGGTCGTAATACTCTTCGGTGAAAGCCGGTCTTACGCAGCGTACGCTGATGTCTTCATTGCGCTTTAAAATGCGCCGTTGCTGGCGGTTGGGGTGAAAATGCGCAGCAGGGATGCGTGCCGGTATGCAGGCGGTGCACTGCTTGCAGTGCGGGCGGTAGAGGTGGTCGCCGCTACGACGAAAGCCCAGCTCCGACAGCTCGGCATAGACCAGTGCGTCCATGGGCTGGCTGGGATCGAGAAACAGGGTGGTAGCCTGTTCTTCCGGCAGATAGCTGCATGGATGAGGTTGAGTTGCATAGA
This sequence comes from uncultured Pseudomonas sp., assembly GCA_964543555.1. Taxonomy (GTDB): domain Bacteria; phylum Pseudomonadota; class Gammaproteobacteria; order Pseudomonadales; family Pseudomonadaceae; genus Aquipseudomonas. The sequence continues at coordinate 1,769 of CAZIZA010000361.1, forward strand.
ACTTCAGCCGGGCCAGCTCGGTCATGGCGCAATCTCGCAAAAGCCTTGCTGAGAGTGTATGCCAGGCTTGGCGACTCGACTAGGCGTGCCAGTCTGCTTTGCTGGGTAGATCGAGATGCCGCTGCAGATAGTCAGCGAAACGTGCGCGGGGTATGGGTTTGGCGCCGAAGCTGTGCAGGTGTTGCGTAGGCATCTGGCAGTCAATGAGTACGAAACCCCAGTCTCGCAGCTTGCCGACCAGCGTGGCGAAACCGACTTTCGAGGCATTGTCGGCGCGACTGAACATGGATTCGCCGAAAAACAGCTGACCCATCGCCAGGCCGTAGAGCCCGCCAACCAGCTGGTCTTCCTGCCAGACCTCAACCGAATGCGCGATGCCGCGCTCATGCAGCTCTATATAAGCATCCTGCATGTCTTGGGTGATCCATGTGCCGTCGGCATAGGTGCGTGGTGCGGCGCACGCCTCTATGACGGCAGCGAAGTCCTGATTGAAGGTTACGCGGTAGCGTTGCTGGCGCAGCAGTTTGGCCAGGCTGCGAGAAACATGTAGCTGATCAGGGAGCAGGACAGTGCGTGGATCGGGCGACCACCAGAGAATCGGCTGGCCGTCCTGAAACCAGGGGAAACAACCATGCCGGTAGGCGCTGATCAAGCGGTCGGCGCTCAGATCGCCACCGGCTGCCAGCAAGCCATTGGGCTCGCGCATGGCTTTGGCCAGTTGCGGAAACTGCAGGGAGTCACGTTGCAGCCAGGTGAGCATGGGGGGGCAGTCCAGCGGAGGGGGGGAGGGCGAGCAATGGCGCTCGCCCTTGTGCCATCAGTTGCTGTCGAGGAATTTCTCGACATCCAGTGCTGCCATGCAGCCGGCACCGGCCGAGGTGATAGCCTGGCGGTAGACGTGATCGGCCACGTCGCCAGCGGCGAATACGCCCGCGATGCTGGTGGCGGTGGCATTGCCCTCGCTGCCGCCTTTGATCTTCAGGTAGCCGTCATGCATGTCCAACTGGCCGACGAACAGCTCGGTATTGGGTTTGTGGCCGATGGCGATGAACACGCCGGCCAGTGCCAGTTCCTTGGTGCTGCCATCGGCGGTGCTTTTCAGGCGCACACCGGTCACGCCGGTCTGGTCGCCCAGCACTTCGTCCAGGGTGTGATTCCAGTGCAGGCGCATGTTGCCGTTCTCGACCTTGTCGAAGAGTTTGTCCTGCAGGATCTTCTCAGAGCGCAGTTTGTCGCGGCGGTGCACCAGGTGAACTTCCTTGGCGATGTTCGACAGGTACAGTGCTTCTTCGACAGCGGTATTGCCGCCACCGATCACGGCGACCACCTGGTTGCGGTAGAAGAAACCGTCGCAGGTCGCGCAGGCGGAAACGCCCTTGCCGGAGAAGGCTTCTTCCGAAGGCAGCCCCAGGTACTGGGCGCTGGCGCCAGTGGCGATGATCAGTGCGTCACAACTGTAGGTAGCGCTGTCGCCCTTGAGCACGAAAGGACGGCTCTGCAACTCGGCGGTATGGATGTGGTCGTAGACGATCTCGGTGTCAAAGCGTTCGGCATGCTTCTGCATGCGCTCCATCAGCGCCGGGCCGGTCAGACCTTCGACATCACCCGGCCAGTTGTCCACTTCGGTGGTGGTGGTGAGCTGACCACCAGGCTGGA
>CAZIZA010000362.1:0-3410 GCA_964543555.1 uncultured Pseudomonas sp.
TCGTGGTCTCGCTGTTCGTCGTGCTGACCGGCCTGATCGGCATGCTCACGGCGATTCTCACCAGCCTCAACGAACGCCGCCGGGAAATGGCCATTCTGCGTTCAGTGGGCGCACGGCCCTGGCATATCGCCAGTCTGCTGGTGCTGGAGGCCTTTACCCTGGCGTTGGCCGGCGTCGCCTTCGGTGTCGCGCTACTTTATCTCGGCATCGCCGGCAGTCAGGGCTACGTGCAGGCCAACTACGGCCTGTACCTGGCACTCAGTGCACCGTCGAGCTACGAGTGGAAACTACTGGGCAGCATTCTCGCCGCGGCCGTGGCGATGGGCAGCGTACCGGCCTGGCGGGCTTATCGGCAGTCGCTGGCCGATGGGCTGTCGATCAGGCTCTGAGAGCCTGTTCGCGATCTGCTGCGCGTCGGCGCTACTGCGTTAAAAACAAGCTCGGAATGCTCATGTACAAAAGTACACTCCGCTCCCTCCCTTGTTTTTGCCTTGTATCGCTCTAGCTCGCAAGATCGTGAACAAGGCTATGAGGGAAAGTTGAGAGCGCCTGTCGTACACTGCACAGGCGCTTTTACCAAGAGGTTACTCATGCCCCGCACCCTGCTCGCCACCCTGCTGCTGACCCTGGCACTGCCACTGGCTGCCGCGGATGTGCGCGAAATCACCTGGTCCGATCTGATCCCGCCGGATGCGCCGCCGCAGGTCGTCGACCCGGCACCGATTCATGACCTTTCGCAATTGGCCGATGCCCTGTCCGAAGCCGGCCCGGCAGCCATGCAACAGTCTCCGGCCGCACCAGTGGTTAAGGCGCTCAACGGCCAGGCCGTGAAATTGCCCGGTTATATCGTGCCACTGGACGTGACTGACGAAGGCCGCGTGGTGGAATTTTTGCTGGTGCCCTACTTCGGCGCCTGCATCCACGTGCCACCACCGCCGTCGAACCAGATCGTCCACGTCACCAGCGAGCTCGGCGTATTGCTCGACGCGCTGTACCAACCGTTCTGGGTGGAAGGCCCGCTGAAAACCGAACATGTCAGCAGCGAGCTGGCCGAAGTTGGTTACCAGATGGAAGCGGACAAGATCTACGCCTACGAATTGCCGGATAGCTGACCCTGCCGGGCATTCGTAGATGTGCCTGTAGGAGCGGCTTCAGCCGCGAAAAGATTCGCGGACACATCGCAACGCCGCCCGCCGCTGCTCCTACAAATACCCCGCCCAAGAAAAAGCCAGACATCGAGTCTGGCTTTTTCATATCGGTCAGCACCGTCGTCAGCCGCGACTGGCAACCCGATTTTCTCGCTCGAAACGCAGCTCACTTTCCGCCCACTGCCGCCAGGAGCGCACTTTGGCTCGCTCGGCACCGCCACGTTCGGCACGCGCCAGTGCATCCAGACCTGCCTGCCAGCGCGCCTGTTCCAGCTCCAGCTGTGCGACATACAGCCAATGCTTGCTATTGCCGCTACGCTCGGCCAACGGACGCAGCACGCGCACCGCAGCCGCACGATCACGCGCCTGCCACCAGAACAGGCCCAGGCGCTCCTGACGGGCAGCGGTGTTGGCCAGCAGGCCGCTATCGAGCATGCCGGCCAGCAGCTTGGCGCCCTGCCAGGGCTGGTCGGCGGCACCAGCCAGCAGCACCAGGTTGTCCAGCTCCGACTCGCTGAAACGCAGGCCCTTGCTGTGCGCCGCTCGCAGGGTCGCCAGCGCCTTGTCATTGCTGCCGGCCATCTGTTGCAGGCCGGCCAGCTGCCGCCAGCCCTTGGCATCGTTCGGTTGGCGCGCGAGCAACTGACGCTGCCAGCGCTCGGCCTGGGTGTAGCGTTTAAGGTCGGCATTGCCCCCCACCAGGAACTGCAGCCAGATGTCGGCGGCGTTGGGATTGGCCTGCACGTAGCGCTCGGCCAGCGGCAACGCCTTGGCTGGCTGGTTCATGCTCTGATAGGCCTGCACCAGCATCTGCAACACCTCCTCGGAGGCGCTGGCCTGACTCGGCGCCAGCAGCTCGACGACCTTGGCGTAGCGGCGCTCGCTCAGGTTGAGCTTGGCCAGATTGAGGCGCTCGCCAGCCAGCATCTCGTCGTCCAGCTTGCCGCTGCGCACGGCCTTGTCCAGCCAGTCGATGGCCTGGCCGTTATTGCCGGCCGACCAGGCCACGTAGGCCTTGCTGCGCCAGATGAGCGCTTCTTCGAGGCTATCGCTCTTGGCCTTAACCTCATCCAGCGCGCGCCGCGCGGCGCTGTAATCGCCCTTTTGCTGCGCGCTTTGCGCCGCATTCAGAGCCTTGAACACGGCCGGGTCGATGGTCTGCTGGGCCATGCCGGGCACGGCGGCAGCACTGAGCATCACGAGCAACAACCAACGGTACATGGTCAGCTCCTTTCCAGACGGAAGTAGAGGGTCTTCACCGCTTCGCGGTCCACCGCCAGGCCACCTTCGGTACGTGGCGCGAAGCGCCAGCGTGCTGCGGCGCGGCGTGCTTCACGCTCGAAGACGTTACGCGGGTTGGCTTCCAGCACGCGGATGTTCTCCACATTGCCGGAACGATTGATGGTGAAAGCCAGTTTGACGAAACCTTCGATGCCACGCTGCAGCGCATAACGCGGGTATTCCGGGCGCACGTCGTTGAGCGGCATGACTTCGCTCTCCATCCCGCCCATCTGCCCACCGGACTCGGCGGCCTGGCTCGGCGGTGTCGGTGCTGGAGCCCCCGGTGCAAGACCGGACAAACTCGGCGCAGGCGCACTGTTGACAGCGATCCCACTGGCCAGGCTGGGCAGCTGGATATCCAGCGCCGGCAGGTTGGCATTTGGCGTGGCCGTTTGCGGCGTCGGCGGCGTAGGTGGCTGTGGCGTTTGCGGCTGCGGTGGCTGCGGTGGCTGCTGACGAGTGCGGCTGGCGGTCTCGCTGGCATCACCGTCCATACGCACGAAGTTGGCCACGCTGACCGGATCCTGACTCACCTTGGCGCTCGGTGGCGCGACCATGTACAGCATGAGGGCGAACAGCCCCAAGGCCATCAGACAGGCGCCGAGAAAAGACAGCGGCAGGCGCATCAGTTGACTCCGCTACCGGCGGCCAGGGCAACATCCTGCACGCCAGCCAGGCGTGCCTGATCCATCACCTGCACCACCAGACCGGTACGTGCATCCTGATCAGCCTGCACCACTACGGCCCCCTCAGGCTGGTCGACGCGCATGCGCTCGACATGCGCGCGCACGCTGCGAATGTCCACCGGCTGCTTGTCCATCCAGATCTGCCCGTCGGCAGTCACAGCGATAAGGATATTGCCCTTGTCCTGCGGGTTGGCGGTTTCCGCCTGCGGGCGCTGCACCTCGACGCCGGACTCGCGGATAAAGGAGCTGGTGACGATGAAGAAGATCAGCATGATGAAGACCACGTCGAGCATCG
>CAZIZA010000363.1:0-3375 GCA_964543555.1 uncultured Pseudomonas sp.
CCCGTATAGTTCGCGCCCACAGCGTCGAGCAGACGTTGTAACACGAAGCAGATGATGATTCATCAGTTTCAGTGCCCAGGTGGCGGAATTGGTAGACGCGCTGGTTTCAGGTATCAGTGACTTAACGGTCGTGGAAGTTCGAGTCTTCTCCTGGGCACCAAATTCGTGAAGTGGATTGATAACCCACTTTGCCAATAAACGGATGCAACGCTCCGTGTCGGTAACGACGAACATTGCTGCAGTGCCCAGGTGGCGGAATTGGTAGACGCGCTGGTTTCAGGTATCAGTGGCTTAACGGCCGTGGAAGTTCGAGTCTTCTCCTGGGCACCAAATTTCAAAAAACCGAGTCTGATGACTCGGTTTTTTATTGCCCGCAAAAAGCATGCAACCCCTCCAGGTGCGCTGCGCGCACCAGCAAGACCCAGGCAGCAAGGTGCGCATCGCGCACCCTATACCTTGAACTGCCCCAGGCTGGCCTTGAGCTGCGCCGCCAACTCATCCAATGTACGCGCATTACCGGCAATCGCCGCCACGGCCTCGGCCGCACGCTGCGATTCGGCGTGAATGGTCTCGACACGTCCGCGCACCGCCCCCGCCCCTTGTGCCTGATGCGCCGCTGCCTGAGTCGCCGCATTGATGGCGCCATGCACCTCATCCACCGAGCGTTGTACCGACTGCTGCAGACGCGCACTGTCACGCAGCACCTGCAGCCCTTCACCACCTTGCGCGCCCGCCTGGGCAATGGCGGCAACTGCCTCCTGGGCACCACGCTGCAGGGCAGCGATATGGGTCTGGATATCGCCAGTGGACTGCTGAGTCTTGCTCGCCAGCGCCCGGACCTCGTCGGCCACTACCGCAAAACCACGCCCACTCTCGCCAGCACGTGCTGCCTCAATGGCAGCGTTGAGCGCCAGCAGGTTGGTTTGCTCGGCGATGGATTGGATCACCGTCAGCACCACCTCGATCTGCTCGCTCTGCCTGGCCAGCCGTTCGATCACCGCCGAACCGTCAGCCACACGCGCCACCAACCCTTCAATCAGCACTGACAGTCGCTGGGCAATGGCAGCATTCTCGTGCGCAGCCTGACGAATGGTATCGACGCGCTGCAGCGCATCCTGCATGGCCTGGCTTTCTGCCTGCGCCTCATCCGCCATTTGCTCCAGAGCCTGCAGACTGCCCGCCACCTCGTCGCGCTGCCGCCCCGCAGCCGCCTCGGCCGCCACACCGCGCTGGGTCAGGCTACGAATCTGCTCACCAGTGCGCAACGCTACCTCACCCGACTCGCGCACGATGGGTTGCAGTTTGGCGATGAAGCGATTGACCGCATCAGCCATTTCACCCACCTCATCCTGACTGTCGATACTGACGCGGCGGGTCAGGTCACCCTCACCTGCCGCCAGGTCATTGAGTGCCGCGCTCAGCAAGCGTAACCGACTGAGCACCCGCCACCCCAATACAAGGGCGACCACCAACATTGCCAACGCCCCTACCACCAACAGACCAAGGGCGATATTCCAGCGCAATGAGTCTGCTGCAAGGCGCACCGACTCCCCGCCGTTACGCGCCATCTCCTGGGTGTAGCGTTCGGCTGACTGCAGACGCTGACGCAGCGCACCAGCTGCCTCTTCAGAAGCACCCGCCAGGCTGCTATCGACCAGCTCACCAGCCCCCTCGACCAATGTCGCAAAGCGTCCATCCAAGGCGGACAACTCCTTCTCCACGACATCCAGCGAAAGCCCCATCTGCACCTTGCCGATCGACGCCCCCATCGGGCTGATTTGCGCCTCTACCACATATACGCGCGGGTCACGCGACGCAGCATCAACCAGCTTCTCCAGAGGCGAGTCACCCTGCCCGGCAGCGACCAACTCACGCACCTGAGCATTGCTGCGATTGAAATTACGGGTCAGACGCTTGCCGTCAGCGTCGTAGATGATGGCGAACAACACCGCCGGATCTTGCTGGGCGATGCGCGTCAGCGAAGTGAGCGCCGGAATGTCCAGGTCCCAGATGGACTTGGGCGCCACCCCGGCCAACAACTGCGCCAGCGCCTGACCAGACTGCTTAAGGTTATTTTCGAGCACCAACCGCAGTTGCGCCTGCTCGTCCTTGAGCTGACCGGAGAGCCCCTCACCAAGGCGAGAACGCGTACTGCTCGACAGCGACGAAAGCCCCTGACTCATCTCGCGCTCGGCCATGTTCAGCTCATCACCAAGACGGCGACTCTCGCCACCCAGTCGCTGCGCCAGATCCTCGACCATGCCATCGACCGAGGCGCGCATCAGCCAAACCGCCAAACCAACCTGCACCAACATGGCCAGGCCAAGCGCGACGAAAACCGGACGCAGCAAACGGCTACGCAACATGGAAACGATGGCAAGCACGGGGAACACTCCTCAACAACCGTAACGACTATAACGGCGACTTCCGGGATTTGTTGAATACAAGCAAAGCGCATGCCCGGCGCCCCCCCCGCAGGAGCATCGGCAAGGACGGGCACAAAAAAGCCGCCCGAAGGCGGCTCCTGTGCGACTCGAGAGCATCTCGATCAGGCAAACGGATGACGCAGTACGATGGTCTCGTTGCGATCCGGCCCGGTAGAGATGATATCGATCGGCGCACCCACCAGCTCTTCCACGCGCTTGATGTAGGCACGAGCAGCGGCCGGCAAGTCTTCCAGGGTCTTGGCGCCCAGGGTAGATTCGCTCCAGCCGGGCATTTCCTCGTAGACCGGCTGCAGACCGATGTAGCTGTCGGCGTCGGTCGGCGCATCGACCAGCACCTGGCCATTGGCATCCTTGTAACCGGTGCAGATACGGATGGTTTCCAGGCCGTCGAGCACATCCAGCTTGGTCAGGCACAGGCCGGAGATGCTGTTGATCTCGATGGCGCGACGCAGGATCACGGCATCGAACCAGCCACAACGACGAGCGCGGCCAGTGGTGGCACCGAACTCATGACCACGCTTGGCCAGGAAGGCGCCGACGTCATCGAACAGCTCGGTCGGGAACGGACCGGAGCCGACACGAGTGGTGTAGGCCTTGGTGATACCGAGAATGTAATCCAGGTACAGCGGGCCGAAACCGGAGCCAGTAGCGATACCACCAGCGGTGGTGTTGGAGCTGGTGACGTAGGGATAGGTGCCATGGTCGATATCCAGCAGCGAGCCCTGGGCGCCTTCGAACATGATGTCCTTGCCGCCGCGACGCAGGTCATGCAGAACAGCGGTGACGTCAGCCATCATCGGCTTGAGCAGTTCGGCGTACTCCATGCACTCATCCAGGGTTTTCTGGAAGTCGATGGCCGGCTCTTTGTAGAAATTGACCAGCTGGAAGTTGTGGTAGTCCAGCAGCTCGCCCAGCTTGGCGGCGAAAC
>CAZIZA010000364.1:0-3370 GCA_964543555.1 uncultured Pseudomonas sp.
AACCCCTGTTACCGCCGTGAAAGGGCGGTGTCCTAGGCCACTAGACGAAGGGGACATACCCCGGAACATCAAGCAACTTTCCGGCTTCCTTCGCTTCGCTTTAGGCTTTGCGCTGGAAGTGGCGCGCATTCTATGGAGGCTTTTAAAGGTCGTCAACCTCTCTCTAAAAAATTTTTAAAATCAAAGACTTCAGGCCAGAAAACGATCTGCTACTAGGAGCCATGCGACCAAGCCACTACACTCGCTCGAAATATCGATTCTCGAGAGGTCCCAAGTAGTGTCCGCACTCGTGATAACCATGCTGATCGTCGGCGGCATCGCCCTGTTGATGGTGATTGCCTACATCAACCATGCCGTCGAAAACAGCAAACTGGAAAAAGCTCGCCAGCGTGCTGACCTGCTTGATCGCATCAAGCGCTGCCAGGAAATCTCCGAACGCATGCCCGGCCAACTGATGACACCACAGTTGAAGCTGTTGTTAAGCCAGTTGCAACTTCAGGTCAGCGAACGCCTGCTGCCACTGGATAAACAGAACGCTACGCTGCAGAGTGACATCACTACCTTGCGGACCGAGGTCGCAATGGGTGAATCGATTAGCGTGAAGAACCCGCCTCAGGCTATCGCCAATGAGGCAAAGGCCAAGGAAATACGTTTCCTGCTGGAAAATCTCCATGCGCTGATCACAGGTTCGGTTCAGGCTGGCCTGCTCACCGCCAATGTAGGCAAGCACTGGCTCAAGCAGATTCGCCACATGCTGGTACAGGTCCACATCGACTTGTTCAGCACGCTAGGTCAAACAGCGCTGCAGCAAAATCAGCCGGGCCAGGCGCGCCTGGCTTTCGAGCGGGGCGTGCAGTACCTGCGCAAGCAGCCCGAAGCGCCAGCCTATCAGGCACAGCTCAAGCGTCTCGAGGAACAGCTGACACGCGCCAATGCCATGGTTCTCGACAAGAACACCCCTGTTGCAGATGAAACCAGTCAGTTGACCGAAGGCCTCAAAAATCTGGAAGAAGACGACTGGAAGAAGAAGAATATCTACGACTGAGTGACGCGCGTCTTCACTTGGCCGGAAACCCCCAAACGATGATTAGGAGCTGCAATGAGCATGACCGTTTATGGGGCGCCACTGTCCCCCTTCGTCCGCAAACTCTGCCTGTGCCTGATCGAAAAAGGCCTGGATTACAAGCTCGAAGTCATCATGCCCTTCGCTCAGCCGGGCTGGTATCGCGAACTCAATCCATTGGGCCGGATTCCTGCCTTTAGCGATGGCGATATCAAGCTGGCCGACTCCAGCGTGATCTGCCAGTACCTGGAAGAACGTTACCCAGATCGCCCTTCACTCTATGGAGAAGGTGCCGAGCAACGCGCCAAGGTGCGCTGGCTGGAAAAATACGCAGATTACGAGCTGGCACCGCTGTGCACCTTCACCGTATTCCGCAATCGTGTCCTTAATATCAGCATGGGCCAGCCCTGCGACGAGCAGAAGGTGCAGGACGCTCTTCATCAAAGCCTGCCCGGCCATTTCGACTACCTGCAAAGCATGCTGGGTGATGCGCCCTACTACCTTGGCGAACAATTGTCGATGGCCGACCTGGCGCTAACCTGTCAGCTGATCAACATGGAACACGGTGGCGAAACGCTGGACAGCAGCCGCTGGCCAAAACTGGCGGCGCACTATCAGCGCATCAAAGGCAGTGCCGCCATGCAGCAACTCCTGCCGCGCGAGTTGCGCACACTGGAGAAACTCGGCGTCAAACGCTGACCCCCTCGCAGGACTCGCCGTACCCACCGCACCCAGAATCAGCCCAGGCAACCGGTGCGCACCCATTGAGCCTGGATGAATGGGTGCGCACACTGCTGAGTTGCGACAAAAATATCGCCTCAACATGGCCTGATCAGCAATCGCTGGCGGCCAGAAAGATTGCCGCCAAGCCCTCGATACCCACCTGATCCGCTTCACTGAAACGGCCGATCTTCGGGCTATCCAGATCCAGCACCCCGATCAGGCGTCCCTGCTTGACCAGCGGCACCACCAGCTCGCTGTTCGAGGCACTGTCGCAGGCGATGTGTCCGGCAAAGGCATGCACGTCCTCGACTCGTTGCGTTTGCAGGCTTGCCGCTGCCGCGCCACAGACACCGCGCCCGAAGGGGATGCGCACGCAGGCCACCTTGCCCTGGAACGGGCCCAGCACCAACTCACCATCCTTGACCAGATAGAATCCAGCCCAGTTCAAGTCGGCCAGCTCATGAAACAGAAAGGCGGAGAATTGCGCGGCATTGGCGACAAAGTCTCGCTCGCCACTCAGCAACGCCTGCAGTTGCGCGCTCAGCAGCGGATAGCCGTCGAGGTTCGCCCCGGCGTGGGAAAGATCAATCATACGTGTTGCTCCAGGAGTTGCAGCCCGACCCAGTGGCGGGCGAATTGGTAGGCACAGCGGCCGTTACGGTTGCCACGCCCCAGCGCCCAGCGCACGGCGGCTTTTTGCAGCGCCTCGTCCCACATCCACCTGAGCCCGACCTGCTTCGCCTGCACGCCTATCCAGTGACGCACGACGATCAGGAAGTGCTCCTGACTGAAGGGATAGAACGATAGCCACAGGCCGAAACGGTCGGAGAGTGCGATCTTGTCTTCAACAGACTCGTTAGGGTGCAGTTCGCCGTCGACCCTCATCCAGTTCTCGTTATCACTCTGATGCTCAGGCACCAGGTGGCGGCGATTCGAGGTGGCGTAGAGCAGGACGTTGTCCGGCGCCTGCTCCAGCGAGCCATCGAGCACACTCTTGAGCACCCGGTAATTACCTTCGCCAGCCTCGAACGAGAGGTCGTCGCAAAACAGCACGAATCGTTGCGGCAAACCGGCCAGCAACTCCACCACACGTGGCAGGTCGGCCAGATGATCGCGCTCAATCTCGATCAGCCGCAGACCGGCCCCGGCATGCTCAGCGAGCAGGGCACGCACCAGCGAGGATTTACCGGTACCGCGCGCGCCCCAGAGCAAAGCGTGATTGGCCGGCAATCCGCTGACAAACTGCCGCGTATTGCGCACCAGTTGCTCGCGCTGGGCGTCCACACCCAGCAGGTCGCTGAGCGACAGGTCGAGACTGACCTCCAGCGGCATCAGGTAGCCGCTGCGGGCATCACGCACCCAGCGCGCGGCCACACATTGAGTCCAGTCCAGCTGCGGACGCAGGGCAGGCAGCAGGGGCTCGATGCGCGCCAATACCTGCTCGGCGCGGACAAAAAAATCCAGTAACCGGGAATCCACGACTTAATTCTCCTTTGCGCAGAGCCACACAATGCAGGCTCTGCCGGTGCAGGGTCGCTATCAGCTATGCTTGGCAAGCGCCCAAGGATCAGAGACGACGCACGC
>CAZIZA010000365.1:0-3356 GCA_964543555.1 uncultured Pseudomonas sp.
GCGCCCACAGCACAGCATCCTCTGCGGCGGCATCGCTGCTGCGAAACACCACCACGTCAACCAGCGTCACAGCCTGCACATCGGGGTTCTGCAACATGACAGTGGCAGCATCCATCTCGTCGGTGATACCGACGCGATAGCGCACTTCATCAAGCAACGCATCGTCGTAGAATGGCGCGAGCTGCGCGCGAATCATCAAAGGGATGGGCTCGGTGCCCGCTCGGATTGCCGCCTGGCGTGATTGCAGCAGCCAGGCTTCCAGCCGCGTCGCCGCCATGTTCAAGCCATCCTCGCGCACCCGAACCGGGTCAGGCACACAGAGGCAGGAGGCGCCCAGGCACACCTGAATCTGCCCAGTCGGGCATGCGCCGGCTTGCGCAGCGACAGGCACACTCAACAGGAGCAACAGGCAGATGCGACGCAGAGTGTCGACGATCACGGGCACACCGAGTGTGTTGGGCGCGCGATTACAGGCTGATCGGACGTCGCCCGGCCAGGGCATGGGCCAGGGTGCCGCCATCGACCAGTTCGAGCTCACCGCCCAGTGGCATGCCATGGGCAATGCGCGAGGCGACAAGACCTTTGCCAGCGAGGATTTGGGCGATGTAGTGCGCCGTGGCCTCACCTTCTACCGTCGGGTTGGTGGCCAGAATAACTTCGCTGAAGGCTCCCGCCTCGATGCGCTCTAGCAGCGCGGGAATACCGATGGCTTCCGGGCCCAGGCCATCGAGCGGGGACAGATGCCCCTTGAGCACGAAATAACGGCCGCGAAAGCCAGTCTGCTCTACGGCATGCACGTCCATCGGACCTTCCACCACACACAGCAGGCTGTCATCGCGACGCTCGTCCAGGCACAGCTGGCAGACCTCGTCTTCGCTCAGGCTGCGGCAGCGCTTGCAATGCCCCACGCCTTCCATCGCCGCATTGAGCGCCTGCGCCAGACGCTGACCGCCACTGCGATCACGCTCAAGCAACTGCAGCGCCATACGCTGCGCGGTCTTCTGGCCAACGCCAGGCAGGATGCGCAGAGAATCGATCAACTGGCGAATCAGGGGGCTGAAGCTCATGGAAGTCCTGTAAAAGTTGGCGGGCAATGATCGGGTGGGCTAAAGCCCACCCTACGAACCGCACACGCGAGCAACACAAGTAGGAGTGGCGATCAGGCGGCGTACAGGGCAAGGCGCCGGCGGACGAGGAACTGCAGTGTGCCGGAGCACATGAGGATTCCGAGTTCGCCGGCAACGCCGCCATGTGCGTCGACTGGACGGCACGTGGCCTGTCAGAAGGGCATTTTGAAGCCGGGAGGGAGCTGCATCCCTGCAGTCATGCCGGACATCTTGTCCTGGCTGTTCTGCTCGACCTTGCGCACCGCATCGTTGACGGCAGCGGCGATCAGGTCTTCGAGCACTTCCTTGTCTTCCTGCATCAGGCTGTCGTCCAGAGTGATGCGCTTGACGTCATGACGACCGGTCATCACCACGCTGACCAGACCGGCACCGGACTGGCCGGTAACTTCGGCATTGGCCAGCTCTTCCTGCATCTTCTGCATTTTTTCCTGCATTTGCTGAGCCTGTTTCATCAGGCCTGCCATGCCACCTTTCATCATGTCGGTATCCTCGGTATTCGGGGTTTAACTGGGGGTATCGATGGGTTCGATGCTGTCGTCGCGCACCGTGGCCGCGAACTGCTGAATCATCTGCTGCACCAGCGGATCGGCATGGATCGACACTTCAGCGCTGCGCTGACGATCGGCACGGCGACGGGCAGCGGCCTGCGCCGGTGTTTCCTGCTCGGGCTTGCACAGTTCGATGCGCAGTTTGATGCTGCGTCCCTGCTGCTGGTTCAGTGCCTCATTGAGACGACGCTGCTGAGTGGGATTGAACAACGCACTGTGCGCCGGGTCCAGGTGCAGCAACCAATCGTCACCATTGGCTTCGATCAGGGTGCAGTTAGCGGCGATGCTGCCGGTCATGCCACCCAAGCCAAGCTGCGGGAACAGTGACAGCCACTCTGCCGCCAGACCGGTAGCCGGTTTGGCGGCCGGCAGCGGTTCTTCGACTACGGGCGCCGCAATTTCGGCATGGCCGAAATCGTAATCGAGGGTTTCGGCGTCCATTTCGACATAGTCGTAGTCGCCAGGCGGCGGCTCGTCGTCAGCGCCATCGGCTTCCACCACGGGCTGCGCAGCCTCGTGCTGCTCCGGCGTGTCAGCTGCGGCCACTTGCGGGACCTCAGACACGGCAACAGTCACCTCAGGCACGACCGGAGCGATGGCCTGAGCAGCGCGGGCCAGGGGCGCAACGGGTGCGGCCGTTTCCCAGGGCACATCGACGGCGGCAGGCGCAGCGGGCTCAGGCTCAGGCTCAGGGGCCACGATCGCGGTCGCTGCAACCGGAGGCACAACCTCGGGTTCAGGCTCACTCACGGCAGGCTCAACGACTGGCGCTGGCGTAGCCACGATGGCCTCAACCGGAGCAGGCGCAACAGGCGCCGATGCGACAGCAGGAGCAGGCGAAGAAAGCATAGGAGCAGGAGCCGGCATAGCGGTGCCGGCCACTGGATTTTGTTGGGAATCAGCAGTGGCCTGGCTGATCCCCAAGGGCTTTAGCGTGACCTTGGGCGCGTCGTCAGCGCCTCCCGGACGGAAGGCCAGCATGCGCAGTAGCACCATTTCGAAGCCACCGCGCGGTTCCGGGGCCAGGGGTAGATCGCGACGACCGATCAAACCCATCTGGTAGTAGAACTGCACGTCTTCGGCCGGCAGTGCCTGGGCCAGTTGCAGAACCCGCTCGCGGTCACCCTGGCCGTTGTCCACCGCCTCCGGCAGCGCCTGGGCGATGGCCACGCGGTGCAGGACGTTGAGCATTTCCGCCAGCACACCATTCCAGTCCGGTCCCTGCTCCGCCAGGTGCCGAACCGCTTCGATCAGCGCACGCGCATCGCCTTCGATCAGGGCATGCAGCACGCCGTAGACCTGGCCGTGATCGAGGGTGCCGAGCATGGCGCGCACATCAGCCGCCAGTACCTTGCCCTCACCGAAGGCGATGGCCTGGTCGGTCAGGCTCATGGCGTCGCGCATCGAACCGTCGGCCGCGCGGCCCAGCAGCCACAGGGCGTCGTCCTCGAACGGCACGCTCTCTGCAGTCAGTACATGAGTCAGGTGCTCGACTACGCGCTCCGGCGGCATGTTCTTCAGGGAAAACTGCAGGCAGCGTGATAGCACGGTAACCGGCAGTTTCTGCGGATCGGTGGTGGCCAGAAGGAATTTGACGTGGGGTGGCGGCTCTTCCAGGGTCTTCAACAGGGCGTTGAAGGAGCTGGTGGAGAGCATGTGCACTTCGTCGATCAGGTAGACC
>CAZIZA010000366.1:0-3350 GCA_964543555.1 uncultured Pseudomonas sp.
TCCGGCATGATCACCATATGGTTCTTCGCCCCGGCGAAGGCCTGCACGCGCTTCAGGTGCTGGGTGCCGGTGCGGTAGACATGCTGGCCCACGTTCACCGAGCCGACGAAGGACACTGCGCGCACGGTAGGGTGCACCAGCAGCGCATCGACCTGCTCGCGGCCGCCATGCAGCACCTGCAACACGCCAGCCGGCGCGCCGGCTTCGAGGAACAGCTCGGCCAGGCGGTTGGGTGTCATCGGGTCCTGTTCCGAGGGTTTAAGAATGAAGCTGTTGCCGCAGGCGATGGCCAGCGGAAACATCCACAGCGGGATCATCGCCGGGAAGTTGAATGGGGTGATGCCGACGCACACGCCCAGTGGCTGGATCCAACTGGCGGTGTCGATCTCGCGGGCGACGTTCTCCACCGTCTCGCCCATCATCAGGCTGGCGATATTGGCGGCGTGTTCGGCCACCTCGATGCCGCGCCACACGTCGCCCTTGGCGTCGGCGAAGGTCTTGCCGGTTTCGCGGGCGAGCATCTGCGCCAACTCGTCGTGATGCTCCTTGAGCAGGTGCTGATAGCGCAGCATCAGGCGTGCGCGCTCCGATATCGGTACTTCGCGCCAGGCGAGGAAGGCTTTCTGCGCACCGGCCACTGCCGCCTCGATTTCCTCGGCAGTGGCTCTGGGCGCGAGGGCGATCACTTCCTGGGTGGCCGGGTCGGTGACTTCGATCAGGTCCGCGGCCTGGCTTTGCAGCCATTGGCCGTCGATAAGTTGCGGCAGGGTAAGGGGCATCTCGGCCTCCTGTTGTTCTTGTCTATGCTCCGTTATAGCCGTTGGCGAGCCTATTGTGGATTGACG
This sequence comes from uncultured Pseudomonas sp., assembly GCA_964543555.1. Classification (GTDB taxonomy): domain Bacteria; phylum Pseudomonadota; class Gammaproteobacteria; order Pseudomonadales; family Pseudomonadaceae; genus Aquipseudomonas. Next base: position 846 of record CAZIZA010000366.1, read on the forward strand.
ATCTTGGCCTTGGGATGGACTATCTTGTCATTCGATTCGTTGCTGAGAGGTGTCCATGGGGGCGCGTGTGGAAACGTCCAACTGGCCATTGCCGGTTGGAGGTCAGCGTTTCATCACGTCGCCACGCCTGCGTCGCCTGCTGGCGCGCCATGCCCTGAGCAGCGGTTGCTATCCGCTGGCCATGGGCTTCTATCCGGAAGCCGCCGGGCATCAGATGCGGCGTGAGCGACCGGAAGATCACCTGCTGATCTACTGCCGTTCGGGCGATGGTTGGCTGGAGGTAGAGGATGGACGATTCGAGATAACAACCGGCGATTTGCTGGTGCTGCCCAAGGACGCTGCGCATGCCTATGGCGCTGACCTGCATAACCCCTGGACGATCTACTGGGTGCACTTCGACGGCAGTCTCAGCGAGGATTTCCTGCGCCTGCTGGGCAAGCAGCCGTTACGGCGGATCGGTGTGCAGCCGCACCTGCTGGCTGATTTCGAGGCGCTGCTGGCCGTGCAGCGCCAGGGCCTAAATGCCGTGCCCTTCATCCATGCTGCACACCGCTTGCAGGCGATGCTCAGCTCGCTGGCGGTACTGCCAGCGCGGATCAACCTCAAGTCCGGGCGGGTGCTGGATATCGAGGCGGTGCAGGCGGTGATGCGCGAGCACCTGCGCGGCAGCCTCAACCTCGATGAGCTGGCTGCACAGTTCAAGCTGTCACGCTTTCACTTCGCCAAGACCTATCGCGCGCTGACCGGCCATGCGCCGATCCAGGACTTCATCCAGTTGAAGATGGCCCTGGCCTGTCGCCTGCTCGACCGGGGCGATATCGAGGTGCGTCAGGTGGCCGAGCAGTTGGGTTACGACGACCCGTACTACTTCTCACGGCTGTTTCGCAAGGTAGTGGGCATGGCGCCTAGTCATTACCGGGCGTTGCACCCGGGTTAGCAGACCGTTTAAACACTACCTCGGCTTTAGCTACCTGCGTCGCTCTACCTCCTGCATCCATGCAGTCGTGCGTTGGCAATACTGCGTTAAAAACGCCCTCGCGTGCGAGCCCAGGCTAGGCGCCCCCGTCAAAAATGCTCATTTACAACACGTAAAGTCGAGCGCGACTCCTGGTGTTTTTCGGCGTTTTTGCGGGGCCGCCATCGGTATTGTCTTGCCGGCCTCGCCTGCGTTTTTCAACGGCCTGCTGGCAGGCAGGCCTCAGGCGAGCAGGCGCTTCCACAGCTTGAGCCCGTCCGCCAATTCGCTGCGTAGCTCGGTAAGTGGACACTGCAGGCCCAGCTTGAGTTGTGTGGGCAGTGGCTCGTCGAACGTTTCCGTCGTTTGCAGGGCGCTGGCCAGCAGCACCAGATCGGCCAGGTCGGCTGCGCCTTCGTGCGAGCGTTGCAGTTGACCTTGCAGGCGTGCGCATTCGATCACCGCCGTGGGCAATTGCCAGCGCGTCAGGATCAGTGCACCGATGTCGCCGGAAAGCTGTTCGCACAGCCCATGCAGGGACTCGGCGTCGCGTGGCAGATCCGGCCAGTGTTCGAGCTCCGACAGCAGCGGCAGGCTGCCGATGTCCTGCAGCAGCCCGCCGAGCATGGCGTCGTCCATGGAGAAGCCGATGTGTTGTGCCAGAACGGCGCAATAGGCGGAACGCTCGCGGGCATGCTTCCAGCGCGTGCGGAAGGCCTGTTGCAGCGCGGCATCCTGGCTGGTGAACAGGTGCTGCAGGCTGAAGCCCAGCACCAGGTCGGCCAACTGCCGGGTACCAAGGCGACCGAGCAAGTCGCGCAGCGAGGTGCAGGCGCGGTTACCGCGTAGCAGCGGTGTGGTGGAGAACTGCATCAGATAGGCGGCCAGGGGCGGATCGCCATTGATCACCCGCGCCAGCTGCTCCAGTGACGTGTGCGGGTCATCGAGTAGCTTGCGAATGCGCACGGCGGCTTCGGGCATCTGCGGAATCTTCGCTTCGCCCTTGAGAAAACGGTTCAGTAGCGCCAGGCGCAGGGTATCGGCGGTGGTCGGCATCGGCTTGACTTCGTTCTCGGTGGCTATGTTGGAAGGCTAGCAAAGCATCCTGACGCTTGCCGGGACGGCCTTCCTTGACTTGCGGCTACCCCTTCTCTAGCGTGCCCGCACTTGTGATGAATCAGGCAGGAAAAGCGCATGACCGACGATCGCATCAAACTCGAAGCCAGCTGGAAACACGCGCTGCGCGAGGAGTTCGACAAGCCTTACATGAGCGAGCTGCGTGCGTTCCTGCAGGCGGAAAAGGCGGCCGGCAAGGAAATCTATCCGCCGGGCCCACTGATCTTCAATGCGCTCAACTCCACGCCGCTGGATCAGGTCAAGGTGGTGATCATCGGCCAGGACCCGTACCACGGCCCCGGTCAGGCCCATGGCCTGTGCTTCTCGGTGCAGCCAGGCGTGCAGACGCCGCCGTCGCTGGTGAATATCTACAAGGAGCTCAAGCGCGACCTGAACATCGACATCCCGGCCCATGGTTACCTGCAGAGCTGGGC
>CAZIZA010000367.1:0-3331 GCA_964543555.1 uncultured Pseudomonas sp.
ATTGGCGCAGCACCAGGGTGCCGCCCTTCTGACTGAATTCGAGTTGTTTCAGGGCGCTCATGCCTAGCAGCACGTCGTCACCGTCCATGCCGGGGGCGATCAGTGCGGCGACGTCACGCAGCTCGATATCGCCCAGGCGCAGGCTGTCCAGGCGGGTGCGATGTCCCGTGGCACGGCCGTTGGCGGTGCTGATGATGATCGGCGCACCGCGCTGCAGGCCGAGACGTTCGGCCACCGCGCTGGGTATTGCCACCTGGGTGGCGCCGGTGTCGAGCAGGAAGGTCACGTCATGCCCATCGATCTGGCCATTGACCAGGTAGTGACCCTGACGACTGCTGGCCAGGCTCACCTCGACGAAACCATCGCCATGCACCGACTGCGGCGTCTGGTTGGGGTTGCGCTGGCGATCTTCCCAGTTACCGAAGAAATGCGTACCCAGCAGCAGGCCGGCACCCCAGAAGAGTACCCACATCACGCGTCCGGCGCGGCGGCCAGGCGTCTGCTGCGTCACGGGCGTCGGCTCCAGCCGCCCTTGGGTGCGGCAAAGCGCCAGACGATGGGGCGCTCTTCGCCATCTGCACGGGTCTGGCTACCGTTGTCGACACCGATCCAGGCGCCGTCCTTGTCGATCCACAGTGCTTCGGCCATGCCGTAGTCCGGCGTATAGCGGCGTGGCTCGCTAAGGGCTTCTCCAGCGAACGACCAGCAGATCTCTGCGACGCCGTCGCTCAGGGTGCGGCGGCAAACGCGATGAGCCTGGCGCTCCAGGGTGAACAGTTTCTCGCCGAAATAGGCCAGGCCGGAGAAGTCGCGTGGAGCCGGATGGCCGCCCAATCCTTCTGGTGAGGGTTCATCACCGCTCTCGCTGGTCAGCACACAGCCACCGGTGCAGCGCCAACTGCTGCCTCGACGATGCAGGACGGTGAGGCCGCGGCGGCGCTGTTCGGCTGCCAGCCACAGGCGGTCACCGGCCGGATCGATGGCGATGCCTTCGAAGCCTTGGTTGAAGTGCAGCAGCATGCCGCTGGCGCGGGCCTGGCGTACCAGGCCGCTCGGCAGGTTGAGCCAATGGGCGTTGCCGTTGCTGCTCACCTGTAAAACGGCGGCACGGGTCTCGCTGACCAGATAGCGATTGCCCTGCGCGTCGCATGACAGCCCTTCGAAATCCAGCTTGCCCCCCCTGACCAGGCCGGCGGCCCAATTGCGCATGCGCAGGCCCCAGGGCAACAGGCTTTCGGGCGGTTCGGGGGCGACGAAGGTTTCGGCCTCGGCGCGCAGCAAGCCGTCCTCGACGTGCAGTTGATAGAGGCGATCATCATCACGGTCGGAGACTGCCCACAAGGTTTCGCCGCACATGGCCAGGCCTGAGAGATTGCCGCCCGGCATGTCAGTAACCGGGTATTCGGCCAGCAGGTTGAGCTCTTCGAGCTGCACTGGCTCGGCCTGTGCGGTACCCGCCAGCAGGCCGAATGCAAGGAGCAGCGTGCGCATCAGAGCAGTACCTCGGCCAGGTTGCCCTTGGACTCCAGCCAGCTCTTGCGGTCACTGGCGCGTTTCTTGGCCAGCAGCATGTCCATCACCTCGCGCGTGCCTTCGAAATCATCCAGCGTGAGCTGCACCAGGCGACGGGTGTTCGGGTCCATGGTGGTTTCGCGCAATTGCGGCGGGTTCATCTCCCCCAGACCTTTGAAGCGGGTGACCTGTGGCTTGCCGCGGCGTTTCTCGGCTACCAGGCGGTCGAGGATGCCGTCGCGCTCGGCATCGTCCAGGGCATAGAAGATGTCCTTGCCCAGATCGATGCGGTACAGCGGCGGCATGGCCACATAGACATGGCCAGCATCCACCAGCGGGCGGAAGTGACGCACGAACAAGGCGCAGAGCAGGGTGGCGATGTGCAGACCATCGGAGTCGGCGTCAGCGAGGATGCAGATCTTGCCGTAGCGCAGCCCGGAGAGATCGCTCGAGCCCGGGTCGATACCGATGGCCACGGCGATGTCATGCACCTCCTGGCTGGCCAGCACTTCGCTGCCGTCCACTTCCCAGGTATTCAGGATCTTGCCGCGCAGCGGCATGATGGCCTGGAATTCCTTGTCGCGCGCCTGCTTGGCGCTGCCACCGGCCGAGTCACCCTCGACCAGGAACAGCTCGCAGCGCAGCGGGTTCTGCCCTGCGCAGTCGGCCAGCTTGCCGGGCAGCGCCGGGCCCTGGGTGATCTTCTTGCGCTCGACCTTCTTGCCCGCCTTGAGACGCCGCCCGGCGTTGCTGATGGCCAGTTCGGCCAGTTGCAGACCGGTTTCCGGGTTGGCGTTGAGCCACAGGCTGAAGGCGTCCTTGACCACGCCGGAGACGAAGGCTGCGGCCTCACGGGAGGACAGACGCTCCTTGGTCTGACCGGAGAACTGGGCGTCCTGCATCTTCATCGAGAGGACGAAGGCGATGCGTTCCCAGACATCTTCCGGGGCGAGTTTCACGCCACGCGGCAGTAGGTTGCGGAACTCGCAGAACTCGCGCATGGCGTCGAGCAGCCCCTGGCGCAGGCCGTTGACGTGGGTGCCGCCCTGCGCAGTGGGAATCAGGTTGACATAGCTTTCCTGCACCGCGTCGCCGCCTTCGGGCAGCCACAGCAGGGCCCAGTCCACCGCTTCCTTGTTGCCGGCCAGGGCGCCGCAGAAGGGCTCGACGGGCAGGCGTTCGAATTCGCTGACGGCGTCGACCAGATAGGAGCGCAAGCCATCTTCGTAATGCCACTCGACTTTCTCGCCGGCGGCCTTGTCCTCGAAGGTCACCGACAGGCCCGGGCACAGCACGGCCTTGGCCTTGAGCACATGCTTGAGGCGGCTGACGGAGAACTTGAAGGAGTCGAAATACTTGGCGTCCGGCCAGAAGTGCACACTGGTACCGGTATTGCGCTTGCCCACCGTGCCGATCACTTCCAGGTCGCTGGCCTTGAAGCCATCGGCAAAGCTCATCTGGTACTCGTTGCCGTCACGCTTGACGGTGACCACCACGCGCGTCGACAGGGCGTTGACCACGCTGATGCCGACGCCGTGCAGGCCGCCGGAGAACTGGTAGTTCTTGTTGCTGAACTTGCCGCCGGCATGCAGCTTGGTGAGGATCAGCTCGACGCCAGGTACGCCTTCTTCCGGGTGGATGTCCACCGGCATGCCGCGGCCGTCGTCGAGCACTTCCAGTGAGTTGTCCTCGTGGAGGATCACCTGGATGGTTTTGGCGTGCCCGGCCAGGGCTTCGTCGACGCTGTTGTCTATAACCTCCTGGGCCAGGTGGTTGGGGCGCGTGGTGTCGGTGTACATGCCCGGGCGCTTGCGCACCG
>CAZIZA010000368.1:0-3312 GCA_964543555.1 uncultured Pseudomonas sp.
GTACTCGGCTACGAACCGAGCGGTCGGAGGTTCGAATCCTCCTGAGTCCGCCATACCGAAAGGGCCTGCAGCAATGCAGGCCCTTTTTCTTTGCGCGTTATTTCTTCACGCAGCCGGCTTCGTCGAAGCTGACCTGTCGGCTGCTGCCGCCTTTGCGTTTTTCGCGGTAGTGATAGCGCTGTTGTCCGTTGTTGCTGGTGACTTTATCCGGCTTGCCGAGGCTGCTCTCCACGTCGGCGCGGCTCATGCCGGGGCGGATTTCCCGGCGTATGATCGCCTGGCGTTTCTCGCTGCTGCTCAGCAGATTACCGCAACCATCATCCTGCTGGCCGACTACAACCAGTTCGGCAGAGTTCGTGCGCGTCTTTGCGTTGCGCTTGCCTGGCGAGGCGAGCGGTATGGGGTTATCACGGCTGGGCGTTGGGTTGCGTGCATCCTGCAGGTGCAGTTGCTGATCCTCGGAGCAGCCGTTAAGGGTGAAGGTGACATGGCCGTTGGCGGCTACACAGCGGAACACGCTACTGGCCAAGCTGTCTTGAAGAGGGGCGAGAAGTGCGGCGGTGCACAGTGCTGCAAAGCATTTTTCCTGCATGATTCGTCCTCCGTGACGTTGCACCGTTCAGGTTAGACCGTTTTTTCTCGTGCGCCAGGGTGTCCTGGCGACTACGGCTGGCGTCGCATAGCCAGGTTTTCATGCGAGATCGAAGTTTGCGATGCAAGCAATTGTTCTTGCCGCGCTTTTGTCACGTACAAAGCTGTTTTGCGGTGTTATGATTCGCCGCGTCAGCCCCGCCGGGGCTTGTGGAATACCACCATGGACTTACCCAGTAGTTACTCAATACTCCCCTCGCACAATCGTGTAAGACCTGATTGATCCCCTTTGGCGTGCCCGCCAACTGGGGGTGGAGCGCGCTATGACAGAAGTAGAAGCCAAGAAGCCGCAAGAGAGCTTGCAGGATCGCCTGGCCCAGGTGATCGAACTGCTGCATCGGCACAAGCTGGTCGAAGACCTGACCCATCGTCAGGAAGGCCAGCATCATGACCGGGTCGAGAACCTGGTGCATCGTCAGAATCTCGCCGAGCTGCAGCGCAAGCTTGACGATCTGCACCCCGCGGATATCGCCCACATCCTCGAAGCCTTGCCGCTCGACGAGCGTCTGACGGTCTGGCAGTTGGTCAAGGCCGAGCGCGACGGCGACATCCTGCTGGAAGTTTCCGACGCAGTGCGCGAAACCCTGATCGCCGACATGGATGATCACGAGATTCTTGCTGCCGCCAAGGATCTGGACGCCGACGAACTCGCCGACCTGGCGCCGGAACTGCCGCGTGACGTCGTTCATGAACTGATGGAGTCGCTCGACGCCCAGCAGCGCGAGCGCGTGCGTTCGGCGCTGTCCTACGAAGAGGATCAGGTCGGTGCGCTCATGGACTTCGAGATGGTCACCATCCGTGAAGACGTCAGCCTGGAAGTGGTACTGCGTTACCTGCGCCGCCTGAAAGAACTGCCGGGCCATACTGACAAACTGTTCGTGGTCGATTACGACGGCGTGCTCAAGGGTGTTTTGCCGATCAAGCGTCTGTTGGTCAACGACCCGGACAAGCAGGTCGGCGAAGTCATGGCCGACGATCCGGTGAGCTTCCACCCGGACGAGGACGGCTACGACGCCGCACAGGCGTTCGAGCGTTACGACCTGATTTCCGCTCCGGTGGTGGACAAGAACGGCAAGTTGATCGGTCGCCTGACCATCGATGAGATGGTCGACCTGATCCGCGAGGAAAGCGAAAGCGAAGTGCTGAACATGGCCGGTCTGCGCGAGGAAGAAGACATCTTCGCCTCGGTATGGAAGTCGGTGCGTAACCGTTGGGCCTGGCTGGCAATCAATCTGGTTACTGCATTCCTCGCTTCGCGGGTGATCGGCCTGTTCGAAGGCTCGATCGAGAAGCTGGTGGCGCTGGCGGCGCTGATGCCCATCGTTGCCGGTATCGGCGGCAACTCCGGCAACCAGACCATCACCATGATCGTGCGCGCCATGGCGCTGGATCAGGTCAGTACCGGTAACACCGCGCGGCTGGTACGCAAGGAACTGGGGGTTTCCCTGATCAACGGCATCCTCTGGGGCGGTGTGATTGGTGGGGTGGCCTATTACCTGTACGACAGCTGGTCGCTGGGCGTGGTGATGACAGCCGCCATGACCCTCAACCTGCTGCTGGCAGCGTTGATGGGGGTGCTGATCCCCATGACCCTGGCGCGCCTGGGGCGCGACCCGGCCATGGGGGCCAGCGTGATGATCACTGCCATGACCGACAGTGGCGGCTTCTTCATCTTCCTGGGGCTGGCGTCGATTTTCCTGTTGTGATCAGCTCGACCAGTCTCCAGGTATTGAGAAATGCCGTGACTCGCGTATCCGGCCATACTCTGAGTGCATGTCGCGAAGTGGCTGTTTTGGTGTGGCAGCCGTCTCTGGCGGTCGCCTCGCCGCAGCCACATATGACCCCTGTGCCACGATCTGACGGGCGGTGGAGGGGGAGGCGGCCAGTGTGCCGGTGCTGAAATTGCTCCGCCATTGAGTATTGTTGTCCATCGGTTTTGGCGGGCTGCCGTCGAGCATTCTGCTGGCCAATATGGCGGTGGGCGCGGCTTTTCTGCACCTGATTTGCGAGGCAGGCCTGCTCACCCATATTTTCCCGCTGCCAGGGGCTGCTGCGTAGTTCGGTATTTTGCTGCGCTGCGTTGAAGGCGATTCCTGCCTGCATTCGTTCTTTAGGCATGTTGGCGTTTTGCACCGGCCCTGCTGAAGGGGGGGCTGATGGCCAGGCTGATGAATGTATTTGGCGGGCACAGGGTCAACCCGCAGGCGGCTCGTTGGGTGTGTCGGCGGTGCCAATCGCAGCTCGAGTATCGAGCAATGTCAGTGGAAGGCTAGTCCGCAGAATTTCCTGCCGATGCATACCATGGTGCCGAATGTGACCGGGGTGATTGGCTCGGTTGTGGCGGCGGGGAATGCTAAAGGTCGCTGGCCGGTTGATGAGAAATTCACTCCGCGTTGTTTCGCTGCCCATAAAAAAACCGGCTCAAGGCCGGTTTTTTTATGGGCTCGCTTCAGGCGTCTTCGGCGGCCATTTCGACGTCGTGGGCAATCAGAGCGACCAGCGCATTCTGCTGGCGCCGCGATAACTGACGGAAGCGTTGCAGCAGCTCGCGCTCGTGCAGACTCAGTTCGGGGCTGTCGAGGCGCATGCTCAGATCATCATCCAGAGCGCCTTCCTGCAGCATGCTCTGCTCCAGGCGGGCGATAATTTCAGAGTTCATGC
>CAZIZA010000369.1:0-3311 GCA_964543555.1 uncultured Pseudomonas sp.
CCAGGGACCCAATGATTAACAGTCATTTGCTCTACCGACTGAGCTATCGCGGAACTTCGGTCTTCCAGCTCTGCTGCGTTTGGCTTTCGCTTTACCGCTTCAGAGGCGCGCCATTTTACGTAGCAAATTCTCCCTGTCAACCCCTGCAAACTGCTTTTATGACAATGCTTTGCAGCCAGACTATGAACTACTATAGATGGCATCGAACTGCGGCACGACGCAGGACGCGCCAGCCGACGACGCCAGCCAGGACAGTCCATGAGCACCCAGGACAAGCCCCCCTTCGACTCCAAGGTAGTCAGCCTCGCCAGCCGCGGCATCCAGCCGCGCTTCAGCGATCTGGTTCAGGCATGCCGCAAACTGGTGATGAACCGACTGGCAGAACACCTCAGCGGTGTGTTTGGCCAGGTCGACGACACCCTCTTCGAATGCGCCGAAAAAGCCGAGAACAACAAGGTACAAACGCTGTTCTTCGACAACATGCGCGAAATTCGTCGCCAGCGCCCACAGATCGAGCGCAGCTACCACCAGAGCATTGCCAATCACTTCTCCGGCTTCCTCGAAGGCAGGTTGCAGGAAAAGACCGCTGCGACCACTGCCCCGGAGCAGTTGACGCTGGTGCAGAACGAGGATTACGAAGAGACGCTGCAGGTCACCAATATGGTCAGCCGGGTCAAGGCGCGCTGCACGCAGCAGTTGTTCGCGCTGGATCAACGTCTGGCCCTGCTCAATAACGGCCAGAAACTCGGTGAAGACAGCAACCCCTTCGGCCCACAGGCCATCGCACAGGCGTTTCGCGATGCCCTGGCGCCCTGCTCGTTCCCACTGCAGATCAAGACCATCCTGTACATGCTCTTCGACCGGCATGTGATGCAGAGCCTGGATTCGCTCTACAGCGCACTCAACCAGCGCCTGATCGATGCCGGCGTACTGCCGAACCTCAAGTACAGCGCACAACTCAAAGCGAGCCCCAACCGTCCTCAACCCAGCGGGGCCGAACCCCTGACACGTCAGGGTGGTGCACAGAATCAGGGTCAGCCGGGTGGTAAAGCCAGCCAACCGCACGCCGACGCGCCACTGCTCGACCTGGATCTGAGTGCACCGCCACCGAGCGATCCGGGCACGCTGTTCAGCGGCTTGTCCAGCCTGCTCCACGAGCATCGTCACAGCCACCCGGATGCGCCACTGCTAAGCGGCACACGCAGCATCGTCAGCTTTTCCCCGCGCGAGGCCAGCCGTACCTATAGCGCCAGCGAACTGCTCGATGCACTCAATCGCATGCAACAGCAGTCAGCCAGTGAGCTGGCCCAGCGCCTGCACAAGCCGCAAGCAGTCGAAGGTCTCAAGGCCGATCTGCAGCAGCAGCTTGAAGCACACAGCAGCCTGCCAGGCGACAGCAAGGTGTCCGACCAGGAGGCCGACGTCATCGACCTGGTGGGCATGCTCTTCGACTTCATCCTCGATGACGAGAACCTGCCGGACGCCTGCAAGACCGCGCTCTCACATCTGCATACGCCCTATCTGAAAATTGCCCTGCAGGACAAGGCACTGTTCACTCAGCATCATCATCCGGCACGGCGCCTGCTCAACACCATGGCCCAGGCTGGCGTCCTGTACGGCAGCGAGGGCGACGAGCGCGGGCTGCTGGCCAAGATGCAGTGGGTGGTCGAGCGGGTGATCCAGGGCTTCAGCGGCGACCTGGCGCTGTTCGACAACCTGATCGAGGAGTTCAACGAGTACGTCGAAACACTGCGCCACAAGGTCGAGCTACGTGAACGCCGAGCCATCGAGGCAGCCAAAGGCCGTGATCGCCTGCTGGGCGCCCGAGAGCAGGCGCTGGAGGTGGTGCGCCGATGCATCGAGCAACGCGAGCTGCCCGCCATCATCCGCAATTTCCTCGAACTGACCTGGGCCGACGTACTGGTGTTCGTCCTGCTACGCCATGGCGAGCACAGCGCAGAATGGCAACGCGCCGGCGAAGTGGCTGAACAACTGGCCTGGAGCGGCACCCCACTGGGGAACGCTGACAGGCAACGCCTGCAGGAAATGCGCGTGACGATGCTCAGCGATCTGCGCAAAGGATTGGAACTGCTGGGCGGTTACCACGAGGACGGCATTCGTCGCCTGCTACAGGACATCGTGGCCTGCCAGCACGCGGTACAGGGCAAGCAGCCGCAACTGGCAGCACAACTCAAGCCGGAGCTGCCGCAGAGCCCGCTCGGCGCGATGCTCGGTGAAGATGTCGATCTTGCACGCCAGGCGCCCTCTCGCAGCAAGCTGTCACCGCGCGCCCAGGCATTGACCAGGGAGCTGGCGACTGTCGAGTTCGGCACCTGGTTCGAATTCGTCGAAGGTAATGCCAGCCGTGTGCTCAAGCTCTCCTGGTTCAGCCCGACCACACACAACTACATGTTCGTCGACCACAGTGGTCAGCGCGTGGCCATCAAGCCGCTGACCCTGCTGGCCAGTGAAATGGAAAAAGGCCTGGCCCGCATCATCACGCCCGAACGCGCGACACCCCTGGTGGATCGCGCGCTGACCGCCATCTATCGTGTGCTGCAGCGCTTCACCGGGCGCACGGCCGAACCCCGCTGAGGAATCTGCATGGAAGAGCGTCGTCAACACAGTCGCCATGGCACCGAACTGCAACTGGAGGTTTTCGACCTCAACAGCGGTCAACGCCTGGGGCGGATAGTCGACCTGTCCGCTGATGGCTTCATGCTGTTCAGCGACACCCCACATGCCGTGGATGCCGTGCTGGAGTGCCGGCTGGTCTGCACCTCCGATGCTATCGACGCACAGGAAGTGCACCTGGGTGCGGACTGCCTGTGGAGTCGCCCCGGAGCCGATGGCCAGCATTGCTGGGCCGGCTTCCACATCATCGACCTGGCCGACGATCAGGCCGAGGCGCTGGAAAGCCTGCTGGCCAGGCTTTGACCACGCCACCCACCTGCGCGAACAGGGCTACAACTGCAAGCCGCATCGCGTAGGAGTCCAGCATGAACGGTACTGAACGTGCGCTCGATCGCAGCGAGGCACCTGTAGATAACCTGCGCCGCCAACGAAAAACGGAGCCCGCAGGCTCCGTTTTTTCATCCCCGCGTAACACCGGGATATCGCATGGTGGGTTACGCGGCGCACTCTGCTCGTGAAACCAGCCAATAACGTGCCTGGCGCCGCTAACCCACCCTACGCCAGCTTCTTGTAACGCACACGATGCGGCTGCGCGGCGGCGTCGCCCAGGCGCTTCTTGCGGTCGGCTTCGAACTCGGTGTAGTTGCCTTCGAAGAAGTTGACCTTGCCGTCGTCCT
>CAZIZA010000370.1:0-3267 GCA_964543555.1 uncultured Pseudomonas sp.
AGTCGGCATGCACCTCGAGCTTCGCTACCGGCGTCGAATCCTAATCGGCCCCAAAGCTTTGCGGTTTCAGATGGGAGTGGAGTTTACGGCAAAGGTTCCTCTGCGTCGACTGCGGATTCCAGCGCAGGGCGCTATGATGGCGCCTTGCGTCTGCCTGCGCTTGTCCCTGGAAGGAGCCTCAATGCCGAGTTCTAGCCACTACCCTCTGCGTCAGTGGATCTGGCGGGCGTTCTTGCAAAGCGCGCTCATTCCGCTGATTCTTGTGGAGTCGGTGCTGATCGCGGTGTATCTGCTGAGCAATCAGGCGATTCGCGATGCGCAGATCGAGCACTTGCAGGAAACAGCATTAAAGGATCTGGCCAGTGCCGCACAGCGCGAAGGGCAGATTATCGATGGGCGTCTGCGCTCCATCGAGTCGCTGGTGCAGGTTTACCGGGACGGTGCGCTCAAGGCGTTACTCGATAACCGGTTCCAGGCCGATGAACTGGAGCGTCAGCGCCATGCGGTCACGCAGAGTGGCGTTTTTTACACCCGCAGTGATGATGGGCGTGCAGCCTCTTTCTATGCCAACAGTACGCCACTGGCACAGCAGGATCACGCCAAGGTCATGCGCTTGTCGCAACTCGATCCGTTGATGCGCTCGATCCAGCAGGCCAATCCGTTGGTGGCGGCGCTGTATTTCAATACCTGGGACAGCTACAACCGTATTTACCCCTGGTTCGATACAGCGGCGCAGTATCCCCATGACATGGTGATACCCGATTACAACTTCTATTACCTGGCCGATGCCCAGCACAACCCCGAGCGTAAGGTCATCTGGACGGAGGTATACCTCGACCCCGCAGGGCTTGGCTGGATGATGTCCGCCATTGCTCCGGTCTACCGTGATGATTTTCTCGAAGGTGTGGTCGGCCTCGATGTGACCGTAGGTCGGGTACTGGGCGAGATTGCTGAGTTGAACGTGCCGTGGCAAGGCTACGCGATGCTGGTCAGCCAGGATCACAACATCATGGCGTTGCCCAAGGCCGGAGAGCGGGACTTCGGGTTGCGTGAGCTGGCCCAGTATTCCTATGAAGAGGCTGTGCGACGCGAGGTGCTCAAGCCAGAGGATTTCAACCTGGCCAGGCATGAGGATATGGCCGTGTTGCTGCAGGCCATGAACGAGCGCGAGGGTGGGGTTCAGGAGGTGCTGCTCGGGGGGCGTAACCAACTGGTCGCCTGGAGTGAAATTCCGCAGACTGGCTGGCGTTTGCTGCTGGTGGTGGATGAAGAAGAGGTCTTCCACGATACCAACCAGTTGGCCGAGCGCTACCTGCACATCGGCTACCTGCTGATCGTCGGGCTGGCAGCGTTCTATTTGCTGTTCTTTGCCCTGATGTGGTTGCGCTCACGCAAGCTGAGCGAGCAACTGGCACGCCCCATCGACGGTGTCGTCGAGATGGCGACCAGCCTCGGTGAAGGTCAGTATCTGCCCGCTGCCCCTGGCACTCATATCGCCGAGATCCGTCGCCTGGCAGATGCCGTGCAGCAGGCGGGCAAACAGCTCAAAGCCATCGAGCAAGAGCGACAGGATACGCAGAGCATCCTGCAGTTGGTGCTGGAAAGTACCACCGAAAGCCTCTGGCAGATTGACACTCGTGATCTGACCATCAACCTCAGTGAGCGCTTCGTGCGTCGTTTCGGGCTTGGGGCCGGGCACTTGACGTTGAGTGAGTTCAACCAGCGTGTGCACCCGGATGATGTGGAGCGTTTGCGTCATCTGCGCAAGTTGTTCGCTGACACCGGGGAAGAGTTCTTCGATGCCGAATACCGCTATCTCGACTGCCATGGGCAATACCTGTGGCTGCTGAGCCGAGGCAAGGTGCTTGCGCGTGACGAAAGTGGCTGGCCGCTGCGTATCGCCGGTACGCATGTCGACATCACCCGGCTCAAGCAGGTGCAGGAGGAATTGCGCCATGCCAGCCTGGAGGCTCTGGCCGCCAGCCAGGCCAAGAGCCGCTTCCTGTCGAGCATGAGTCATGAGTTGCGCACGCCGCTCAATGCTATCCATGGCTTCGCTCAGTTGATCGAGATGGAGGCACAGGACAAGCAGGACGCCAGGCTGGAGACCGACTATGCACGTGAGATCGTCAGCGCCAGCCGTCATCTGACGTCGCTGGTCGATGACATTCTTGATCTGTCGAGCATCGAAAGCCGGCGTCAGCAGTTGCAGCTGCAACCCATCGAAATCGGTGCTCTGCTCAAGGGCTGTGCTGAGCTGGTACAGCCCGAGGTGCAGCAGAAACAGCTGCAGTTGCAGGTGATGGAGGCAGCCGAGCCGCCCCTGTTCGTGCAGGGCGATCCACGCCGGGTGCGGCAGATTCTGCTCAACCTGCTTTCCAACGCGATCAAGTACAACAGCTCGCGCGGCATGATCCGCATGGGGTACGAAGTGCGGGCTGACGGCGTGCGGTTGTGGGTCGATGATACCGGGCCGGGGCTTTCCAGCGAGCAGCAGGCGCAGCTGTTCCAGCCGTTTCAGCGGCTGGGTCGTGAGAGTTCGAATATTCCCGGTACCGGCATCGGGCTGGTGCTGTGCCGCGAACTGGCCACGCTGATGAATGGCGAAATCGGCGTGCGCAGTGAGCCGGGCATGGGCAGTCGCTTCTGGCTCGACTTACCCAGCGCAGCCAGTCCCGGTGGGCATGGCGACGAGGTTGCAGAGGTGCTGGCGCAGTCGGCACGCAGCCTGGTGAAGGTGCTCTGCGTAGAGGATCATCCCGCCTGCCTGAAGATCCTCCAGGCATCCTTGCGTGAGTTTGCCGAGGTCAGGGGGGTAAGTTCCTGCCAGCGAGCACTGGCCGAATTGCGGGAAAGTGAACCGGCACTGGTGTTGCTGGATATCGACCTGCCCGATGGCAATGGCCTGGATGTACTCGATGCCTTGCGGGCCGAGCCGCGTTTGCGTGACGTGCCGGTGATGGTGATCAGTGCGGTGGCTGATGATCGATTGTTCGATGAAGCCAGGTCACGTGGGGCATCGGTCTGCCTGAGCAAACCGGTGGATCTGCAGGAGGTGCGGCAGGTCGCGCTGGGCTTGCTCTACAGCGGTTTTTGAGCAAGCCCGACGCGGTTCATTCGCTGGCAGCCAACAGATCGAGCGCTTCGCTGAGCACCTTGACTGACTCAGCGTGATCGCCGGCCTTGTGCAGGGCTTCGCCTTCGGCGCGCAGCGCCTGCACCTTGGCCAGCACCTCGGGGTCGGTAGGCGGATCGCTTTGCAGCAGT
>CAZIZA010000371.1:0-3255 GCA_964543555.1 uncultured Pseudomonas sp.
AGCTCCTATACGAAACCCCAGATCGCCTAGCGGTCTGGGGTTTCTTCTTTGGGCGCAAAAACTTCGCTTCCCAAGATGCGCTGCGCGCACCGCGTCGACAATGAAGCCAGACGTAGTGGTCCGCGCGGGGGGGGTGGGCTTTCAATTTTTCGGTGCCAGGTGATGCTGGGTTGCTGCATGTGCGAGGTGCTCAATGACGGCACTTGTGCTTCAAACTTGCCGTTTTCTATGCAAGATAAAGTCTCGTCGTTATCATGCCACCCTTGTTCTTGGCGGGGCCTGGCATGCTCGAATTGTTGAAACTTCTACAGGATGGCCGATTCCATTCGGGCGAGGCTCTCGGGGCGAAGCTTGGGATAAGTCGCAGTGCTATCTGGAAACAGTTGCAGGGCTTGCAGGCTGAGCTGGGTATCGAGGTGTTCAAGGTTCCTGGGCGTGGTTATCGGTTGTCATCACCGATGCTGTTGCTGGATGCCGAGCAGATAGCAAGAGCAGTAGCTCCATTACGATGGCCAGTCATTGTTGAGTCCAGTGTTGATTCGACCAACGCGGAAATGTTTCGTCGTCTTGATGCTGATGTTAAGGCACCCTTCGTGCTGTTAGCTGAGCGTCAGACAGCTGGACGTGGCCGGCGCGGTAGAGTGTGGGCAAGTCCGTTTGCTGAGAATCTGTATTGCAGTCTGGTCTTGCGTGTCGATGGCGGAATGTCTCAGGTTGAAGCGCTCAGTCTCACGGTTGGACTGGCTGTCGCCAAAGCGCTGAAGGCCTGTGGTCTAAAGGAAGTAGGGCTCAAGTGGCCGAATGATGTTTTGTCTGCAGGACAAAAGATATCCGGGATTCTTCTGGAGCTTGCGGGTGATCCAGCTGATGTGTGTCATGTGGTTATAGGTATTGGCATCAACGTCAATATGATGATTGATACGTCTGCCATGATCGATCAGCCGTGGACTTCCATGCGGCAATCTCTTGGGCAAATGGTTGACCGAAATGAGTTGGCGGCTCGACTGTTATTGCAGCTTCACGAGTGCCTCTCGCGACATTGGCAGGGCGGCTTTTCCGGCTTGCGAGAGGAGTGGGAAAGTATGCACCTCTGGCGCGGACGTAATGTGGCGTTGACGGCGGGTAGTAGTGCCACTTTGGGGACGGTAATTGGCGTCGACGAGCGCGGCGCCATTAGGCTGAGCGTCGACGGCGTTGATCGTGCGTTCAGTGGTGGAGAGTTGAGCCTGAGGCTACAGCATGATTCTTGAGCTCGACTGTGGTAACAGCTTTATCAAGTGGCGAGTGATTTCCCCGGATGGAAAGAGTCGCTTGCTTGCGGGTGTAGTGGAGTCTGATGCAGCGCTCTTTGAGTCATTGGCCAATGCGCCGGCCGTCAGAGTGACGCGTTGTCGCCTTGTAAGCGTGCGCAGCGATATCGAGACTGAGCAGCTGATGGTGCGGATACGTGAATCCTTGGGGATTGATGTCGTGTGTGCTCAGTCTGCCAGCCAGGTGGGTGAGGTGTGCAATGGTTATGAGGATTTCCAGCGCCTTGGCCTTGATCGTTGGCTGGCAGTGCTTGGCGGTTATCACCTTGGGCAGCGTGCTTGCCTGGTCCTTGATCTGGGCACGGCCGTAACGGCTGATTTCATTTCTGCAGATGGTAAACATCAGGGAGGCTTCATTTGCCCTGGTTTACCGCTAATGCGTGATCAATTGAGTACGCATACGCGGCGTATTCGCTATGACCGGCAAGTTGCTCTGGCGGCGCTGCAAGAGCTGGAGCCCGGGCGCTCTACTGCCGAGGCAGTGGAGCGTGGTTGTGTGTTGATGTTGCGAGGTTTCGTCGCTGAGCAACTTCGCCAGGCGCAGATGCGTTTTCCTGGTGGTTTTGAGGTTTTTCTCACCGGAGGGGATGCGGAGCTCGTGCGTGATGTCATTCCAGGCGCGCAGGTCGTTCCTGATCTGGTATTTGTCGGGCTGGCCATCGCCTGCCCAATGAGCTGAGGCTGGTCATGCGCTGGATTCTTCTGCTGCTCCTGCTACTGAATGCCTTCTACTACGTGTGGCATCAGCAGCAGGCGCCTTTGCGTGCCAAAGAGATAGCGCCGGCAGCTGCTTATCAAACTGCACGCAAGGATATCCAGCTATTGAGCGAGGCTGATGTATCGAGTGCTCGGGCGCAAACGCCTGTCAGCGTCGCTCCTGTCGAGGCTGCGGCTTGTCTCTTTCTGGGCAGCTTCGAGCAGGAGGAAAGAGCGCGGGTGGTCGAGCAGCGTCTGCTGAGTCTGGATATCCGCGCTGACGTGCGCAGTGTCGATGCTGCTGCGGGTGTCGAGTATTGGGTTTATCTGCCCCCCCTTGCTTCGCGTCAGGCCTCATTGAGGCAGTTGAGAGAGCTGCAGGCTCGCCGGATCGATAGCTACATCATCACTCAGGGTGAGTTGGCCAACGGTATATCGCTCGGAATCTTCCCGCGTAACGAGTCGGCCAATAGTGTTATGCAAAGGCTGCGCGCGGTTGGTTATGAGCCGCAGCTGCGTGAGTTGTCGCGCGCGCATCGTAGTTTCTGGGTGCGTGTATCTCCTGAAAGTAGACGTTTGGCCGATGAGTTTCTGCTCGGTCAGTTGGCTGGAGACTTTGCGGGTCTGCAACATCAATTAATGCCATGCGAAGGCGTTGCATTGCCTCAATAGTTTGCATAGAATGGCGCCCGCTTCGCAGGGTGGTCAAAGTTGTTTCCCTGTGAAGATGTTGTCAGTGTAGCTAACCTCAAGATTTTAATGAGAAAAAGCTTGACAGCAGGGTGGCAGATCTAGAAAATGCCGCCTCACTTTGGAGGGGTTCCCGAGCGGCCAAAGGGATCAGACTGTAAATCTGACGTCATCGACTTCGAAGGTTCGAATCCTTCCCCCTCCACCAGATTCAGCGTGAGCTGCAAGCTCCGCGGGTATAGTTCAGTGGTAGAACCTCAGCCTTCCAAGCTGATGATGCGGGTTCGATTCCCGCTACCCGCTCCAGTTTGTAGGGTGCGCAATAGAGTTTGGCTCATGTAGCTCAGTTGGTAGAGCACACCCTTGGTAAGGGTGAGGTCAGCGGTTCAAATCCGCTCATGAGCTCCATCTAATAAAGGCAGATATGAAAGTATCTGCCTTTGTTTTAATGGCGGCAAGGCTTGCTCAATTCTTCGCTAGGAGACGGTCAAGATGGCTAAAGAGAAATTCGAACGTAACAAACCGCACGTCAACGTTGGCACCATCGGTCACGTTGACC
>CAZIZA010000372.1:0-3249 GCA_964543555.1 uncultured Pseudomonas sp.
TGATAGACCAGCTGCGCCCCGGAATGACCCGACGCCAAGTACGGTTTATCATGGGCAACCCGCTGATAACCGACACTTTCCATGCTGATCGCTGGGACTACCTGTACAGCATCCAGCCGGGTGGCGGGCAGCGTTTTCAGGAGCGCGTGAGCCTGGTATTCGATGGCAACGACCAATTGGTCGGTCTGGCTGGCGACTTCATGCCCGGCCTCAGCCGCGATCAAGCCATCATGGGCCAGAGCAGCGATACTAGCAGCGCCCAGCCGCAGACCAAAGCTCAGGACGATACGCCGCCTGCCCCCGGCTCATTGCTGGAACAGATTCAGCGTGAAGTGGACCAGGTCGAAACCGTTCCGGTGCCGACGCCTGAGCCGCTGGACACCGACCCGCAGTAACACCCGCACACAAAAAAGCCCGGAGCGAGTCCGGGCTTTTTCATATCTGCGCCCTGCCGAGCAACCTCGCGGAGGTCAGGCCGACTCCTCGCCCTCTTCCCGCGCTTTTGCTTTAGCCGCACGCTGTTTACGTACTTCCTTTGGATCGGCAATCAGCGGCCGATAGATCTCGACCCGCTCGCCCTCCTCCAACACACGCTCTTCCGGCTTGCTGACCGCTTTGCCGAATATGCCCAGTGGCGCCTGACTCAAATCCAGCTCCGGAAAGAACTGCTGCATACCAGAACGCAGCGCGGCCTCGCGTACCGTGGTGCCGGCCGGTACGGACAGACGCAGGAGCTTCTGCCGTTCGGCAAGGGCATAGACCACCTCGATGGCGATGCTCGGCTTATCCATACAGTTGCTTGGCTCGCTGGCAGAAGGCGTCGACCATGGTATTGGTCGCCTGATTGAACAAGGGCCCCAACGTCGCGCGCACCAGTGGCCCGGCGTAGTCGAAGGTCAGATCCAGGCTGATCTTGCAGGCCTTGTCGCCCAGCGCCTTGAACTCCCAGACGCCGTTGAGACTGGTAAATGGACCCTCCTGCAGACTCATCTCGATACGCTGCCCAGGCAGCAGTACGTTACGCGTAACGAAACGCTGACCGATGCTGCCCTTGGCCACCTCAAGGCTGGCCAGCATGTGCGTTTCGCTGGCCTCCAACACCTCGCTGGCCCTGCACCAGGGCAGGAACTGCGGGTAGTTCGCGACGTCGTTGACAAGGTCAAACAGCGCCTGCGCCGGGTAAGGCAGCAAGGCCGAGCGCTGAATTCGAGTAGTCATTTACTTGCTCAGCTCCGCGATAAAGACGATCAGCACGCCGATTGGCGCCACGACGCGAATCAGCCAGAGTGCCAGATTGAACAGCAGCGGGCTTCTGATGGCCAACTCGTCGCGCACGGTGGCGCGACTCAACACCCAGCCAGCGAACAGGGCGAAAGACAGACCGCCAAGCGGCAGCAGGATACGGCTGGTGAGGTAATCGATGCTATCGAAGAAGGTCTTGCCACCCTCGGCGCCCCACTGCAGCAGATGGAAACCATCCTCTGCGAAGACAAAGAACTTGGCCTCGGCCCAGAGGTTGAACGACAACACCGTGCCCATCCCGACCAGCCAGCAGAACAATGCCAGCACAGTCGTAACCTTGGCACGGCTGTGCCCGGTTTTCTCGACAAAATAGGCCACGGCCGGCTCCAGCATGGAGATTGATGAACTCCATGCAGCGACGGCCACCAGTACGAAAAAGATCAGCCCCATCACCTGGCCGAAGGCAATATTGCCAAAGGCGATCGGCAGGGTGACGAACATCAGTCCCGGACCACCGCCCGGCTCAAGACCAGCGGCAAACACAATGGGGAACAACGCCAGTCCGGCGGTCAATGCCACCAGCGTATCGAGCACACCAACGGTCAGCACAGTGGCACCAATCGAGGCTTTCTTCGGCATATAGGCGCCATAGACCATGATCGAACCGACACCCACGCTCAGGGTGAAGAAGGCATGCCCCATCGCGGCGAGAATGCCGTCCTGTACCTTGCTCGGATCGAAATGGAAGAGGAAGTCGAAGCCTTCGCGGAAATGACCGGTGGTAAAGCTGTAACCCAGCAGTGCCAGCAGCAGCACGAACAGCAGCGGCATCATGATGCGCAGACTGCGCTCCAGCCCGGCCACCACACCCTTGGCAATGACGAAGGCAGTAATCACCATGAACAGGCTGTGCCACAGGGTCAGCCGCCAGGGATCGGACGTCAGCCCGCCGAACGCGGCCCCCGCACCCTCGGCGCTGATGCCGGTGAAGTCGCCACGCCCCATGCCGAGAATGTAATCCAGCGACCAGCCTGCGACCACGCTGTAGAAGGACAGAATCAGCAGCGCAGCGACCATGCCGATCAACGCAGCCAGCGACCAGTGCTTCGAGGCTCCGGCCTCAATCGCCAGGCTCTTCATCGCATTGACCGGGCTCTGCCGGCCACGCCGGCCGATCAGGGTTTCCGCCAGCATGATCGGTAGCCCGACCAGGGCGATACAGAACAGGTACATGACGACGAACGCACCGCCGCCGTAGACACCGGTCATGTAGGGGAATTTCCAGATATTGCCAAGGCCTACAGCTGAGCCGGTGGCCGCCAGAATGAACACCCAGCGACTGGCCCAGGCACCATGCATTGAAACGTTGTCGCTCGCCATTGCGGCCAAGCCCCCATCATGCGGGAAAAAAGGATCGCGCATTGTCGGAGATTCACGGCACGGGCTCAAGTTTGGCTCGGTAACGCCCCATGGCGCAGGCGCGGACGACTCCCTATAATGCGCGTCCTATGGCTAAGCAAAAGAAACATCCCCAAGGCACCATCGCGCTGAACAAAAAGGCGCTGCATGATTATTTCATCGAACACAAGTTCGAGGCCGGCCTGGTGCTGTCCGGCTGGGAAGTCAAAAGTCTGCGTGCCGGCAAGGCACAACTGGTCGACAGCTATGTGCTGCTCAAGGACGATGAAGCCTGGTTGATGGGCTGCCACATCACTCCTTTGAAAACCGCCAGCACTCACGTCATCGCCGACCCGACCCGTACGCGCAAGCTGCTGCTGAACAAGCGAGAGTTGGAAAAGCTGTTCGGCTCGGTACAGCAGAAGGGCTACACCGCCGTAGCGCTGTCGCTGTACTGGAAGCAGCATCTGATCAAATGCGAAATTGCCCTGGCCAAGGGCAAGAAGGACTTCGACAAGCGCCACACCGAGAAGGAACGTGACGCCGACCGTGAGGTTCAGCGCGCGATGCGCAGCAAGGGCAAGGAAGACTGAACATCCTCCCCACTTC
>CAZIZA010000373.1:0-3236 GCA_964543555.1 uncultured Pseudomonas sp.
TGCCCGAAGGCATCGAGGCGCAAACCCACAAGACCTTCGACAACCTGCTGGTGGTGCTCAACGGCCTGGGCCTGGGGTTGGAAAACGTGGTCTCGGCGCGGGCGTTTCTCACCGATTTCCATGGCGACTACGCGCGCTTCAATGCGGTCTACGCCAGCTACTTCCCCGAGGGCAAGCGCCCGGCGCGCACCTGCATCGGCACCACCGGGCTGGCGCGCCATGCCCTGGTGGAGATCGATTTTATCGCGCGCCGGCCCTGAGGTTGCCGTAGCCCGGATGAGCTCCGGGAAAGGTGCTACAGCAGCTTGCGGTACTGCACGAATCCCGAGCGCTCACCGATGCGTTCATACAGCAGCTTGGCCTGGCTGTTGCTCTCGTGCGTCAGCCAGTGCACCCGTGAACAGGCGGCAGCACGCGCCTGCTCGTAGACATGCTGGATCAGCTTACGACCAACGCCGCCACTGCGCTCGCCCTTGGCGACGAACAGATCCTGCAGGTAGCAGTAGTCGCCGGTTGTCCAGGTCGAGCGGTGGATGACCCAGTGCACCAGGCCAATGGCCTGGTCATCCTGCCAGGCCAGGGCTGCGCCCATGGGCTCGGTGGGGTCGAGAAAGCGCTGCCAGGTAACGGCGCTGGTCTCGGCTGCAATCTCGGTCATATAGAAGCGCTGGTAGCCCTGCCACAAGGGCAACCAGGCCGAGTGATCGGCAGCGACTACAGGGCGAATTTCGATGCTCATCGTCCTTCCTCTGTTCGGGCAGGGGGATCAGTCGCTCATCTCACCACAGAGATCGCGCGTCAGCCAGTGCTCCACTTCTGCTTGTGTCAATCCGGCGCCGAGCAGGGCGAACAGCTTGCCCAGTGCCGCCTCGCGGGTCATGCCACCGCAGGAGACCAGGCCGACCTCGGCCAGACGGCTGCCGGCGGCGTACACGCCGAACTGCACATGCCCCTGCGCACATTGGCTGATTGCCGCCAGCACCACGCCGCGCTGGTGTGCTTCACGCAGCACGCTCATCAACTGCTCATTGCCTGCCGGGCCGGTGCCACTGCCGTAGCACTCCAGCAGCAGCCCCTGCACACCGCTGCCAAGCAGCGCGTGCAGTTGGCCGGCCTGCACCGCGGGATGCAGCGGCAACACGGCAATATTCACCGCCTTGCGCGCCTGATGATAGTCGATGCGCGCATCGACCTCTGCCCGCTCGGCCTGACGTTGACGCGGCAGCACCTGGAAGGCATCAAAGGCATCGCTACGCAGCTTCGAGCAACGCGCGCCGTGCAGCAGTTGGCCGTTGAAGTACAGGTGCACACCCGGCGTCACACCGCGATACAGCGCGCGCATGGCGCCGAACAGGTTGGGCCAGGCATCGCCCCCCGCCACGCCGGCCGGCTGCATGGCGCCGGTCAGTACCACCGGCACATCGAGGCCGAGTAGCAGGAAGCTCAGCGCAGCAGCGCTGTAGGCCAGGGTATCGGTGCCATGCAGCACCAGCACGGCATCGTGGCCATGCGTCTGCACGGCGGTGACGATCTCGTCACGCAGCGTCAGCCAGTGCTCGGTGTTCATGTTGGCGCTGTCGATCAGCGGCAGTAGCTCGCGAAACGTCCACTGCGGCAGCTCGCTGCTGTTCTCGCCGACTTGCTGGGTACGCATGCGTGCCTCGAAGCCCGAGGCCGGTGCCAGGCCATCCGCGCTCATCTGCATGCCGATGGTGCCGCCGGTGTACAGCACCAGGAGTTTTTCTGGGGTCGCCATGGGCTCTCCTAGGAATAAAAAAGGGGGCATTGCCCCCTTTTACAAACAGGGATTGTCAGCGCTGGTAAACGCGATCACCCAGTTCGGCGTGGGTCACTGGGGTCTCCACCGGTGCCTGCCAGGCTTTGGGGTCCAGATCCAGATCCGCGAACTTCTTCGGATCGAACACTGGCGAATCGACGCCGGCCTTGATCTGCGAATCGTAATCGCGCATCAGGCGCAGGCCCACCTTGAACAGCAATGCGAGGGCGATCAGGTTGCAGATCGCCAGCAGCCCCATGGTCACATCGGCGAAGGCGAACACGGTGCCCAGATCCTGTACCGAGCCCCAGAGGACCAGGCACACCACCAGCACACGATAGACCATCACCGGCGAACGCTTCTCGGTGAAGAAACCCAGGGCATTCTCGCCCAGGTAGTAGTTGTAGATCAGGGTGGTGAAGACGAACAGCAGCAGGGCGATGCTGACGAATACCCGGCCCCACTCGCCGACTTCGGCGGCCAGAGCGGTCTGGGTCAGGACGACACCGGCCATTTCGCTGCCCGGCTGATAAACGCCGGAGAGCAGGATGATCAGCGCGGTGCTGGTGCACACCAGCAGGGTGTCGATGAACACACTCAGCGACTGCACGATGCCCTGTGCGGCCGGGTGCTTGACCTCGGCGACGGCGGCGACGTTCGGTGCGCTGCCCAGGCCGGCTTCGTTGGAGAACAGGCCGCGCTTGACGCCCATCATGATGGCCGCGCCGATGCCGCCGGCAAAGGCCGGCTCCAGGCCGAAGGCGCTCTTGATGATCAGGGCGAAGGTCGCAGGTACTTCACCGACGTTCATGCCGATCACCACCAGCGCCATGCCGATGTAGGAGAACGCCATGATTGGCACCAGTACGTCTGCCATGCTGGCGATGCGCTTGATGCCACCGAAGATGATCAGGCCGATCACCCCGGTCAGGATCAGGCCGCTGGCGATGGTCGGCAGGCCGAAGGTGTCATGCAGCGAGCTGGCGACGGTGAAGGACTGCACGGCGTTGAAGCCGAAGCCGAAGGTCACCAGCAGCAGGATCGACACGACGATACCCAGCCAGCGCTGGCCGAGGCCGTGCTGAATGTAGAACGCCGGGCCACCGCGGTAGGTGCCATCGGGCTCACGACGCTTGTAGAGCTGCGCCAGGGAGCACTCGAAGTAGCTGGTGGCCATGCCGACCAGAGCCACGACCCACATCCAGAAGATGGCGCCTGGGCCACCGAGCATGATCGCCACGGATACACCGGCAATGTTGCCGGCGCCGACGCGACCGGCTACCGACAGCATCAGCGCCTGGAACGAGCTGAGCTGACCCGGCTGGCGCTGGAAGGCCTCGGCGAAGATGCGGAACATGCTGCTGAAGTAGCGAAACTGGACGAAACGTGAGGCGATGGTGAAGAACAGGCCGAGACCGATCAGCATCACGATCAGCAGCTTGCTCCAGATGAGGTCATT
>CAZIZA010000374.1:0-3208 GCA_964543555.1 uncultured Pseudomonas sp.
CGAAGCGCAAAGCCCGCAGCAGGCCATCGACGGCGTGCTCGGCCTGTGCCGCGAATTGGCCGAGGGCGTGCGCAGCGCGCGGCGCTGAGCCACTCGGGCATACGAAAAAGCCGCTGGCGGAGTGATCCGTCAGCGGCTTTTTCATGGCTTTGTAGCCTGGGTAGAGCGTAGCCAAACCCGGGAATTGCCTGATGGGTTTCGCTACGCTCTACCCATCCTACGCGCTCAGTGTTCTGATCCCGCCCGCTTGAGCAACTGCTTGCAACGCTCGGACAGGTGCACCACGCGCAGGTGTTTGCCGGCGCGCTCGTAGCGCTCGCGCAGGGTCTTCAGCGCGGCGATGGCCGAGTAGTCGACGAAGCTCAGGTGGCGGCAGTCCAGCGTCACCTGCTGCGGGTCGTTGGCCGGCTCGAACTGCGCCAGGAAGGTGGTGCAGGAGGCGAAGAACAGCGTGCCGTGGGCACGGTAGAGCTTGCTGCCATCGGCCTGTATATCGCTGTCGGCATAGAGTTCGTGGGCGTGCTGCCAGGCGAAATTGAGCGCGGCGATGACGATGCCGCAGAGCACGGCGGTGGCCAGGTCGGTGGCGACGGTGATGGCGGTCACCGCGACGATCACCAGCACATCGTTGGTCGGCACCTTGCCGGCGACGCGCAGCGAGCCCCAGGCGAAGGTCTGCTGCGCCACCACGAACATCACGCCGACCAGCGCAGCCAGCGGGATGCGCTCGATCAGAGGCGAGAGAAACAGCATGAAGAGCAGGATCATCACTCCGGCGACCACGCCGGATAGCCGCCCGCGCCCGCCGGAGCCGAGGTTGATCACGGTCTGACCGATCATCGCACAGCCGCCCATGCCGCCGAATGCGCCGGACACCATGTTGGCCGCACCGAGGGCGACACACTCGCGATCCGGGTGGCCGCGCGTGGCAGTGATTTCGTCGGTGAGGTTCAGGGTCAGCAGGGTTTCCAGCAGGCCGACCAGGGCCATCAACACCGCGTAGGGGGCGATGATGATCAGCGTATCCAGCGTCCAGGGAATGTCCGGCAGTACCAGACTCGGCAGGCCACCGGCGATATGCGCCATATCGCCCAGGGTACGCGTGGGCAGATCCAGCAGATAGACCAGCGTACCGATGCCGAAAATGGCCACCAGCGCCGGTGGCACCGCACGGGTCAGCTTCGGCAGCAGGTAGACCACCACCATGGTCAACGCCACCAGACCGAGCATCCAGGACAACGCGGCGCCCTGCAGCCAGCCATCCTCGGTATGGAAGTGCTCCAGTTGTGACATCGCGATGACAATCGCCAGACCGTTGACGAATCCGAGCATCACCGGGTGCGGCACCATGCGGATCAGCTTGCCCAGACGCAGCAGGCCGAACACCAGCATGATCAGACCGCCGAGCAGCACCGTGGCCAGCAGGTACTGCACACCGTGTTGCACCACCAGCGCAACGATCACCACCGCCATCGAGCCGGCAGCACCGGAGATCATGCCGGGCCGGCCACCGAACAGGGCGGTGAGGGTGCAGATGATGAAGGCGCCGTACAGGCCCATCAGCGGGTTGACCTGGGCCACCAGGGCGAAGGCGATGCACTCGGGCACCAGGGCGAAGGACGAGGTCAGGCCGGCCAGCAGGTCAGCGCGTAGGCGTGCGGGTTTCATGGAGTCTCGGCAAGCCGGCGGGGGCCGGGCGATGGCAGCGGAACGAACAGGGGCGCGCATGGTAGCGCCCGAGCGCTCGTCCGTCATGCCCGATGCCGACTGTTCAGACGATAGTTGCCACACCTACGGCTATGAAGAAGCCGCTGCTGGATCGCTCCAGCAGCAGCTCGTTCATCGCGGTCTCAATGGCCGTGTGTCGGACTCTGCCCCACATTTGCCTGAGCCGGGGCGAACTTGGAAAGGACGTGGTCCTTCATCCCGCGCGCCAGTTCTTCCTCGTCGAAGAACACCTCGCCAAAACCTTCGCGGCGGAAGATTTCCACCGCATCGGCGCTGTGGGTGCGGATCACGACTTCCACCTGCGGATTCAGCGCCCGCGCGGTTTCGACCATGCGCTGCACGTTCAACGGATCGGGCGTGGCGATCACCAGCATCGACGCCTTGGCGATATGCGCCTGGATCAGCGTGCCCGGCTCGGCAGAATCACCGCTGACCGCCGCGATGCCCTGGCCGCGGATCTGCTCGACGCGCTCGCGATTCTGTTCGACCACGACGAAGGGAATACCGCGCTCCAGCAAGGCCTTGGCAATACGTCGGCCGACCCGGCCGTAGCCCACCACCACCACTTGCCCCTCGAGGTACTTGCGCTCGGTGCTGGCCGGCAGCACCGCCAGCGGGTCTTCACGGAACTCGAGGCGTCGAGCCAGAGCTGAACGTCGCAGAGCCAACTCTTTGATTGGTTTGATGCAGGCAAACACCAGCGGATTGAGGGCAATCGATATCAGCGCGCCGGCCAGCACCAGGCTCATGCCCTCAGCCGAGAGCAGGCCCAGGTCCTTGCCCAGCCCAGCGAGGATGAAGGAGAACTCGCCGATCTGCGCCAGACTCGCCGCCACGGTCAGCGCCGTGCTCAGCGGGTAGCGGAAAGCCAGAACCAGTAGCGCCGCCGCCAGGCCCTTGCCGACGATGATGATGGCCACCACGGCTAGAACGCGCAGCGGCTCTTCGACCAGCACGGCCGGCTCGAACAACATGCCCACCGAGACGAAGAACAGTACCGAGAAGGCATCGCGCAGCGGCAGCGACTCCTCGGCCGCTCGGTGCGATAGGTCTGACTCGCGCATCACCGTACCGGCGAAGAACGCGCCAAGCGCGAAAGACACATGGAACAGCACCGCTGCACCATAGGCGATACCGATAGCAGCGGCGACGACGGAGAGCGTGAACAGCTCGCGAGAACCGGTCTTGGCGATCTGCAGCAGCAGCCAGGGCAGCACGCGGCGCCCGACCACCAGCATCAGCGCAATAAAGCCGGCTACCTGCAGCAGGGTCATACCCAGCACCTGCCACAGCGGCGTACCGGCATCGGCACCGATCACCTTGCCGCCCAGCATGCCGGCCAGGGGCGGCAACAGCACCAGCACCAGTACGGTGGCCAGGTCTTCCACCACCAGCCAGCCTACGGCGATACGGCCATTCATCGAGTCGGTGATGCCGCGCGTATCCAGCGCCTTGAGCAGCACCACGGTGCTGGCGCAGG
>CAZIZA010000375.1:0-3207 GCA_964543555.1 uncultured Pseudomonas sp.
AGCACTTCGGCTTCGCCGTCGACCACTTGCTTGCCGTCCTGGTTGAACACGCGGGTGGCGATGCGCACGCGGTTCTTCGGCAGTTTTTCCAGCACTTCCAGCTTCACCGTCAGGGTGTCGCCGAGTTTTACCGGGCGGGTGAACTTGAGCTGCTGGCCGAGGTAGATGGTGCCCGGGCCGGGCAGGTTGCAGGCGATGGCGGCGCTGATCAGCGCACCGGTGAACATGCCGTGGGCGATGCGCTCCTTGAACAGGGTCTCGGCGGCGAAGGCGGCGTCCAGGTGCACCGGGTTGTTGTCGCCGGAGACGGCGGCGAACAGTTGCACGTCGCGCTCTTCCACAGTCTTCTCGAAGGTCGCTTGCTGGCCGACGCTGAGGGCTTCGTAAGGGATATTGGTGACCTGAGTCATGGACACTCCTTGATTGGGCTTCGACCCTGGCTCAGCGCCTGCTGCAGCCAGTCGATCAGGTGGGCGGTGACCTCGTCGCGATTGCTCTCGTTGAGCAGCTCGTGGCGGGCCTCGGGGTATATCTTCAGTTGCACGTCACGCACGCCAGCCTCACGCACGGCGCCGGCCAGATCCTTCAGGCGCTTGCCTTCACTGACTGGGTCGCGTGAGCCGCCGATTATCAGTAGCGGCAGGTCGGCATCGATCTGCGCCAGGTTGGCTGTCGGGGTGATGTATTGCAGGCCGTCGAGCAGGTCGCACCACAGCTGCGTGGTGCAGACGAAACCGCACAGCGGGTCGGTCACGTATTTGTCCACTTCCGCCGGGTCGCGGCTGAGCCAGTCGAAGGCCGTCCGGTTAGGTTTGAAAGCCTTGTTGAACGAGCCGAAGGAGAGAAAATCGATGACCTTGCTGCGTCCTTTGGGGCCCAGACGCCAGCGCTCGAAGCCGGCGATCAGCCGGGCGGCCTTGTACAGCGCCACGGATTGGTAATTTGAGCCGGAGAGCACGGCCCCCTGCAGGCTGCAACTGTGTCCCAGCAGGTAGGCCATACCTATGTAGCTGCCCATGCTGTGACCGAACAGGAAGATCGGCGTCTGCGGGTAGCGTTGGCGGATATGGTGATTAAGCGAGGCCAGGTCGCCGACCACCTTGCCCCAGCCACCCTCATCGGCATAGTGGCCAAGCACGCCCTGAGCGGCGCTCTGGCCGTGACCGCGCTGGTCCAGTGCATAGAGATCGAAGCCTGCAACCACCAGGCGTTCGGCCAGGCGTGCGTAGCGCAGGCTGTGTTCGGCCATGCCGTGAGACAGCATGACCACCGCGCGCGGTGGCTGATCACCGTGCCAGTGGTTAACGTGCAGGCGCAGGCCGTCCTGGGTGACCAGGGCAAAAGCGTCGTGGCGCATGACGAATCCTTGTGCCGGGAGTTGGCGGCATTGTGCACCTTGGCCGTCATCACGCAAAGCACGGTCGAATTTCCATCGAGCTGCAAAGATCGGTTACGAATCACTGCATGTATTGCGAAATTCAGCCCATCAATGACGCCTTGGCGCTATTTGCGCCGCCTCTCTAAACTGCTACTTTCCGGGCAGTCCCGCATTGCGGGCCAGATCACTTCAGGGGAAGAGGACAAGAACAATGCAACCTGATTTCTGGAACGACAAACGCGCCCCTGGCGTGCCCAACGATATCGACCTGTCCAGCTACAAGTCGGTGATCGAAGTGTTCGAGCGCTCGTGCAAGCGCTTCGCCGACCGACCGGCCTTCAGCAATCTCGGCGTCACGCTGACCTATTCCGAGCTTGATCGCCTCTCCGCAGCCTTCGCCGCCTACCTGCAGAAGCACACCGACCTCAAGCCGGGCGATCGCATCGCCGTGCAGATGCCCAACGTGCTGCAGTATCCGATCGCCGTGTTCGGCGCCATGCGCGCCGGGTTGATCGTGGTCAACACCAACCCGCTGTACACCGCCCGCGAGATGCGCCACCAGTTCAAGGATGCCGGCGTACGTGCGCTGGTGTACCTGAACATGTTCGGCAAGCTGGTGCAGGAAGTGCTGCCGGATACCGAGATCGAGTACCTGATCGAAGCCAGGATGGGCGACCTGCTGCCGAGTCTCAAGGGCTGGCTGGTCAACACTGTGGTGAAGAAGGTCAAGAAGATGGTGCCCGACTACCATCTGCCGCAGGCCATCCCCTTCAAGCAGGTGCTCAAGCAGGGCCAGGGTCAGGCGCTGACGCCGGTCAAGGCCAGCCACGACGACATCGCCGTGCTGCAGTACACCGGTGGCACTACAGGCGTGGCCAAGGGTGCGATGCTCACCCACGGTAACCTGGTGGCCAACATGCTGCAGGTCGACGCCTGCCTGTCGCAGCTTGGCCCGGACGGCACGCCGCTGATGAAGCAGGGCCAGGAGATCATGATCGCGCCGCTGCCGCTTTACCACATCTATGCCTTCACCGCGAACTGCATGTGCATGATGGTCAACGGCAACCACAACATACTGATCACCAACCCGCGCGATATCCCGGGCTTCGTCAAGGAGTTGGGCAAGTGGAAGTTCTCCGCGCTGCTGGGCCTGAACACCCTGTTCGTTGCGCTGATGGATCATCCCGAGTTCAAGAACCTGGACTTCTCCCACCTCAAGGTCACCAACTCCGGTGGTACCGCGCTGGTCAAGGCGACTGCCGAACGTTGGCAGCAGATGACCGGCTGCACCGTCGTAGAAGGCTATGGTCTGACCGAGACCTCGCCGGTGGCCAGCACCAACCCCTATGGCGACAAGGCGCGCCTGGGTACGGTCGGCATTCCGGTGCCGGGCACAGCGTTCAAGGTGATCGATGACGACGGCAATCAACTGCCGACGGGCGAGCGCGGCGAACTGTGTATCAAGGGCCCGCAGGTGATGAAGGGTTACTGGCAGCGTGAGGAAGCCACTGCCGAGGTGCTCGATGCCGAAGGCTGGTTCAAGACCGGCGACATTGCCGTGATCGACCCGGACGGTTTCGTGCGCATCGTCGACCGCAAGAAGGACATGATCATCGTCTCGGGTTTCAACGTGTATCCAAACGAGATCGAGGATGTGGTCATGGCGCATCCGAAAGTCGCCAGCTGCGCGGCCATCGGTGTGCCGGACGAAAAGTCCGGGGAGGCGGTCAAACTGTTCGTGGTGCCGCGTGACGGCGGTGTCACCGCGGAAGAGCTCAAGGCCTACTGCAAGGAAAACTTCACCGGCTACAAGGTGCCCAAGCACATCG
>CAZIZA010000376.1:0-3199 GCA_964543555.1 uncultured Pseudomonas sp.
AGGAGACGTCCTTATAATCGGGGCGTGATTATAACGGTGAATGAGGGGAAATTGATCGCCCCTGCGTGACTTTTATTCTTCAGTCGGTCAGGCCGCCAACGGGCGAGCGGGTGATGCCTGTGTGGCGACTGATGTGAGGCGTGCACCAGCAGGCAGAGGGTTACCTAACCAGGAGGCGTTTGGCTCCCGTACTTCGACCCATCCAGCCTGGCTAGGCGGCTCCTGAACCTGGCGCAGGGCTCGGCACAGACCCTGGGCATCGATCAAAGCGAAATGACGCATCGGACGAGGGCGGCTGAACAGGCGGCGCAACAACATGGTTAAGACTCCAGCGGTATACGCCGGTCTTTATGCCAGAGCGCGGTGACAACCAGATGACAGGAACCGCGCCGCCTCGGGGAGGTCTCAAGCTGCACTACTGTCGGGCTCAGGCCGTGCTGGGTATACTGCCGGCCACTTTTACCTTACTTGGAGAGATGAGCATGCTGCACCGTGCGTTGATCGCCTTGCTTGCAGCCACCAGCCTGACGCTGGCCGGTTGCGCCCTCAGCCCTCAGCAACTCACCCCGCAACCCAAACTCACCAGTTCGCTGACCGCCGTGGGTCAGGGGCAGCCGGTAGTGGTGCGCGTGGTCGATGGTCGTCCGTCGCCGGTGCTTGGCACCCGTGGTGGCCTGTACCCGGAAACCAGCGCGATCAGCGTCAGCCCGGAGTACGTGTTGCCCAAGTTGCAGGCCGAGGCCGAAGCCGCTGTGCGCCTGCTGGGTTTTACCCCGTCGGCGAACGCCTACAATGCGCCGCAACTGACCATTACCCTGGCGGAGCTGAAGTATCAGTCGCCGAAAGAGGGCATGTACGTGACCGAGGCAGACATCTCCGCCTCCATTCGTGCTGACGTACAGGGCGGCAGCCGCCGCTATACCGGCCGTTACGGTGCCTCGCTGAATCAGCGCTTCGGCACTGCCCCGAATCAGCAAACCAACAGCAAGCTGGTGAGTGACGTGCTCAGCGATGCGCTGACCCGCGCGTTCAAGGACCCGACTATCGGCCAGGTGCTGTTGCAGTAACTGTTCGTCAGGCTACGAAAAACGCCCCGCAATGCGGGGCGTTTTTCATGTGTCCGGGGGCGTCATGCCGCTTCAGCGTAAAACTCCGGCAGGCTCATACCGGTGCGGTTGTCGATATCCGGCAGGTCGTAATGTTCATGACCGCCCAGGGCGCAGTACACCAGCCAGTGCTGATCCTGCACATTGAAAGAAAGCTCATCGACTACAGCATCCACTTCATCCAGCGAGTCGATCAGGTAATCGCGGTCCAGCGGTTGAGAATTGAGCATGGCAGGTCCTCCAGGGACATTGAGGTTTGGCTCCAGCAACAGTCGTGACTGTTTGGTCACTGTTGGAGATACAAACCCTAGGCCAGGCTTATGACAGTTTTCAGACGATTTCGGGATAGCGGGCTGCGTTCGTCGGAAACGAACCTTATAAAAGCAGGATTTCAGTACACTGCGCGGCGATTTTAATTGGGCTGGCAGGCAGAGTCGTCCGGCCGAAATCCCCATTGTGGTGCGGTGACAGGGTTGTTGCACCATGCTGTTTCCGAGGTGTTGCATGTCGCTCCACGTGTTGTGGTCGTTGTTTCTGACCCATCCGGCTGCTGTGGTCAATTCGCTGGCTGTGTTCTTCGCGCTCGCAGGCGCCTGGTTATGCTTGATGACCCGTTTACGTGAGCAGCGTGGCATGGCGCGTGTGCTGGCTCAGGGGGGTATGGACGCAAGCGGCCTGCAGGAAGAGCGCACCTTACGCATCAATCGCTTTTTCTACCGTTTTGGTGCCATCTGTCTGGCGTTGGCCTTGATAATTTCCTGGTTCAGCACACGGCTCTGATGCCGGTGCGGTAAACGAAAACGGCAGCCTGATGGCTGCCGTTTTCGTTTGTAGCGCCTATTAAAGAGGCAAGCCGGCCTTGACCCGGTATTGGTTTCGCACCGGGTTGGCGTATTGCAGGATCATGAACGGCCTTTCTTCGGTACTGCAGGCTGCCAGTCGTTTTTGCCATTCGGCTTCGGCCTTGGCCAGCTCGGCGGCCGGGAACAGCTCGCGTGCTGCCGGCACATTCAGTTCGGCCTCGCGTCCGTCCCACATGGCATAGGCCAGGTAGTGCACGGGGAACAGGCGGTACTGACCGAGGATATGACGGTCCAGTGCCTGCGCCAGTTGTTTGGTATCTTCCAGGCCGGCTATCGGCGGACTGAAGTGCAGGTGTACGCGCCCTTTATAGCCGGTGATGCCCAGCGCGATGCTGGCATCGTCCTCGCCGGGCGCCTTGGTGTAGCTGCCAGTGGCGGCGCGCACACTGAGTTCGCGCGCCTTGGCCAGGTCGCAAGGGTCGTATTCGTAACTGATCGACACCGGGATCAGGTTCAGTGAGTCGATGACGTCGGCGAATGGCTCATCCTTGCGGCTCATGTGGAACATCTTGAGGATGGCCGAGTCGGTGCGGTCATCTCCGTCCTTGGCGCGGCCCTCGGCCTGGGCGATCCAGATCGACTCGCCGTCTTCGCGGATCGAGTGGTTTATATACGCCGAGAGCAGTTGATAGGCCGCCAGCTTCTCGCGTCGCCCGCTGATCGAACGATGCACGATGAAACTCTTGTTCAGACGCATCAGGTCGCTGACGAAGGGACGCTGCAGCAGGTTATCGCCGATGGCGATACGCGGCGTTTGCAGGCCGGCATGGTAGACCGCGTAGTTGACGAAGGCCGGATCCATGACGATGTCACGGTGGTTGGCCAGGTACAGGTAGGGCTTGCCGGTTTGCAGGTGTTCGAGGCCGGAGTAGCTGATGCCATCGCTGGCGTGCTCGATGGTGCGGTCGATATAGGGCTCTATTTTCTCCTGCAGCTTGGCCACCGAATCGACGTTGGCGAACTCGCTGCGCAGGCGTGCTGCAATCAGTGGTTTGAGTAACCAGCCCAAAGGCCCAGCCAGGCGCGGAAAGCGAAAACGGGTGAGGGTGCCGAGAAACGCCGGATCGGCGAGCAGGCGCGCCAGCACGGGGCGTACTTCTGCATCGGCATAGGGTCGGATAGCATCGAATGCGCCCATCATGCTCTCTTGTGTTCTGGAACGGCTAAGGTTGAAGTGATGTCTGCTTAACAGAGTGAGCAGTAGACCGGCGATTATACCGCCAAGTCACA
>CAZIZA010000377.1:0-3179 GCA_964543555.1 uncultured Pseudomonas sp.
ATACCGTCGAGCGCGGCCTGTTCTACCAGGCGGTCAATGCCGTGCTGGAAATCCAGCTGGACGACGAGCTGGAACTGGCCAACTACGAGCACAACCTGCGGCGCATGTTCGGCAACGAGCGTATGGACGCGGTGATCGGCTCGGTGGACGGCAGCGTGCGTTTCCATGGCCTGACGCCGACCAGCATGAAACTCGAAGGTCTGGACAAGCACCTGCGCCTGATCGACAGCTACAAGAAGCTGCACGCTGCGCGCGCCAGGGCGGCGGGCCTGGCCGGCTAAGCAGTCGGCAGCCCGGATCGTTTCACGGGCTGCGCTTCTCAGTGGTGTGCTGCGCAACTGCCTGCACCTGACGGCGAAACCAACTGCGCAACGGATCGGCATGGGTACGCTCATGCCAGATCTGCATCACCTCGACGCGCGGCAACGCCAGTGGCAGTGGATGCATGCGCAGTTCCGGGTCGCGGGCGACAGCCTCTTCAGCCAGTGAGCGCAGGCAGGTGAGCAACAGGTCACTGCCACGCAGCAGACGCGCTGGCGCGACGAAGCTGGACAGACCGGCAGCGATCCGTCGCTGCAGCCCCCTTTGCTGCAGCGCTCTGTCCACCACTCCCTCAAGATCTCCGGTCAAGGTGGTGATCAGATGCTCGCAGGTGACGAAGCACTGCAGATCCAGGCCATCCGCGAGGCGCGGGTTATCATGCGCGGCGAGCACGACGAAATCCTCGCTGAACAGACGCTGCTGATGGAAGGTTCCCGGTAGATCCTTATAGAAGCCGGCGATGGCCAGGTCGCAGGTACCTTTTTCCAGTTCATCGCGTGGCAGTTGCCCCCGAGTGTTATGGGTGACCAGCACCAGGTTCGGCGCCTGCTGACGCAGAACCGGCAGCAGCCTGGGCAGCAGGGTTTGCTCGATATAGTCCGTGCTGTAGAGATGCAGGCGTTCCACACGGCCCAGAAAGTCCTGACCATCGCAGCGCTCGTAAAAACCCTCCAACTCGCCCACCAGGCGCTGAACCTGCGGCGCCAACTCGTGGGCCCGAGGCGTCGGCGTCAATCCCCGCGGCGCGCGTACGAACAGTGGATCCCCGAACTGATGGCGCAGCTTGTTCAGCTTGTGGCTCAGCGCAGGCTGGCTGAGCGCCATGCGTTCAGCTGCCAGCGAGGCATTGCGCTCCTGATAGAGCACATGGAAGAGCAGCAGCAGATTCAGATCCTTCTTGGCGATATTCATTTTTTGAATCCCTGAAATAAACGCTTTCGAATTTTCGAATCATATCGTCAAGCCTAGGATGGCACCTGAAAACCTGTTGCCCACTGGAGAACAGCATGACGATCGCTATCTTCGCCACCATCACGCCACACCCCGAGCACCGTGAAACGGTCGAACAGGCGCTGCGCCTGATGGTTCAGCACTCACGAGCCGAGGCCGGCAATCTGCGCTACGACCTGTTCGTGCGCGATGACGGTCAGGCCTTCGACCTGTTCGAACTTTACGTCGACGCAGCCGCCATCGACGCTCATCGCCAGAGCAGCCATTACCAACACTACCGCGCCGCGACAGCCGACTGGCTGAGTGCCCCAACGCAGGTGCGCGTCGCCCATGCACTGGATGTGGCGCCCCTCCCCCAATCAGGAGAATGATCATGATCAAGAACACCACCCTCGCTGTGGCAGTCGCCAGCACCCTGCTCGCCGGCAACGCCCTGGCCGCCGGCAAAGGCGAAGTCCTGGTGCTGCTGTCGAGCGAAACGCAACTGGCCCTCAAGGATGGCAAACAGTACACCACCGGTTTTTACCTGAACGAATTCGGCGTGCCGGCCGACCACCTGCTCAAGGCGGGCTATGAGCTGGTGCTGGTGACGCCCAAGGGTAATGCGCCGCGCGTCGATGAGAGCTCGGTGACCGCGCAATACTTCGGCGGCGACGAACAGGAGATGCAGCGCATCCGTGCCCTGGTGGAAAACCTGCCGGGCATCGACGACACGCTGTCGCTCAAGGAAGTGCTGGAAAGCGATTTGAACCGTTATGCCGGCCTGCTGATTCCCGGCGGCCATGCGCCGCTGATCGACCTGGCCAACAACCCCGAGGTCGGCGCTCTGCTGCGCCACTTCCACCAAGCGGGCAAGCCGACGGCTGCCATTTGCCACGGCCCGATCGCCCTGCTCTCGGCCCAACGCGACCCGGCGGCCTATCAGGCGGCGCTGACCAACGGGGAAACACCGGCTGCCAGCGACTGGATCTACCAGGGCTACCGCATGACCATCTTCTCCACCCCGGAGGAGCAGGTCTTCGAGCAATCCCTGCAAGGTGAGCGGATTCTGTTCTACCCGGCCACCGCAATGGAAAGCGCCGGCGGCAAGCTGAACTACGCCGAGGCGTGGACGCCCCACGTGGTCGTGGACCGTGAGCTGATCACCGGGCAAAACCCGTTCTCCGACCATGCACTGGGCGAGAAGCTGGTGCAGATGCTCGATGCCCACCATCAACAGGCACGCTAGACCATGAACCGCAGAGTGGAGCCAACACGCTTCGCTCTGCGGCTTCTCGGGATGACTCAGAGCACCCGATCCAGCAACACTTCACGCAACGCCTGCGCCGCACTGGAGAGCTGACGCCCGGCCTGGTGCAGCAGGCCGACACGGCGCGACACCTGCGGTTCGCTCAGTGGCAGGCAGCGCGCACCGAGCTCCTCCATCTGCTGCCGGCACAGCTGCGGCACGGCACTGACGCCAAGGCCTTCGGCGACCATGCGCCCGACCGTGACCAACTGATGGCTTTCGAACGCCACCGGCAGCTTGCCGTGGCGGGCCGTCACGCTGTCTTCCAGCAGCAAACGCACCGCCGAGGGCCTCTGCAGGGTGATGAACGGTTGTTCCAGCAACTGCGCCCAGGTCAGCGCGGACTGCCCGGCCAACTTGCTGGCAACCGGCACCACGGCGACAAAACGGTCCTCGTACAGGGGTGTGAACTGCAAGCCATCCAGTGTCGTTGGCTCGAAGGCGATACCCAGCTCGACGCGGCCGTCGCGCACCATCTCCATCACCTGCTCGTTGATCACGTCATGCACCGCCACGTTGACCTGTGGATAGGCATCGCGGAAGGCGCGCAGCGCCGCCGGCAGGCGGTTGCCGGCGAACGACGGCATGGCCGCTACCGCCACCTTGCCCATCTGCAGGG
>CAZIZA010000378.1:0-3152 GCA_964543555.1 uncultured Pseudomonas sp.
TGCGGCAGCGAGAAGATGCCGCCGCCCACCATCGACCCCACCACCAACGCGGTCAGCGATACTACACCCAGCTTGCGACATTCCCCTGTCATGAACACCTCGAGCGTGAGCCTGATCCTCACTCGAGCAGCCCGATAGCAGCCTGATGCCAAAACGGCAGACCGATCCAAGCGTGGCCTGGTGCCTGGAGTGAAGATGCTCGACGCAGTTGCGCGACAGCTCCTTCAGCCACCACGAGGTCATCCGCCATGCAGCCCACCGCCAACCTGGGCGCCGGTAGTCCCGGCGTCGAATCCACCACCCAGTCATTTCTCGAAGCCCTGGCCACCGGCGGTGGTACACCGCTCGAACAACTCCCGCCCGTGGAAGCACGCGGGGTGCTCACCGGCGCCCAGGCCTCGGTCGAGGTCGATCTATCCACCGTGGAAACCCGCGAACTCAGCATCGAGGCCGCCGGCCAGACACTGAAGCTGGTGGTAGTGCGTCCGGCGGGCAGCCAGGGCACCCTGCCGGGCTTCATGTTCTTCCACGGTGGCGGCTGGGTGCTGGGCGACTACCCCACCCACGCACGACTGATCCGCGATCTGGTGGTGCACTCCGGCGCCGCGGCTATCTACGTCGACTACACCCCCTCGCCCGAAGCGAAATACCCGACTGCGGTCAACCAGGCATATGCGGCAACGCAATGGGTGGCCGCCAATGGCAGCCAGATCGGTGTCGACGGTTCGCGCCTGGCCGTGGCCGGTAACAGTGTCGGCGGCAACATGGCAGCGGTGGTCGCACTCAAGGCCAAGGAAGCCGGCACGCCGAAGTTACGTTTCCAGCTGCTGCTGTGGCCGGTAACCGACGCCAGCTTCAACAACGCCTCCTACAACCAGTTCGCCGACGGCCACTTCCTGACCCGCGCGATGATGGAGTGGTTCTGGGACAACTACACCACCGACCCGAAACAGCGTAACGAGATCCATGCCTCGCCGCTGCGCGCCAGCCTGGAACAGCTCAAAGGCCTGCCGCCAGCCCTGGTGCAGACCGCCGAGATGGATGTGCTGCGTGACGAAGGCGAAGCCTACGCCCGCCGCCTGGGCGCGGCCGGGGTGGCGGTCAGCGCCGTGCGCTACAACGGCATGATCCATGACTACGGTCTGCTCAACGTGATCGCTGAGGTACCTGCCGTGCGCACGGCGATGCAGCAGGCCGGCGCGGCCCTGCGTGAACACCTGGCCTGATCACCACAGCCCGATACCAGAACCGTAGTCCCATCCAATCCAGGCGGTGGCCGCTTTGCGATAGTCCCGGCGTCTACCCGACGGCAACGACCGACGGGATGCGTGCATCGACCACCGCCTCACCGACAGGTAACCGCTATGAGCAATCCAAAAACCGAAGTCCTGACCCCGCACAACAGCCAGCTGATCTTCATCGACCAGCAGCCACAGATGGCCTTCGGCGTACAGAGCATCGACCGGCAAACCCTGAAGAACAACACCGTGGGCCTGGCTAAAGCCGCCAAGATCTTCAACGTGCCGACCATCATCACCACGGTCGAGACCGAAAGCTTCTCCGGCCATACCTACCCTGAACTGCTCGCCGTGTTCCCCGATGCGCCGCTGCTCGAGCGCACCTCGATGAACTCCTGGGATGACCAGAAGGTTCGTGACGCGCTGAAGAAGAACGGCCGCAACAAGGTCATCGTTTCCGGCCTGTGGACCGAAGTGTGTAACACCACCTTCGCCCTCTCCGCCATGCATGACGCCGGCTACGAAATCTACATGGTCGCCGACGCCTCCGGCGGCACCTCGCAGGCCGCTCACGACTACTCCATGCAGCGCATGATCCAGGCCGGCGTGGTGCCGGTGACCTGGCAACAGGTGCTGCTGGAATGGCAACGCGACTGGAAGAACCGCGACACCTACGACGCAGTGATGGAACTGGTGAAGGAACACTCCGGTGCCTACGGCATGGGCGTGGACTACGCCTACACCATGGTGCACAAGGCACCTGAGCGCATTGAGCATGGGCCGACCCTGGCCCCTGTAGCGGCGCCCATCTGACCTCATGACGGCGGAAACGCCCTCGACTCGACCAGTAGCGCGCATCGGTGCGCGCCGCTGGATCGACAAAACCAAAGCCTCAAGCAGAGTCTCCAGCATGAGTGAGACGCAAGCAGAAACCGTCACGCTGGTGGTACGCCATCAGGTTCGCCCAGGGCACGTGCCGCGTTACGAGGCCTGGTTGCGACGCATCATCGCCACCGCCTGCCAATGCCCTGGCCACCTGGGTGTCGACGTGGTGCGCAGCCATCAAGCCTGCCTGGCGCAGTTCACCTGCGTGCTGCGCTTCGCCAGCCTTCAGCAGTTGCAAAACTGGATCGAATCGGAACAACGGCGTCAATTGATCGCCGAAGTCGAGCCCCTGCTTCGCGCGGGTGATCAGCTGGAAATCGCCGAGAACAAGGAATTCTGGTTCATGCCGGAAAGCGCGCAGGCGCCGCCGCCCCGCTGGAAACAGGCCTGCGTCACCTTCCTGGTGATCCTGCCACTGAGCCTGCTGGTGCCGCTGCTCTGGCAACCGTTGTTCCAGCGTATTCCCTGGCTCGGCGGTTACCTGCCGAGCAACGTCGTGATCACCCTGAGCATCGTCCTGCTCGTGGTGTACCTGTTCATGCCCATGGCCACGCGACTGTTCGCCGCCTGGCTGAACCCAACCGTTGACGAGGATCGATCATGAGCCAGGACCCCTCCGACCCGAAACGCCGCCATTTTCTCGCCACCAGTAGCGTGCTTGGCGCCGCCGGCGCGTTGTGGTCTGCCCTGCCCTTCGCGGCCATGGCCAGCGACTCATCCGTCAGTTCACCAGGAGGCAACATGAGCGCCGATCTCATTCTTCACAACGGTCGCCTGCACACGGTCGACCGCGAAAAGCCCCAGGCCAGCGCCGTCGCCATCAAGGACGGGCGCTTCGTCGCCGTCGGCAGCGATGCCGAGGCCATGGCCCTGCGTGGTGACAGCACCCGCGTGATCGACCTGCAAAAGCGCACGGTGATTCCCGGCCTCAACGACTCGCACCTGCACCTGATTCGCGGCGGGCTCAACTACAACCTGGAGCTGCGTTGGGAAGGCGTGCCGTCGCTGGCCGACGCCCTGCGCATGCTC
>CAZIZA010000379.1:0-3142 GCA_964543555.1 uncultured Pseudomonas sp.
GCCAGCGCTGATAACGTGAAGCCATCCCAGACAGACAGGCACAACAGGAGGCAGCCATGTTCGTCGATACAGTGGTTCTCGCCGGAGTCGGCACCGTACTTCTGATGGTCGCGTTCTTCGGGGGCGTTGGTTACT
This sequence comes from uncultured Pseudomonas sp., assembly GCA_964543555.1. Classification (GTDB taxonomy): domain Bacteria; phylum Pseudomonadota; class Gammaproteobacteria; order Pseudomonadales; family Pseudomonadaceae; genus Aquipseudomonas. The sequence continues at coordinate 136 of CAZIZA010000379.1, forward strand.
TCATCTGGAAGGATGCACACAAGCGCAAGCAGAGCTGATTCTTCCAGTTCACAGGGCACGCAAGGCAATTCGGGCGACTTCGGTCGCCCTTTTTTATTTGAATGCGGCCTGCCTGGGCGTATGGCGACTTCTGGACATAAATACTTAGCTAGCTAATAATTGGGTTTCGCATGGAGGCGCAACCCAATTGCTACAGCTATGTTCAGAGCTGAGATTTCTTCAGGTAGCCATCGTGCGTGATTCCTTGCTGGCGTTTCTCGCGCCAAGCTCGCAAGCCGTTCAATTCGCCATCAAGACCCTGCTCGGCGGCGGTCTGGCGCTGTGGTGCGCGCTGCGTTTCGGTCTCGAGCAACCGCAGTGGGCGCTGATGACCGCGTTCATCGTCGCCCAGCCGCTGTCGGGCATGGTGGTACAGAAGGGCCTGGCGCGGCTGCTCGGCACGCTGGTCGGCACCTTCATGGCCGTGGTGATGATGGGCCTGTTCGCCCAGGCGCCACTGCTGTTCCTGTTGGCGTTCGCCTTGTGGCTGGCGCTGTGTACGGCGTCCTCGACCATGTTGCGCAGCGCCTGGTCGTATTCCTTCGTGCTGGCCGGCTACACCGTTGCGATCATCGCCTTGCCGGCCATCGGCAAGCCGCATGTGGTGTTCGATGAAGCCATCGCCCGCTGCACGGAAATCTGCCTGGGCATCATCTGCGCCACCCTGAGCAGCGCCTTGCTCTGGCCGCAGCGCGTCGAGCGGCAACTGGCACAGCAGGCGCGCAACGCCTGGCAGGCCGGCGTTGCGGCGTCGCGTCAGGCGCTGGCGGGGGAGGCCGATGTACGGCAAAGCTTGCTGGAGGTGCTGGCGAGGATCGTCGCCGTCGACGCCCAGCGCGAGCACGCCTGGTTCGAGGGTGCCCGTGGTCGCCAGCGTGCCGTGGCGTTGCGGGTGTTGAGTCGTGATCTGCTCGGCATGCTGCGTCTGGCTCGTGGGGTGGCGCGGCAGTGGCGGCAACTGAGCGGTGTCGAGGCGCAGGCGGTTGCGCCCTGGTTGCAGGTGGTGGACGAGCGTTTGCAGCAGGAGCAGCCAGCTGGCCTGCGGGAGCTGGTCGAACAACTGCGCCAGGCCGCGCAGGACGATGAGCTGAGCAGTGGCCAGCAACTGTGCCTGGAGCGGCTGATGGTGCTGCTGTTGCGTGTCGAGGAAGCCAGCCACGCGTTGCGCGCGGTCGAGGAGGGCAGGGCGCCGGCCGATGCACCGCGCGCCCTGTCCTGGCATTACGACTGGCAGAGCGCGCTGGTCTATGGCTCGCGCAGCGCGTTGACCTTTCTGCTTCTGGCGGCTTTCTGGCTGGCCACCGGCTGGACCCACGCCACCGGTGCGCTGCTGCTGGCCTGCGTGGTCTGCAGCTTGTTCGCCCGCCTCGAAGCGGCGCCGCAGATCGGCATGATGTTCCTGCGCGGCATCTTCTACGCGCTGCCGGTAGCGTTCTTAGTCGGCCAGATTCTGATGCCGCAGATCGACGGTTTCGTGATGCTCTGCATGGTGCTGGGCGTGCCGCTGTTCTTCGGCGTGCTGGGCATGGCCAGACCGGCGACGGCTGCGACCTCGACCTCGTTCTGCCTGCACTTCATCGTGCTCTGCCTGCCGGCACCGGGTGTCGGTTACAACGTCGAATTCTTCCTCAATGAAGCGCCGGGCATGCTGATAGGCGTAGGGTGCGCGGTGATGGCGTTCAAGCTGGTGGTGTTACGCAATCCGGTCTGGCATGGCCGGCGTCTGATGCAGGCGATCCTGACCGATCTGGGGCGGTTGACCCGTCGCGACCTGGGCCGCGCCGAGAACTGGTTCGGCGGGCGCATGGCCGATCGTCTGATCCAGCTGGCGCGGCATTATCCGGCGCGTCCGGACCAGACGCGCAGCCGCTGGGACGATGGCGTGGCTGGCCTTGATCTGGGCGACGAGCTGTTGCACCTGCGCAAGTGCCTGGTCAATGCCGATGCCGGTCTGGAACGGTCGCAGCGGCGTTTTCTGCAGCGCCTCGATGATGCGCTGGAGCTTGGCCCTGCGCCAGGCCGTGAGGACGATCTCAACGCGCCGGTGGCCGAGCTGCAGGAGGCCCTGCGCGCCTGCACGCCGAGTGTCGACAAACGCCTGGCCGAGGCGGCGCTGTTACAGCTGCAGAATGGCTGGCGCCACTGGTGCCAGCTCAGAGGAGAGACTAATGGGCTTGCATGAATGGTCGCTGGGCGGCGTGTTGCTGAGCCCGATGGCGGCCTACGCGGTATTGGCGTTGCTGCTGACCGGCGTGTTGCGCCTGGGCTTGCAGCGCATCGGGCTGTCGCGCTGGATCTGGCACGAAGCCCTGTTCGATTGTGCCTTGTATGTCTGCGTACTGGCGGCCGTGATGGCCGTCCTGGCGCATTGAGGAGAAGAAAGCATGCGTTCGACCCTTCGCGTCGGCATCACCCTGGCCATGGTGGCGGCGGCGATTTTCGCCGGCTCCTGGATCTGGCAGCACTACATGTACTCGCCCTGGACGCGCGCCGCCCGTGTGCGTGCCGATGTGGTGACCATCGCCCCGGACGTGTCCGGCTGGGTGGTCGAGCTCAAGGTGCGCGACAACCAGCAGGTCAAGGCAGGTGATCTGCTGATGAGCATCGACCGCGATCGTTACCAGGCGGCGGTGGAGAAAGCCAGGGCGGTGGTGGATATTCGCCGCCAGCAGCTGAGCCTGCGCGAGCACGAAGCTTCGCGTCGCTCGCGTCTGGGTGCCCAGGCGATCAGTGCCGAGCTGCTGGAAAACGCGCAGATCAATGCCGAGATGGCGCGCAGCGAGTACCGCGAAGCGCAGGCCGATCTGCGTGTAGCCGAGCTGAATCTGGCACGCAGTGAAGTGCATGCCCCACGCGATGGGCAGATCACCAATCTGGTGCTGGCGCAGGGTAACTACATCAATGCCGGGCAAGCAGTGATGGCGCTGGTCGATACCGAGTCGTTCTACGTGCAGGCGTATTTCGAGGA
>CAZIZA010000380.1:0-3118 GCA_964543555.1 uncultured Pseudomonas sp.
TCGGCATGCGCCACCAGGCGCTCGCCGGCCGGGGTCAGCACCACACCGCGCCCGCGCCGTTCGATCAGCGCCATGTCTGCCTCGCGTTCGAGCTGGGCCACTTGCTGCGACACCGCCGAAGGCGTCAGGTGCAGCGACTCGGCAGCGGCGGCCATGGTGCGGCAGCGGGCCAGTTCACGCAGGGTGCGCAGGCGGGTGATGTCCATGACGCGATCTCAATAGTTAAGGGTCGCTAACGAATAGGTTAAAAATAAATCAGTATACATAATGATATGGCCGGCCTTAGATAGCGACATCCACACGCGCTGAACCGGGCGCGTGGTTCACCCACACAAAGGCACGGCTGAAATCTGATTTTCAGCCGTGCTTACAGAAGAAGAATCTCGCCATGGCTATCAGCGTTTTCGACCTGTTCAAAGTCGGTATCGGCCCCTCCAGCTCCCACACCGTCGGTCCGATGCGTGCGGCCGCGCTGTTCACCAATGCCCTGGAGAACCACGGCCACATGCCGCAGGTCACCCGCGTCGCCGCCGAGCTTTACGGCTCGCTGGGCGCCACCGGCAAGGGCCACGGCAGTGACAAGGCGGTGCTGCTCGGCCTCAGCGGCCATGAGCCGGATACCGTCAATGTCGATCAGGTGCCCGAGTACATCGAGGCTATCCGCCGCGACAAGCGCATTGTCCTGGCCGGCAAGCATGCCGTGGCCTTCGACGAGAAAGCCGATCTGAAGATGTTCCGCAAGGCGCTGCCACTGCACGCCAACGGCCTGCGCTTCGCCGCCTTCGACGCCGCCGGCATCCAGGTGCACGAGGCGACCTATTATTCGGTAGGGGGCGGTTTCGTGGTCAGCGAGGCAATTCTCGCGGACGGCTCCAAGCACAAGGTCATCGCCCCGGACGCCACCAGCCTGCCGCTGCCGTTTCGCAGCGGGGCGGATCTGTTGCGCCTGAGCCGCGAACACGGCATTGGCATCGCCGAAATCATGCGCCGCAACGAACGCCACTGGCGCAGCGACGAAGAGACCGAAGCCGGCCTGCTGGAAATCTGGAAGGTGATGCAGGCCTGCGTGGAGCGTGGCTGCCGCACCGAGGGCATTCTCGCCGGCGGCTTCAAGGTGCGCCGCCGCGCGGCGATTCTGGCGCGCAAGCTGGGTGGCTTCCAGCGCAGCTACCTGGAAGACCCGCTGCGCATGCTCGACTGGGTCAACCTCTGGGCGCTGGCGGTGAACGAGGAAAACGCCGCCGGTGGCCGCGTGGTCACCGCGCCCACCAACGGCGCGGCCGGCATCATCCCGGCCGTGCTGCACTATTACGTCAACGCCATCTCCGGCGCCAACGAGCGCGGCATCATCGATTTCCTGCTGACCGCCGGCGCCATTGGCATTCTGTACAAGGAAAACGCCTCGATCAGCGGCGCCGAAGTCGGCTGCCAGGGTGAGGTCGGCGTGGCCTGCTCGATGGCCGCCGGTGCGCTGTGCGCAGTGCTCGGCGGCACTCCGGAGCAGGTCGAGAACGCGGCGGAAATCGGCATGGAGCATCACCTGGGCCTGACCTGCGACCCGGTCGGCGGCCTGGTGCAGATCCCCTGCATCGAGCGCAACGCCATCGCCTCGGTCAAAGCCATCAATGCCGCGCGCATGGCGCTGTACGGCGACGGCTCGCACTACGTCAGCCTGGACAAGGTGATCAAGACCATGCGCGAAACCGGCGCGGACATGCTGACCAAGTACAAGGAAACCGCCCGTGGCGGCCTGGCGGTGAATATCATCGAGTGCTGAGGCGCAATCGCCCGATGCGAAAACGCCGCGAACCTGAGCAGGTTCGCGGCGTTTTTGTGTGTGGCTCGCTCCCCTCTCCCATAAATGAGAGTGGGGGCAGAGCGCGTCGCTTTTAACGCGGCTCGCTCATCAGCCCTTTGACGATGGAAATACAGCCCACCAGCAGCACGATGGTGAACGGCAGGCCCGTAGATACGGCCATCGCCTGCAGCGCCACCAGACCACCGCCGAGCAGCAGGGCGATGGCGATGACGCCTTCGATGCTGGCCCAAAACACGCGCTGCGGTACCGGCGCATTGACCTTGCCGCCCGCGGTGATGGTGTCGATCACCAGGGAGCCAGAGTCCGACGAGGTGATAAAGAACACCACCACCAGCACAATGCCGATGAACGAGGTGATGCCGGTCAGCGGCATTTCGCCGAGCATGCTGAACAGTTTCAGCTCCAGGCCAGCGTCCTGTGCACCGGTGAAACCATCGACCAGCAACTGGTTGATGGCGGTGCCACCGAAGGCGGTCATCCACAGCACCGATACCAGCGACGGCACCAGCAACACGGCGACGAGGAACTCGCGCACGCTACGGCCACGGCTGACGCGGGCGATGAACATACCGACGAACGGCGACCAGCTGATCCACCAGGCCCAGTAGAAGGCGGTCCAGCCCTGACTGAAGTTGGCGTCTTCACGGCCAATCGGGTTAGCCAGCGCCGGCAGATACTGCAGGTAGGCCCCGAGGTTCTTGAAGAAGTCGGTGAAGATCACCACGGTCGGCCCGGCGATGATCACGAACAGCAACAAGGCCATGGCCAGGCCCATGTTGATCTCCGACAGGCGCTTGACCCCCTTGTCCAGGCCGGCGACCACCGAGGCTAGGGCAATCAGGGTAATGGCGACGATCAGCAGCACCTTGGTGGTGTCCGTCGCCGGGATGCCGAACAGGTACTCCACCCCTGCAGCAGCCTGCTCCGCGCCCAGCCCCAGCGAAGTGACCAGACCGAACAGGGTAGCGAACACCGCGAGGATGTCGACGATATGCCCCGGCCAGCCCCACACGCGCTCACCAAGGATCGGATAGAAGATCGAACGGATCGACAGTGGCAAGCCCTTGTTGAAAGAGAACAGCGCCAGCGCCAGGGCAACGATGGCGTAGATCGCCCAGGGGTGCAGACCCCAGTGGAAAATGGTCGCGGCCATGCCCAGGCGCACGGCCTCCTCGGCATTACCGGCGGCGCCGCCAAGCGGAGCCCAGTCGGTACGCACACCGTCCTCACCGACGCTGATCCCGCCCATCGCCGCGCTGTAGTGCGACATGGGCTCGGACACGCCGTAGAACATCAGGC
>CAZIZA010000381.1:0-3099 GCA_964543555.1 uncultured Pseudomonas sp.
CGGTCAGGCCGTAGCCGGACTTGATCTCCAGCGTGGTCACGCCATCGGCCAGCAGGGCATCCAGGCGCGGCAGGCTGGCGGCGATCAGCTCGTCTTCGCTGGCAGCCCGGGTAGCGCGCACGCTGCTGAGAATGCCGCCGCCATTGCGGGCGATGGTTTCGTAGCTGACGCCTTCCAGACGCTGCTCGAACTCACCGGCACGGTCACCGGCGTAGACCAGATGGGTGTGGCAATCGACCAGCCCCGGAGTAATCACGCCGCCGCGCCCGGCTTCGACCACACCTTGAGCCAGCGCCTCGTCGAAGGTGCGCGACGGCCACAGGCCGGCGATGCAACCGTCCTCGACCAGCAGGTTCATCGCCTCGTCCAGCTGCGCCAGGCCATCAAAGACCTGCACATCGCGCCAGAGCTGTTTCGAGGTGGAATGCATCGGCATGGGACTCTCCCGGCTTTCTTTGTATATACAATATGAACTGATTCAATTGGCGTCAAGCCATGACCATTCGCACAATCCAATGATCAAGCCACTTAGCGCGACGCCAGCTGTCTATGTAAACAGCCTGCCAGCCAGCTGGAAGCCTCTATCCTGAGGCATGGATACCCGCTTCGTGAGCGAAGCGGCTCGTCGCATCATTCATCATGTATATACATTTGGAGAGCTCATGCCTTTCTGCCTGCTCGATCCCGCAACGGCCCTTGCCATGCCCTGGAAGAACGGTGGCGGTACGACGCTGCAGCTGGCCATCTGGCCAGCGCACGCGGACCTGGAGGATTTCGCCTGGCGCATCAGCAGTGCTCAGGTGGCGGTGGACAGTGCCTTTTCCAGCTTCCCGGGCATCGACCGCAGCCTGGCCGTGCTCTCCGGCAAGGGCTTGTGCCTGCAACGAGAGGATGGCCGGATCGATACATTGCACAGCGCTGGTGACATAGCGGCTTTTGCAGGCGAAGAGGCAATCGGCGCGCAATTGCTGGACGGCCCGATCACCGACCTCAATCTGATGACCCGACGAGGCCTCTGGACGCATCGGGTGCAGGTGCTGAAATGGCAGGGAACCCGGGGCTTGGCAAACGATGCCGCGGTACTGCTGCTGTGGAATGCGGCCCAGAGCGCAGTCGAGGTGAAGGCTGGCGGCGCGATGCACCCGCTAGCGGCGGGAAACGGCCTGCTGATCGAGAACGAAACCGGCCAGTTGCACCTGCACGCACAACGCCCCGCCCTGCTCTACGTAGCCTGGCTGAACCCGTACGCCCCCTGAAATGAAAAGCCCCGGCACGCGGGCCGGGGCTCATTTTTGCGCTGCAGCGTGATCAGAACTGCGCGGCGTCCAGCAGATACAGCGATTCGCTGCCTGCCTTGACCGACGCGCTCAGCGAGTGGATGCGCGGCAGCAGGCGGGCGAAGTAGAAACGCGCGGTGCCCAGCTTGCTGGCGTAGAACTCGTCCTGCGCTTCCTTGCCCAGCGCAGCGCGGGCCATCAAGGCCCACATGTAGGCATAGGCGGTGTAGCCGAAGGCCTGCAGGTACTCGACCGAAGCAGCGCCGATTTCGTTGGGATTGCGCTTGGCATTGTCCAGCACCCAGGCCGTCAGCGCGTCGAGGTTCTCCACGGCGGCCGCCAGCGGCTGGGTGAATTCGGCCAGAGAGGCATCAGCCGAAGCGACGAAGGCTTTGATCTCGTCGGCGAAGTGCTTGTAGTAGCTGCCACCGCTACCAACGATCTTGCGCCCGACCAGATCCAGCGACTGGATACCGTTGGTGCCTTCGTAGATCTGGGTGATGCGGCAATCCCGGACAAGCTGCTCTTGGCCCCACTCGCGGATGAAGCCGTGACCGCCGAAGATCTGCTGGCCATGCACGGTGGTTTCCAGCGCCATGTCGGTGAGGAAGGCCTTGGCCACCGGCGTCAGCAGGGCGACCAGTTCGTCGGCGCGCTGGGCGGTGGCCTTGTCCTCGCTGTACTTGGCGGTATCGAGCTGCATGGCCACGTAGCTGGAGAAGGCACGACCGCCCTCGTTCAGCGCCTTCATGGTCAGCAGCATGCGGCGCACGTCCGGATGCACGATGATCGGATCGGCCGCCTTGTCCTTGGCCACCGGGCCGGTCGGTGCGCGGCTCTGGATACGCTCGCGGGCATACTCGATGGCGCTCTGGTAGCTGCGCTCACCGAGAGACAGGCCCTGGATGCCGACACCCAGACGCTCATAGTTCATCATGGTGAACATCGCCGCCAGGCCCTTGTTCACTTCGCCGACCAGGTAGCCAGTGGCACCGTCGAAGTTCATCACGCAGGTGGCCGAGGCCTTGATGCCCATCTTGTGCTCAATGGAGCCACAGCCCAGGGCGTTCTTCTCACCCAGCGAGCCGTCGGCATTGACCATGACCTTCGGCACGAGGAACAGCGAGATGCCTTTCGGGCCAGCCGGTGCGTCAGGCAGCTTGGCCAGCACCAGATGGATGATGTTCTCGGTCAGGTCATGCTCACCGCCGGTGATGAAGATCTTGGTGCCGCTGATCTTGTAGCTGCCATCGGCCTGCGGTTCGGCCTTGGTGCGGATGATGCCGAGATCGGTGCCGGCATGCGGCTCGGTCAGGCACATGGAACCGGCCCAGACGCCGGCATACATGTTCGGCAGGTACTGCTGCTTCAGCTCTTCGCTGGCGTGATTGAGGATCGACAGGCAGGCGCCGGAGGTCAGCATCGGGTACAGGCCGAAGGACAGGCTGGCCGAGTTGACCATCTCCTCGACCTGGGCGCCGATCACCTTGGGCATGCCCATACCACCGAACTCCGGCGCCCCACCGACACCGACCCAGCCACCTTCGGCGTAGGTGCGGTAGGCCTCGGGGAAGCCGGCCGGAGTCTTCACGTTGCCGTTGTCCCAGGAGCAGCCTTCCTCGTCACCGCTGCGGTTCAGCGGGGCGATGCTGCCGGCCGTGACCTTGCCGGCTTCTTCGAGAATGGCGTTGGCGGTGTCTTCATCCACCACGTCGGCCAGGGCCGGCAGCTCGGCCCACAGCTTGGAGACTTCGAATACTTCATTGAGCACGAAGCGCATGTCGCGCAGGGGGGCTTTGTAATCGGCCATGACACATCCTCG
>CAZIZA010000382.1:0-3098 GCA_964543555.1 uncultured Pseudomonas sp.
CCAAGGTGTTCTCCTTCACCAAGCAGACCGAAAGCACCATCGCCATTTCCGCGCGCCACCTGACTGCCGCCGACAAGGTGCTGGTGATCGATGATTTCCTTGCCAACGGCCATGCAGCCAAAGCACTGATCGACCTGATCCAGCAAGCAGGCGCCCAGATTGCCGGTATCGGCATCGTCATCGAGAAGTCCTTCCAGGACGGCCGCAAGTTGCTGGAAAGCGAAGGCTACCGCGTCGAATCGCTAGCCCGTGTCGCAGCACTGGAGGACGGTCAGGTACGCTTCCTCGACTGAACCACAGCCGCAGCCTGATGGTAAAAACGAAAAAACCGCCAAAAGGCGGTTTTTTCATGGAAGCGATAAGCCTTACAGGCCAGACATCTTCTGGATCGCTCCACGCAGTTCGTCATCCGTGCAATCCGCACAGGTGCCTTTCGGCGGCATGGCGTTGATGCCGGAGATAGCCTTGGCGAGGATGCCGTCGAGGCCGCCCTGCTCATCCGCACGCTTTTTCCAGGCGGCGGTATCGCCGATTTTCGGAGCATCGAGCACGCCAGTGGAGTGGCAGGCGCTGCAGTGCTTGGCAACGATGTCGTCAGCGGTACGCGCACCGCCACCGGCAACAGCGGCCACTGCGCCGACGCCCTTGCACTCTTCACCCATGATGCACACCTCACCTACCGGCTTGAGGCGTTCGGCAATGGCTTCATCGGTCGTGGCCTGAGCAGTCACTGCCCACAGGGCCAATACGGCAGCCGGTGCTGCCAGCATTTTCTTCATCAGATTCACGGTACACCCTCTTCGTGGCTAGTCACGCCCGCGGCCACGGTTTCGCGAGCGGAAAACAGTATAACGGCAAGCACCTTTGGCCGAAACAACCCAATTGTCGCAGAGCTTTTGATCAGAAGTTCGCGGGCGAAGTGGCACTGATCAGACGGGCCGGCTGATCGAACGGATTACGAAAGCGATGTGGCTTGCTGCTTTCGAAGTAATAGCTGTCACCTGGCTCCAGCACAAATACCTGGTTACCGACGGTCAGCTCCAGCTTGCCTTCGACCAGCATGCCCGCCTCTTCACCTTCATGGGCATACATCTCGTCACCGGTGTCGGTGCCCGCCGGGTAGGTCTCGTCGAGGAAGGCAATGGCGCGGCCGGGATGGGCCTTGCCGATCAGCTTCATGGTAATGGCGCCACTGCAGATATCGGTCAGCTCGGAAGCCCGATAAACCACCTGGGTCTGATTCTCCTGCTCCATGTCGAGGGAGAAGAACTCCACCAGCGACATGGGAATACCGCTGAGCACCTTTTTCAACGAACTGATCGAGGGGCTGACGCTATTCTTCTCGATCATGGAAATGGTGCTGTTGGTGACACCCGCGCGCTTGGCGAGCTCACGCTGGGAAAGACCTTTGAGCTTACGAATCGATTGCAGTCGAACGCCGACGTCCAATGCTGGAGTCCCCCTCTGGGAGTGATACGAAAAAGTGTCCGTATCATGGCATAGCGTTCGGAATTTACAACACTTGCGTTCACGCTCTTCTACAGCTGCAGGGATCAGCCACCCAGATAGCGCAGCGGCACTCGCCGCAGGTTGCAGAAGATCTGATAGGGAATACTGCCCGCCGCCATGGCCACGTCGCTGGCCAGTACCTGCTTGCCCCACAGCTCGACGCGACTACCCAGACCTGCCTGCGGCAGGTCCGTAAGGTCGACGGTGAGCATATCCATGGACACACGCCCGATCAGCCGAGTCAGTTGGCCGTCCACGATGACCGGCGTGCCGGTCGGTGCGTGGCGTGGATAGCCATCGGCATACCCCATGGCGACCACGCCGACGCGGGTCGGCCGCTCGGCGATGAAGCGCGCGCCATAGCCCACCGGCTCCCCTGCTGGTAGTTCACGCACGCTGATGACTTTCGATTCCAGGGTCATCACCGGGCGCAGGCGCCTGGCCTGCTCCTGCACAGCTTCAAACGGCGTAGCGCCGTACAGCATGATACCGGGCCGTACCCAGTCGCTGGGCACCTGGGGCCAGCCGAGCACGGCCGGCGAGTTGCGCAGGCTGACCTCAGCGGTCAGGCCTTCACTGGCCTGCCGGAAAACCGCCAGTTGCTCGGTGGTGCGCTCACAGTCGGGCTCGTCGGCACGGGCGAAGTGGCTCATCAGCACGATTTTGCTGACCTTGCCGCTGGCCAGCAGGCGGCGGTAGGCAGCCTGGTACTCGGCCGGGTGCAGACCAACACGGTGCATGCCGGAATCCAGCTTGAGCCAGACAGTCAGCGGCTTGCGCAGTTGCGCCTGTTCGATGGCTTCGATCTGCCATTGCGCATGCACAACGCACCACAGTTCATGCCGGTCGATCAGCGCCAGCTCATCGGCCTCGAAGAAGCCTTCGAGCAGCAGGATCGGTGCGCTGATACCCGCCTCACGCAGCACCAGCGCTTCTTCGATGCAGGCCACGGCAAAACCGTCGGTCTCACCCTGTAACGCCTGCGCGCAACGTACCGCGCCATGCCCGTAGGCATCGGCCTTGACCACGGCCAGGGCACGCGCGCCGCTCAGCTCGCGGGCCATTCGGTAGTTGTGACGTAGGGCATCGAGGTCGATCAGGGCACAGGCAGGGCGCATGGTTCGTTATTTCTCACTGCTTCGCTGGTTTCGCAGCCCGGATGCAATCCGGGCCACACGCTATAAAAAAAGCCCGGCAGGGGAAGCCGGGCGAGAAGCCAACACAAAAAATTGTCTGGAACAATTTTTGACGTCGCCCAGCGACGGCCCGTAAGGGTGGCCGCCAGGGATGGCAGGCCGCAAAAAATTGTCTGGAACAGTTTCTGATGTCACTCAGCGACGAGCCGTAAAAACTGTCCCAATAGTGGCCGCCTCAGACAGCCGCCACCACGCACATTTCCACCAGCACCTCGGGCTTGTACATCTTTGCCTCGACACAGGCGCGGGCCGGCGCATGGCCGTCGACGACCCAGGCGTCGTACTCGGCGTTGAGGCCGTCATAGTCGGCCATGTCCTTGAGGAAGATGGTCAGCGAGAGGATCTTGCTCTTGTCGCTGCCGCCCTCGGCCAGCATCTTGTCGATGTTGGCCA
>CAZIZA010000383.1:0-3097 GCA_964543555.1 uncultured Pseudomonas sp.
TGGTGCCGTCGATGGAGATGGTGCGCATGGTCAGCTCCGGCACCGAGGCGACCATGAGTGCCATCCGCCTGGCCCGTGGTTTTACCGGCCGTGACAGCATCATTAAGTTCGAGGGCTGCTACCACGGCCACTCCGACAGCCTGCTGGTCAAGGCCGGCTCCGGCGCCCTGACCCAGGGTGTGCCGAACTCCGCCGGTGTGCCGGCGGCCTTCGCCAAACACACCCTGACCCTGCCATTCAACGACATCGATGCCGTGGCCGAGTGCCTGGCGCAAGTCGGCCAGGAAGTCGCCTGCATCATCGTCGAGCCAGTGGCCGGCAACATGAACTGCGTACCGCCGGCGCCAGGTTTCCTCGAAGGCCTGCGCGAGCAGTGCGACAAGCACGGGGTGGTGCTGATTTTCGACGAGGTGATGACCGGTTTCCGTGTGGCCCTCGGCGGCGCCCAGGCGCACTACGGCGTCACCCCTGACCTGACCACCTTCGGCAAGATCATCGGCGGCGGCATGCCGGTGGGCTGCTTCGGCGGCAAACGCGCAATCATGGAATGCATTGCACCGCTGGGCCCGGTTTACCAGGCCGGCACCCTGTCGGGTAATCCGCTGGCCATGGCCGCCGGCCTGACCACCCTCAAGCTGATCAGCCGCCCGGGCTTCCACAGCGAGCTGACCGACTACACCACGCGCATGCTCGATGGCCTACAGCAGCGGGCTGATGCGGCTGGCATTCCGTTCGTCACCACTCAGGCTGGCGGTATGTTCGGTCTGTACTTCAGCGGTGCCGACGATATCGTCACCTTCGCCGACGTGATGGCCAGCGACAGCGCACGCTTCAACCGTTTCTTCCATTTGATGCTGGGCGGTGGGGTGTACCTGGCACCGAGCGCCTTCGAAGCCGGCTTCACGTCCATCGCCCATGGCGACAAGGAGCTGGACATCACCTTCGCGGCTGCCGAACGCGCCTTTGCCGAGCTGAAAAAAGCCTGATGCAGTACAGCACCGCCTTCAGTGATGCACTGCTGGCCCTGGCTTGTGGCGCCTGCGCCTGGCTGATCGGCCGGGCACGCGCGCGCTACGGCGAAGGCGACCAGCCGGCACTGTTCTGCGCCCTGCTCGGTTTTCTCCTGCCGGCTGCAGCGGCCAGCGTCGGCGTCATCCGCTATGGCTTCGACCCGAGCTGGCAGGCAGCGCACCTATGGCTGTCGCAGGCCAGCAGCTTTCTCGGCCTGCCGCTACTCGGCGCCGTAGCGCTGGCATTGGGTCGAGGCTGGGCCTGGAGCCGACCGAACTGGGGACGCGTCCTGCTGGGCCTGTGCGCCTTCTTCGAGCTATTCCGCCAGATGAATCACCTGGAGGATTATCGCCTGGCGCTGAATCTGGCCACGCTGGTGCTGATCCTCTATGCCGGCATCGTGCAGTGGCCGCGCCGCGTGCCAGTGGTTGTCGCCGCCGTGGTAGTGGGCCTGTTTCTGCTGGCAGGCATCGCAGTCGGCACCGAGGGCTTGATCGGCCCGCTGCGTCGTATCGACCTGTTCCATGTCCTGCTGACTCCGGCCTATCCACTGCTGGCCTGGCTGCTGTTGAATCTTCCTGGTAGCGCCAGGCAACACACAGCCCATTGAGCAGCCAGGCGACGACCGTCTGGATGCAGACGTCAGAGGAACCCAGGAGACCACAGCCGAGGCCGTTTTTCGGCAGCCTGGTAAAGCCTTTGTATCACGCGTCTGGTTATTCCATAATGCGACGGTTGGCACGCCTCGTGCCGACCGGGCACGTCACCCGCTCTGAACTGCCGAGGTCCTGTTATCCAGATGAACCGCACCGGCCGCACCCTGTCCCTGGGCTGCCTGTTGCTCTTACTCCCGCTGCTTGCGTTCGCAGGCGGCAATTCTCTGCTGATTCCCGCCAGTGGCAGCTGCGCACTCAATGCTCCTTCAGAAGAAATGTCTGACGCCCTGGCCAACTGCCAGGAAATGGCGCGTGCCGGCAACATGCAGGCCGCCTATGAGCTGGGCGAGTACTACTACGATGGCAAACGCACGCCGCGAGATTTCAAACAGGCACTGACCTGGTTCGAGCGGGCCTCGCTGCAGGGCCATGCCGACGCGCAACTGCGCCTGGGCACCATGTTCTTCCGCGGCGAAGGCGTACCGGCCAACAACGTGCAGGCCTACATCGTACTGAAGATGGCATCGGTCAATGGCTCGGACGAAGCCATGGACAGCGCCGATGTAGTATCGGCGCAGATGCGTCGCGATGAACTGGAAATCGCCAGTCAGGTACTCGGCCAGATCTTCCGCAGCTACCTGCTGGAACTGCAGACCGCCGAAGGTCGCTCGCCTTTCTCGCCACTGCCCTGACCCGAAAGGGCGCAGGCCATAGGTCGTAGGGTGGGCTTCAGCCCACCAAGTAACATCGCAACACCGCTGGTGGGCTGAAGCGGAACGCCGCCCGGCCCACCCTCCCAGCTATAGCCTGTGGCTTGTGCTCACTTGTCCGGCATCGGCATGGGGAATGGCATGACATTGCCGCTGCCCTTGGCCTCGCTGATTTTCGCCGTACCCAGACGCTCGACCTCGTCGATACGGATGATCGCATGCATCGGTACGAAGCTGCGCACCACGCCCTCGAACTGTGCCTTGAGCTTCTCCTCGCTGGGGTCAACCACCAATTGGCTGCGCTCGCCGAAGACGAACTCTTCAACCTCCAGAAAGCCCCACAGATCGCTCTGAAAGATCTGCTTGGCATACATCTCGTACACCTGTCCCTGGTTGAGGAAAATCACCTTGTAGATGGGATCGCGCTTGCTCATGGAGACTCGAAGTCAGAAAAAACGGGGCACGCAGGATAGCACAGCGTCGCATGCGTAGCCCGGATGCAATCCGGGGACTAACGACGCAAGGCCCCGGATTGCATCCGGGCTACGCGACTGCCGCCTGTAGCCTGTCGCCTACCTCTCCCCTATAATGTGCGGTCATTTTTTAACCACCTCAGACAGTGCCATGACCAAGAAGCTCTATATCGAAACCCACGGCTGCCAGATGAACGAGTACGACAGCTCGCGCATGGTCGACCTGCTGGGTGAGCATCAGGCCCTG
>CAZIZA010000384.1:0-3063 GCA_964543555.1 uncultured Pseudomonas sp.
CGTCAGACAGGAACGCCGCCTGACTTCATACACCAGATTTGACAATAACTCCAAAGGGGCCATAAGCCCCTTTTTACCAACCCCTGCGTTGAAGAGCTGCAACTCTATTTCATCTCCCCCTGTCCCCCTTCACTCGCCATCAGCATCGCCAACGCAGCCAACAAGGGGCCGATTGCCAAAGCAATGAAGGCCACCATGAACGACTCCGTACTTTGGTAAAGAAACCCAATCACACTTGGGACAATCAAACTGCCCAACTGCCATATCGCGTTGGTCACACCAGTCGCGGCCCCCGAGCGCTTAACACCGACAGTCTCACCGATAAGGGCGGCCAGTAAGGGCGTGTACGCAAAGGCAAAAACGCCCAGTAGTGGGGCAGCGAACCTGAACATCGTTAATGAGTCAAGCTGACCGTAGATGAGTAGCATGACCGAGAACCCCGTGAAACATGCTACAAGTAAGGGTTTTCTACGCCCCCCGAAACAGTCCGATACCCATCCTATGAGTGGCTTGGCGACTACGGCACCCAACCCGAACGTAAACACGATACCGCCAGCCTGCGCAGGCGAAATGTGATGGCCATGAACCATCAACGCATTCGCCCAGAAAGCAAACCCCCACGTCCCCCACATTGCGAAGAATCCTGCGACGGCAATCCATATCAGTGCAGAGTTCTTAAATAAGGCAAGCCTCCCTCCTTCTTGCCCAACGCTTGTCTCATTAGGCTGCACCGGTGATTTGCGATAAAGACCAAGGAAAATCAAGATCCCCAACACGCACGTGATAACACCGAAGGCACGGTAGACACCTTGCCAACCAATAGCGTCCGCCAGCGTTGGCACAATGGCATTGTCGAGCACGACCCCCAATGACGTCGCCGTAGTCAGTATTCCCATCGCACGTCCGCGTTCTTGCTTTACGAACCACATCATGATGAGTTTCACGCAAGCTGAATAATTCAACCCTCCAGCGAGCCCCATGACGACTTGGCAGAGTAAACCATAGGGAATGGACTCTGTTGCGCTAAAAAGGAAAGTGCCCCCCCCGAGAGGGAGTAACGAGCATACAATCATGACTCGAGGACCAAAGCGATCACTGGCAAAACCGCCAAATGCGTTCGCAATTACATAGCCAACATAAAACGCAGTGACAAATACCCCAAGAGCCGCCATGGACAGTCCCAGCGAGCTGCCAACGACGACCGAAACATTAGCCCACAACAGCCTGTCCACGAACGTCAACTGAAGAGATGCCCAAGCCAATACGAGAACAACCCAACGATAACGGGAGGCACTGCTCTGAGTCTCAATACCTTTCGGTACAACATGATTGATAATGTTCAATTTTCACCCTACTTAAGATCAATGCCCAGATAGACCCCACTATCAATGAGGTGGGCTTGGAGTTTCTTCACATCATTCTTGGCGGGCATAACGCCATCGTTCAACGCATGCGATGCGGCGAGGCCAGCTGCCTGCCCCATCACAAAACAAGCGCCGGTCACACGTGCCGCTGATTGCCCAAGGTGAGACATTGAGGCACACCGCCCCGCGACCAAGAGATTGTTGATGTGTTGAGGCAGCAACATGCGATAGGGCAAATGGTTGAAGCCACGGCTCCCTGGAATGTCTTGCCAACACCACTGCACATTACCATCCATATGGTTTTCAATTGGCCAACTATTAACCCCTACGGTATCGTCGAAACTGGCACAAGTGAGAATGTCTGTCTCTGTCAGAACATACTCACCAACAATCCGCCGGGTCTCACGAATACCGACCTGAGTGGCAATCTCTGCAATCCGGGAATGTTCAAAACCAGGTACAGTTCGCAAGAATTCGAAGGTATCCCTTACTTGCCTTCGACCGTCCATCTCAGCTTGAGAAAGGCTGCGCACATTGGTTCCGTCAACAGCGCTACCATCGACATTTCGCAACTGGGTGATATTGGCACGCCACTCCGTTGTATCCTTTTGCGGTCGGACAATTGCCCCCTTACGGGGAAAACGGATCCCTCGTTTTTCTGCCTCCTCCATCAGCGAAGGGATCATTTTCCAGGCTTCGCCTGCACGCTCCGGATCTACTCCCGCAATACGATAAAGGGTGGATGGATACATCATGTCGCCATGTCCACTCCCTTTTTCAAATGGTACGCCGCACCAAGCAGCGAGATCTGCGTCTCCCGAGCAATCGATAAACATCTGACCGCGTACTGCCATACGCCCCGATTTTGTTTCGATAAGTAAGGCGTTAATAATATCGGTCTCTTTCATGTCGACACCAACAGCAAAGGCATGAAAAAGGATATTTACCCCAGCGGAACTCAATAAATCATCAGCTGCAAGCTTGTAACAAGATATATCAAATGCTTGGGCTAAAACCCTCCCAAGAATAAGGTGTGGATTATTCAAACCACCCAAGTGGTTAATGCGAAAAAGAAGATCATCTGCAACACCATGAACGACTGTCTGATGCTCACCATACACATTGGCATGCAGACCACAGAAATTGGTCACCCCGCCAGCAGTACCCATTCCACCAAGGAACCCATATCGCTCTATGAGTAATGTTGAACAACCGGCCCTTGATGCAGAAACAGCAGCGGAGATACCGGCAGGGCCACCGCCAAGGACAACAACATCAAACTCACCAAATACGGGGGTGTTTCGCCCACACTCATAAACACCAACATAATCATCATTCACCTTACACGCCTCCACATAGATTCACTCATGGGTAAGTAAAGAATATAAAAAGCCCAAATTAAGGTAGTCGCCATGAAATCATGAGGCTGCTATTAAATAACAGAAATTCAAATCTTATCTGACCACCCTAACCCCTTAAAAATGCTACTTGCTTTATCCCCCATCAGATAGTCAACGAATTGTTGGCTATCTTTGCTTGGGACTCTTCTTTGCACAACATTAAAATCCCGATAGACAACCAACTCCTTTTCAATTTCGACCACCTCACCCAAATCGGGATTACTTTTAGCGGTTCTGTTGCATTAAGGGAGGGGGCTGGCAAACTGCCCCTTATTTTACCAGTAACCAGCCATGTCTCT
>CAZIZA010000385.1:0-3001 GCA_964543555.1 uncultured Pseudomonas sp.
GATGCCGGCGTGGTGGTCGACCCGTCCGAGGTGGTGATTACCCATGGCTGCGTCGATGCGCTGCAGATGAGCCTGCGCGTGCTGACCAAGCCGGGCGATCTGATCGCGGTGGAGTCGCCGACCTACTACGGGCTGTTGCAGTTGGCCGACTTGCTGGGGCTCAAAGTCATCGAGATTCCGTGCGACCCCACCACCGGCATCAGCCTCGAAGCGCTGCAGCTGGCGGCCAACCAGTGGCCGATCAAGGCGCTGGTGCTCACTGCACGCCTATCCAATCCACTGGGTGGCACCATCCCCGAGGAGCGTCAGCGCCAGTTGTTGCGCCTGGCAGGTGATTACGATTTCCAGATCGTCGAGGACGATATTTACGGCGAGCTGATGTTCGAGCAGGGGCCGACCAAAGCGTTGAAGTCTCATGACCGCGACAGCCGGGTGATCTATTGCTCGAGCTTCTCCAAGACGCTGTCGCCCGGTGTGCGTATCGGCTGGATCGTCGCCGGCAATTATCAGGACGAGATCCAGCGGCTGCAGACCTTCTCCACCCATTCGGCGTGCAGTGTGACCCAGATGGCGGTGGCGGCCTACCTGGAGAATGGCGGGTACGACCGTCACCTGCGGCATATCCGCCAGGAGTACCGCAAGAACCTCAGCGCCTTCCAACTAGCGGTGCAGCAGTATTTCCCGGTCGGCACGCAGATGACCCGACCCAAAGGCGGCTTCATCCTCTGGGTCAGCCTGCCGGCACGGGTCAACACCAAGGATCTGCACGTGCGTGCGCTGCAGCAGGGCATCTCGATCGCACCGGGGTTGATCTTCAGCAATACCGAGCAGTTCAACCACTGCGTACGCCTCAACTGCGGCATCCCCTGGAATCGCGAGGCGGAGAGGGCGCTGATGACTCTGGGGATGCTGGCTACGCAACTGTGCCAGGAGGCGGGCGGCTCCTCGGGCAATTGAAATAACCGCCGGGCTTAACCCGCTTCACCGAAGGTCTGCGTCTACCTGAGCGAAGGTCCCGTGCCATTGCTCAGGAGGTGCACCATGTCCGTTTATTCTTTGCTACTCGTTCGTCCATTCGCCGTCGGTTTTTCGGCGGGTACATTGCTCCTGCTCGTCGCCTGCAGCGCCTCTGGCCCGGAGCCGGAAATCCAGGTCAACGCTGAGCCGGCGACAACACGTGTAGGTGAACATCTGGCTGCGCCCGCAGCCGCCGAGATGCATACCGCGGCCAGCCACAAGCGCACGGCGCCGATGGTCTACGCGCCGGCTCCCATCGCCGATGTTCTGCCGCCAGGTTACCGCGACGAGTCGCGCGAGCAGTACCAGGCGTACGTCGACAACCCGGTATTCGCCGTCGCCGAGGCACCGGTGTCCACCTTCAGCATCGACGTCGATACCGGCAGCTATGCCAACGTGCGGCGCTTCCTCAATGGCGGGCAACTGCCGCCGAAGGATGCTGTGCGTTTGGAGGAGCTGGTCAACTACTTCCCCTATGCCTATCCGCTGCCGCAGGGCGACGTACCGTTCGGCATCAGCACCGAACTGGCGGTGACACCGTGGAACCCGCAGACGCGCCTGCTGCGTATCGCCATCAAGGCATCAGACCGCAGCGTGGACGAGCTGCCGCCGGCCAATCTGGTGTTCCTGGTCGACGTGTCCGGCTCGATGCAGCGCCGCGAAGGCCTGCCGATGGTGCAAGGCACGCTGAAGTTGCTGGTCGATCAGTTGCGCCCGCAGGATCGCGTCTCGCTGGTCACTTACGCCGGTGACAGCCAGGTGGTGCTGGATTCCACACCCGACAGCGACAAGGCGAAAATCCGTGCGGCCATCGATCAACTGACTGCCGCCGGCTCGACGGCAGGGGAGTCGGGCATCCAGTTGGCCTATCAGCAGGCGGGCAAGCACCTGATCAATGGTGGTATCAACCGCATCCTGCTAGCCACCGATGGCGACTTCAACGTCGGCATCAGCGACTTCGACAGCCTCAAGCAACTGGCCGCCGACAAGCGCAAGAGCGGCGTTTCGCTGACCACCCTGGGTTTTGGCGTGGACAACTACAACGAGCGCCTGATGGAGCAACTGGCCGACGCCGGCAATGGCAATTACGCCTATATCGACAACCTGCGCGAGGCGCGCAAGGTGTTGGTGGATCAGCTCGGCTCGACCCTGGCCACGGTGGCCAGCGACGTGAAGCTGCAACTGGAATTCAACCCGAGCGAGGTTAGCGAGTACCGCTTGCTGGGCTACGAGAACCGCGCACTCAAGCGTGAGGATTTCAGCAATGACAAGGTCGATGCCGGCGATATTGGTGCCGGGCATACCGTCACCGCGCTATACGAGATCGTCCCGGTTGGTGGCAAGGGCTGGGTGGAGCCGCTGCGCTATCAGGCCGTTACCTCGCCAGCGGGCAAGACGGGTGAACTGGCCTGGCTGCGGATTCGTTACAAGGCACCAGGAGAGGTAAGCAGTCGCCTGCTGGAACGCCCCATTGCGCGCGCCGAGGCCAATGCGATAAACGCCGCCAGTGAGGACCTGCGCTTCGCTGCAGCGGTCGCAGCCTTCGCCCAGCAGCTCAAGGACGGTCGTTACACGGGCAACTTCGGTCTGGCGCAGAGTATTGAACTGGCGCGCTCGGCCAAGGGCGAGGATCGCTTCGGCCTGCGCGGCGAGTTCATCCAACTGGCCGAAATTGCCCAGAGCCTGCACACTTCCGGTTCCACCCCTGAACGAGTTCAGCAGTGAACGCACCTCTCACGGATGACGACGCCGCTCTACTGCGGCGTTACCGCCGCGGCGATGCCACGGCCTTCAACGCGCTGTACCAGCGCCATCGGCTGGGGCTGTTCCGCTTTCTGCTTGGCCTGTGTGGCGATCATGCCCTGGCCGAGGAAGTGTTCCAGGAAACCTGGATGAGTCTGATCCGCAGCCAGAGCGAGCAGCGCGAGGCGGTGCTGTTCAAGACCTGGCTGTACCAGATCGCCCGCAACCGCCTGATCGACCA
>CAZIZA010000386.1:0-2948 GCA_964543555.1 uncultured Pseudomonas sp.
CCCTGCACGACCTGCGCTCGCCGACGCCACGCGACAACGTGGCCGAGCAGCACCCCGAGGAGTTCCGGCGCCTGCTGGGGCTGAGCCGTGGTTTGCATGAAGCCGCGCGCTTGCAGATGTATCGCAACGTGCAGGCCGAGGAATGAGCGACGCCTGTGGGAGGCGCTTCAGCGGCGAGCCTTTATCGCGGCTGAAGCCGCTCCCACGGTTTCGGTGATCGCCCGGTAATCACACATCGCCCGCAAGCGGGCTCCTACAGGGGAATCGGGTATTTCGTAGGAGCCGGCTTGCCGGCGATCCGTCATCCAAAGGCCCGCGCCAGTGCCCCGGATTGCATACGGCTACGCACGAAAGCGACTCGGCGGCACGCCGCTCCAGCGTTGGAAGGCGTGACGAAAGCTGGCCGTCTCGCTGAAGCCGAGCACCTCGGCAATGCGGTAAACCGGCCATTGCGCCTCGCTGAGCAGCGCCTTGGCGCGCTCGAAGCGTAGCTCGTCAAGCAGGCCCTGGTAGCTGGTGCCCAGCTCCTGCAGGTGACGACGCAGGGTTCGCGGCGAGCAATGCATCTGCTGCGCCAGGTTCTCCAGCCCCGGCGGCTCGACCAACTGGGCGGCGAGCAACTGGCGCACTCGCTCCAGCCAGGCCTGACGGCTGCTGAACTCGGCGTTCAGGCGACGACAGCGCTCGACCATGTCGCCGTGGGTCACGCTGTCGGCCAGCGGCAGTCGGCGCTCCAGCAAGGCGGCGGGAAAGGCGAAGGCATTGCGCTGCGCCCCGAAACGCAGCGGGCAGGGAAAGCTCTGCACATAGCGCGAGACGTAGTCTGGCCGAGCGTAGGTGAACTCGGCACTCTTCAATGACAGCGGCTGGCGCAGCAGTTCGTCTCCGATCAGCTTCAGCGAGGCCAGGCACATCTCGACGTTGAACACTTCCAGCGCCTCGGCATCGCGGTAGCCGCTGGCGCTGATCCAGGCCAGCTCGCCTTCCACCTGCAGATCGAGACGAAAATAGGTGCCGAGCAACGCCGGGTACTGCAGCAACAGGCGCCAGGCGTCACCAAAGGTGGCAGCCGAGAGTGCGGCGTAACCCAGCAGCCCATAGGAAGAAACATGCAGGCTGCGCCCCAGCTCGAGGCCCAGGTCGGCACGCAGGGCCAGGGCATTGGCACAGACCTGCAGCTCCTGCACCCGGGTGATGCGCGCGTCGGCATTCTCCAGGTCAGCCGCAGCAATGCCGCTTCCGGCCAGCAATTGCGGGCGCAACTCGGGCAGGTCGGCGAATCGTTGCAGGATCAGCGACACCACATGCAGGGTGGTCAGCGAGGCGTGCAGCATGATGCGTTCCGTGAGCGTAATTACGCAAAAGAACGCAAGAAATATGCCGTGAGGCGGCGGGCCCTGGCTCGCCCAAGCGGATCAGTGGTTACGCATAATGTCGTTGATGAGGTCGCCCTGATTCGGTTCATCTTTGCGCGTGGTGAACTGCAGTTGGTCGTCCTGCCCGCGCAACTGGAAGGAAAGCAGGAGGAGGGCAACGAGCGAAGCGTACTGTTTCATGACAACACGTTCGTGTTGGGATGAAGGGCGCACAGTACGGCCGCCTGGCGGCGATCTGTACGCCCGTCTGCGTCCGTTCTGGCGGACAGTTGCCAATCCGTGGCCGTGCGCGCATCAGAGCTGCAACACCACCCGGCCCTCGATCTGCCCGTCACGCATCCGCTCGAAGATGCCGTTGATGTTGTCCAGGCTGTCGCTGTGTACGGTAGCCCTCACCAGCCCTTCACCGGCGAAATCCAGTGCCTCCTGCAGATCGGCACGGGTGCCGACGATGGAGCCGGTGATGCTGATGGCCTTGAGCACCACGTCGAAGATCGGCGTGGGGAAGTCACCCGGCGGCAGGCCGACCAGCGCCACCGTACCGTGCCGGCGCGCCATGCCGATGGCCTGGCCGAAGGCAGCGTTGGACACCGCAGTGACCAGTACGCCGTGGGCGCCGCCGATATCGCGCTGCACCACTTCGGCAGGGTTTTCCTTGCGCGCGTTGATGGTCAGGCTGGCGCCGAGCTTGCGCGCCAGCTCCAGCTTGGCGTCGTCGACATCCACTGCGACCACGTGCAGGCCCATGGCGCGGGCGTACTGCACGGCGACGTGACCGAGGCCGCCGATGCCGGAAATCGCCACCCACTGTCCGGGGCGGGCCTTGGTTTCCTTGAGCCCCTTGTACACCGTCACGCCCGCGCAAAGGATCGGCGCAATTTCCAGGAAATCGACGTTTTTCGGCAGGATACCGACGTAGTTCGGATCAGCCAGCACGTATTCGGCGTAACCGCCGTTGATCGAATAGCCAGTGTTCTGCTGACTCTCGCAGAGGGTTTCCCAGCCGGTCAGGCAGTGTTCGCAGCAGCCACAGGCGGTGTAGAGCCAGGGCACGCCGACACGGTCGCCTTCCTTTACCCGCGTCACGCCACTGCCGACCGCCGCCACGTAGCCGACGCCCTCGTGACCGGGAATGAACGGCAGGCTCGGCTTCACCGGCCAGTCGCCTTCGGCTGCGTGCAGGTCGGTGTGGCAAACGCCAGACGCCTCGATCTTCACCAGAATCTGCCCGGGGCCGGGCAGCGGGGTTTTCACCTCCTCGATACGCAGCGGCTGCCCGAAGGCGTGGACGACTGCGGCTTTCATGGTCTGCTTCATGCGCGGTTCCTCTTCCATGCGAGTGTCTGGCCAGTGTGCGCGCGCAGCCCACGCCGGCATTGCTCCAGAGCAAGGTTTAGGCGGTTTTTGCGCAAGGTCACGGCCGGCATGACAAACGGTCGTCGCCACTGCCCGACGACGGCGGCTTTGCGTTATACTGCGCGGCCTTCGGCCGGCAGCACCCGGCCAACGAATCATGACAAGCCACGCTGGCCCGCCCGCGTGGCTTGTTGGTTTTTGACGCGCCGCGAGGCG
>CAZIZA010000387.1:0-2915 GCA_964543555.1 uncultured Pseudomonas sp.
TCACGCCGCCTGTCTTGGCGCGCGACAAGTAGCAGGTCACACCATCGACCTTGGGATCATCGAACGCCTCGACGACGATCTTGTCGTTCGGCCCGACCCACTTGAACACTGTAGACACTTCGCCGATGGTCTCGGCCAGAGCCAGGCCGGGCAATATCAGCAGACCCAATACACATCCCTTGAACAAACGCATCTTGCCCTCCTAGACCAGGTTTAGGCCTCAGACCAGAATCAGGTTATCCCGATGCACCAGCTCTGGTTCATCCACGTACCCCAGCAGCCCCTCGATGGCATCGGACGGCTTGCCGATGATCTTCTGCGCCTCCAGTGCACTGTAGTTGACCAGGCCACGTGCCACTTCGCGGCCGTCCGGAGCGACGCAAACCACCATCTCGCCACGGCGGAAGCTACCCTGCACCGCCTTCACGCCGACCGGCAGCAGGCTCTTGCGATCCTGGCTCAGCGCCTTCACCGCCCCGGCGTCCAGCACCAGGGTGCCACGGGTCTGCAAATGGCCAGCCAGCCACTGCTTACGCGCTGCCAGCAGGCCACGCTCAGGGGCCAACAACGTGCCCAGGCGCTCGCCGCCCTTGAGGCGGGCCAGCACCTGCTCGATGGCACCGCCAACGATCACCGTATGCGCGCCGGAGCGCGCAGCCAGACGTGATGCACGCAGCTTGGTCTGCATGCCGCCACGCCCCAAGGCACCACCGACGCCACCTGCCACGGCATCCAGTGCCGGATCATCGGCGCGGGCCTCGAAGATCAGCTCGGCATCGGGGTTGTGGCGCGGGTCGGCGTTGTACATGCCGTCGCGGTCGGTGAGGATCACCAGCAGATCGGCCTCCACCAGGTTGGCCACCAGCGCGGCCAGGGTGTCGTTGTCGCCGAAGCGGATTTCATCGGTGACCACCGTGTCGTTCTCGTTGATCACCGGGATCACGTCGAGATTCACCAGCGTGCGCAAGGTGCTGCGTGCATTGAGGTAGCGCTTGCGATCGGACAGATCGTCATGGGTCAGGAGGACCTGCGCGGTGCGCATGCCATGCTCGGCGAAACTCGACTCCCAGGCCTGCACCAGGGCCATCTGGCCAATCGCAGCGGCAGCCTGCAACTCATGCATCGCGCTAGGTCGGCTGGTCCAGCCCAGACGGCTCATGCCGGCTGCCACCGCGCCGGAAGATACCAGCACCAGTTCCACGCCCTGCTCTCGCAGCGCGACCATCTGCTTGACCCACACGGCCATGGCCGCACGATCCAGGCCACGCCCGTCGGCGGTCAGCAGCGCACTGCCGATCTTCACCACCCAGCGCCGCGCGCCGGTCACCTTGTCACGCATGATCTTCCAACCTTAGCCAGAACGCCCACTTAGGAAACCCTGAAAAAGCCTCAGCGTCACTCCCGCGAAGGCGGGAGTCCAGGTGCTGCGATGTTTCTGGATTCCCGCTTACGCGGGAATGACGACTGCTTCAGAGCATCCCTTACAAAAACGCCGCAATTAAGCGGCGTTGGAAATTTGCTTAATCCCGGACGTAAATGATTTCCGGGCCGTCGTCATCTTCCTCATCGAAGAAGTCATCGTCTTCATCGATGTCATCGACGCTACGCACACCGGATTTACGCAGCGCACGCTGATCGTCCAGCGCCTGCAGACGGGCACGTGCCTCATCCTCGATACGCTGATCCAGCTCGGCCAGCTCCTCGGCGAAGACCGGGTCTTCGGCGATGCGCTCGGCGCGCACTTCCAGGTAATGCATGATGTCGCGACTGATACGCTCGGTGCCATCGCGGCTGATGGCCGAGACCACGTAAACCGGGCCCTGCCAGTTCAGGCGGGCAACGATATCGGCCTTGCGCGCCTCGCGCTCGTCTTCGGGCACCTGGTCCATCTTGTTCAGCACCAGCCAGCGATCGCGCTCAGCCAGCGCCGGACTGAAACGCGCCAGCTCGTCGATGATCACCTGCGCCGACTCGGCCGGGTCGCTCTCGTCCAGTGGCGCCATGTCCACCAGATGCAGCAACAGACGCGTACGTGCCAGGTGCTTGAGGAAGCGAATACCCAGACCGGCACCGTCGGAGGCGCCTTCGATCAGCCCCGGAATGTCGGCGACGACGAAGCTCTTGAAGCGATCGACGCTGACCACACCCAGGTTCGGCACCAGAGTGGTGAAGGGGTAGTCGGCAACCTTGGGTTTGGCGGCGGAAACCGCACGAATGAAAGTGCTCTTGCCGGCATTGGGCAGACCGAGCAGGCCAACATCGGCCAGCACTTTCAGCTCCAGCTTGAGATCGCGCGACTCACCCGGCTTGCCTGGCGTGGTCTGGCGCGGCGCCCGGTTGGTACTGGACTTGAAGCGGGTATTGCCCAGGCCGTGCCAGCCGCCTTGGGCAACCATCAGGCGTTGACCGGGCTTGACCAGATCACCAATCACTTCCTGGGTGGCCACGTCGATCACCGTGGTGCCGACCGGCACCGGCAGGATCAGATCCTCACCCTTGGCCCCGGTGCAATCGGTGCTGCCGCCCTTCTCACCATTCTGCGCGTGGAATTTGCGGGTATAGCGATAGTCGATCAGGGTGTTGAGGTTGGCATCGGCCTCGAGGAATACCGAGCCGCCGTCGCCACCGTCGCCACCGTTGGGGCCGCCTTTCTCGATGAATTTCTCGCGACGGAAGGCCATCATGCCGTTACCGCCGTCACCGGCTTTTACAAAAATAGAAACTTCGTCGACGAATTTCATGGGTATGCCTCCCGCTTCATCTGCGGGCTGGGGGAACGCTTGCCGGATCATCCAGAACTAGCGGATCGGGCAAGCGAACCAAAGATACATAAACAAAAAAGGCCGGTCCTCCGGACAGGTCTTTTCCAGCGCGGAGGCGATTAGGCCTGAACGACGCTCCCGTAGCGACGGCCG
>CAZIZA010000388.1:0-2905 GCA_964543555.1 uncultured Pseudomonas sp.
GGCTCATGCGCGGGATCAACCTTTTCGGCGGGTGCAGCGGTAGAATGGCTGCATCGGTAAAAAACGAAGGAGCAAGATTACCATGGGTACATTGAATCGCCTGTTGCTGGTCGGCCTGCTGGCCTGTGTGCCCCTTGCTGCTCACGCCGAAGATCCGGTGTCCGGCGACCCGGACGTGACCATCCGCCAGGACGGCGACCGCACCATTCAGGAATACCGGGTCAATGGCTTCCTCTATGCCATCAAGGTCATCCCGAAGAATGGCAAGCCCTATTTTCTCGTTCGCGCTGATGGCAGCGACGGCAACTTCATACGTTCGGACGATCCGGACATGCTGATCCCCTCCTGGGAAATCTTTAGCTGGTAAGCGATTAAGGTCTGATATGTCGGTATTCACCCCTCTGGAGCGTCATCAGCTCGAAGTCTTCCTGGCGCCCTACGGGCTTGGTCGGTTGCGCGATTTCCAGGGTATTGCTGCAGGCAGCGAAAACAGCAACTTCTTCGTCAGCCTGGAGCAGGGCGAGTACGTTCTGACGCTGGTCGAACGCGGCCCGGTGGCCGACCTGCCATTCTTTATCGAATTACTCGATGTGCTGCACGATGCCGGCCTGCCGGTGCCCTACGCCCTGCGCACGCAGGACGGCGAGGCCCTGCGCAGCCTGGCGGAGAAACCGGCGCTACTGCAGCCGCGCCTGTCCGGCAAGCATGTGCGCGAGGCCAACGCCCATCACTGTCAGGAAGTGGGTACTCTGCTGGCACGCATCCACCTGGCTACGCGTGATGCACCCATCGAACGCCGCAGCGACCGAGGCCTGGACTGGATGCTCGCCGAAGGCCCGAGCCAGGCACTGAAACTCGACGAGCAGGCGCTACCGCTGCTACGTGATGCACTGGCTGAGATCGCCGAGCTGAAGCCGCGCATCCTCGCATTGCCAAGGGCCAACCTGCATGCCGACCTGTTTCGCGATAACGCCCTGTTCGACGGCAACCACCTGGCAGGTGTGATCGATTTCTACAACGCCTGCTCAGGGCCGATGCTCTACGACCTGGCGATAACCCTGAACGACTGGTGCTCGCACGAAGACGGCAGCCTCGATGGCGCCCGCGCCCGTGCACTGCTCGGCGCCTATGCGACGCTACGGCCCTTCAGCGCTGCCGAAGCAGAGCTGTGGCCGGTCATGCTACGCGTAGCGTGCGTGCGTTTCTGGCTGTCGCGCCTGATCGCCGCCGAGTCGTTCGCCGGGCAGGAAGTGCTGATTCATGATCCGGCTGAATTTCAACGGCGCCTGGCGCGACGCCAACGGATCGACCTGCCACTGCCGTTTGCCCTGTAGCGGGATCGGCGTGATTCGTCGCGACTTACCCGCTCAACACAGATAAACGCGTCACGCCCTGAACACGGACGCAGGGCGAAGCGTATCTGGATGCCCTGCAGAGGCCTTACAGGCTATTGAGGCACTGACCAAGACCGGCAGCCAGGTTTTCCAGCAGTTGTTCGTAACCGCTGGCGTTGACCGGCAAGGTGCCGCCCAACGCGTCCAGCTCGGCCAGTTTTACCGGCAGCCCGGCAGTCAGGGTTTCCGCCAGGCGCGGGCGCAGTGGCGGTTCACTGAAGACACAACTCGGGCCGGTCTGCTGCAAACGTTCGCGCATCGCAGCGACATGCCGCGCACCCGGCTGTACCTCGGTCAGGACGCTGAACACACCGGCGTGTTTGAGGCCGTAGGCAGCCTCGAAATAATCGAAAGCCTCATGGAAGACGAAGTAGGGCTTACCCTGCAAGGCGACCAGTTGCGGACGAATGCGGCCATCGAGTGCATCCAGACGTGCCTCGAAGGCTTGCAGGTTAGCGGCATAGCGCGCGGCATTGGCAGCATCCAGCTTGCTCAGATCTGCCGCCATGCGCGCGGCGATCAGCCGGGCATTGTCCGCAGCGAGCCACAAATGAGCATCCAGACTGCCCGGGCGATGGTCGTGATCATGACCCAGGTCATCAGCACCGTGCGCATGCGCGTGATCGTGGCCGTCGTGGCGATCATGCTCATCATGGCTGTCACCGAAATGACGAAGCGTCATGCCGGGTAAATCCTGCACCGCCACCTGCGGCTTGTCGCGGCTTTCCAGCACGCGAGGCAGAAAAGCCTCCATGTCCGGGCCGATCCAGTAGAGCAGGTCGGCATCACGTACGCGCCGTACGTCGGATGGACGCAGCGCGTAATGATGTGGCGAAGCACCCGGTGGCAGCAGCACTTCAGGCTCACCGACGCCATCCTGTACCGCTGCGGCGATCAGTTGCAGCGGCTTGATACTGGTCAGGACACGCACATCGGCTTGGGCGCTGGCGACGAAAAACAGGGCGATAAGACAGAAAAGACGCAACACGGGGCATACTCGGATGGAAATGAACAGGTAACATAATAACGTCTCTTGCCAACGCCGTCCTTGCCCATGACCGACACCCCCCTGGCTGCACGCCCCCACGATCACTCCCGCTGCGTCAGCCATGCGCTGGCCGAAGCCGAAGCCATCTGTGCGCGTCAGGGTCTGCGCCTGACCGCCCTGCGCAAACGCGTGCTGGAGTTGGTATGGGCCAGTCACAAGCCACTCGGCGCCTATGACATCCTCGGTGTGCTGAGTGATGAGGACGGCCGCCGCGCCGCGCCGCCTACGGTGTACCGCGCACTGGATTTCCTGCTGGAAAACGGCCTGGTCCACCGCATCGCCTCGCTCAACGCCTTCGTCGGCTGCAGCCACCCGGAACACGCGCACCAGGGCCAGTTCCTGATCTGCAGGATCTGCCACGCGGCTACCGAGCTGGAGCAGCCGGCGATCAGCCAGGCCATCGTCGAGGGGGCGGCCGGCGTCGGCTTCGTCGTCGAAAGCCAGACTGTGGAAGTAGTCGGCC
>CAZIZA010000389.1:0-2893 GCA_964543555.1 uncultured Pseudomonas sp.
AGGCTGGCCGGCTCGGCCACCTTGTCGGTCTTGACCATGAACTGCAGGAACTCGCCATCCAGACCGACACTGCCGACGGTGATGGTTGGCTTGCCGGTGAGCTTGCGCGTCCAGCCAGCCAGGTTGAGGTCGCTGCCTTCGAACTCCGGCTCCCAGAAACGGCGGGTCGAGCAGTGGAAGATGTCCACGCCCGCGTCGGACAGCGGCTTGAGGAAGGCTTCCAACTGCTCTGGGGTCTGCACCAGGCGTGCGGTGTAATCCTGCTGCTTCCACTGCGAGAATCGCAGGATGATCGGGAAGTCCGGGCCAACGGCGGCGCGCACCGCCTGGATCAGCTCGATGGCGAAGCGCGAACGCGCCGCCAGGTCGCCGCCGTAGTGGTCGGTGCGCTGGTTGCTGCCCTCCCAGAAGAACTGGTCGACCAGATAACCGTGGGCGCCGTGGATTTCCACGCCGTCCATGCCGATGGCTTTGGCATCGCGTGCAGCCTGGGCGAAGGCAGCGATCACCTCATCGATATCGGCCTGAGTCATGCAATGCACGACCACCTGGCCATCCTTGACCTTCTCCATCGGACCATAGCCGGGCACGCTGGCATCCGGCTCGGTACCCAACTTGCGCACGTTGCCCACGTGCCAAAGCTGAGGAACGATCTTGCCGCCTTCGGCGTGCACAGCGTCGACCACCTGCTTCCAGCCCGCCAGGGCATCTTCGCCGTAGAAACGCGGCACATTCGGATAGCCGTTGGCCGCCTTGTGATTGACAGTGGTGCCCTCGGTGACGATCAGGCCCACTCCAGCAGCAGCGCGACGGCGGTAGTACTCGACCACGTGTGCGTTGGGCACGCCGCCGGGCGAAAAGGAACGGGTCATCGGTGCCATCACCACACGGGTCGGCAGCGCCAGGTTACCGAGCTGGAAAGGGGTGAACAGGGCTTGTGCGGGGGCGCTCATCATCGTTCCTCTCTGGTCAGGTCGCGCGCATCGGGCACGCTCG
Source organism: uncultured Pseudomonas sp. (assembly GCA_964543555.1). Lineage (GTDB taxonomy): Bacteria > Pseudomonadota > Gammaproteobacteria > Pseudomonadales > Pseudomonadaceae > Aquipseudomonas. Next base: position 997 of record CAZIZA010000389.1, read on the forward strand.
TTGCCAAGCAGAATAAGCCCAGCCGCTTGGCAAGGCACAGCACTATTGATAATGGTGATTAAGTGCTAGCAGGCTCTCGAAAACGCAAGCGAGGCAGACGGGCCTGGGCAAAAACAACCGAAAAAAGCACTGGCCCCACGTTCGAGTTTGCGCGTTACAGATGAGCATTCTGACAGGGCTCGCACGCGAGGCGGCTCAACGAAACCCGGATAACGCAGGTAGTTTTTACAGCCTGCCAGAGCCTGCCGACAGGCTGCATCAGGGCTGCAGCCAGATCAGCGAAACGAAGCGCCCGGTGCGGGGACTGCGCCGGTAGGAGTAGAAGCGCGGGTCGTTGTAGGTGCATAGCCCGCCACCGCTCACGGCAGTAACGCCCATGGACGCCAGGCGAATACGCGCCAACTGGTAGATATCGGCCATGAACTTGCCAGCGTTGACACTGGGCACGAATGCGCCATCAGCCTCGGCATGCCGTTGCACGAAGGCCTCGCGTACTTCGCCACCGACCTCGAACGCGGCCGGGCCGATGGCCGGGCCTAGCCAGACCAGCAGCTCCTGCGGTGCAACGTCCAGCGCCTTGACGGTCGCCTCCAGCACACCACCGGCCAACCCGCGCCAACCGGCATGGGCCGCTGCCACACGGGTACCGGCGCGGTCGCAGAACAGCGCTGGCAGGCAATCGGCGGTCATCGACGTACAGGCGATACCCGGCGTGGCCGTCCAGTTGCCATCGGCCTCGATGACGGTGATAGGGTCGGCTTCGGTCACCACAATGCCATGCACCTGACGCAGCCAGGCAGGCTGGCAGCCGAGCGTATCGACCAGATGCTGACGGTTGCTAGCAACCGCAGCAGGATCGTCCTCGACATGATCGCCCAGATTGAAGGTATCGAACGGTGCCGCGCTGATACCGCCACTGCGCGTGGTGACGCAAGCACGTACGTTGACCGGCGCAGGCCAGTCAGGCATCAGCCAGTCGTGAGTACTCACCCGACGAAAGCCTCGCGATCCTGGCGCAGCAGGGTCAGCAGCCAGACCAGATCATCCGGCAGCGCCGACTCCCACTTCATGCGCTTGCCGGTAGCCGGATGATCCAGCTCGAGGAAACGCGCATGCAGCGCCTGACGCGGGAACTCCTTGAGGCTCTGCACCAGGCTCTGACTGGCGGCAGGTGGGATACGGAAACGACCGGCATAGACAGGGTCGCCCACCAGCGGGTAGCCAACATGGGTCATGTGTACACGTATCTGATGGGTGCGCCCGGTTTCCAGCTTGACCCGTACATGGGTGTGCGAGCGGTAACGTTCGAGCACGCGGTAGTGACTGATCGCCGGCTTGCCGCCATCGGTCACCGCCATACGCTGACGCTGGCTGGAGCTGCGACCAATGGGCGCATCGATGGTGCCACCGGCGGTGATCACACCAATGCAGATGCACTCATAGATACGGCTGACGGTACGTTTCTGCAGTTGCTCGACCAGATTAGTCTGCGCCTGCAGGGTCTTGGCCACTACCATCAGGCCGGTGGTGTCCTTGTCCAGACGATGAACGATGCCGGCACGCGGCACATTGATGATGTCCGGCACATGATGCAGCAGCGCATTGAGCAGGGTGCCGTCGGCATGCCCGGCAGCCGGGTGCACCACCAGACCAGCCGGCTTATCGATCACCAGCAGGTGTTCGTCTTCATAAACGATATTCAGCTCTATGTCCTGGGCGATCCACTCGCCCTGCGCTTCCTGCTCGGCATCCAGTACCAGCGTCGAGCCTGCATGCACGGTATCGCGCGGGCGCGCCACGGCACCATCGACGGTCAGGCGACCTTCCTTGATCCAGGTCGATAGGCGCGAACGGGAGAACTCGCCAAACAGCTGCGCAGCCACCTGGTCGAGGCGTT
>CAZIZA010000390.1:0-2882 GCA_964543555.1 uncultured Pseudomonas sp.
AGGATCATGTCGACCTTGTCCATCACGTACTTGAGCACGTCCAGCGGCGTGGCCGGGTTGAACACCAGGCCGGCCTTGGCGCCGCCGGCCTTGATCAGTTGCAGGGAACGGTCGATGTGCTCGGACGCTTCCGGGTGGAAGGTGATGTAGCTGGCGCCGGCCTCGATGAAGTCACCGATGATGCGATCCACCGGTTTGACCATCAGGTGCGCGTCGATGGGTGCGGTGATGCCGTACTTGCGCAGGGCCGCGCAGACCATCGGGCCGATGGTCAGGTTGGGCACGTAGTGATTATCCATGACATCGAAGTGGACGATGTCCGCCCCGGCGGCGAGTACGTTGTCCACTTCCTCGCCCAGGCGGGCGAAGTCGGCGGAAAGGATCGACGGGGCGATGGCGAAGGGTTGCATGGCGCACCTCTAAGGGCTTGGGTCACGGTGGCGCGCATTGTAGCGGCTCAGCGGCTATCTGGCAGCGCCACTGGATCAGGCGCGCCAATTCGTCTCATGGCAAAAGGCCCCGCCGGTTGCCCGGCGAGGCCTTGGTCATGCTGTTACGGCGATTTATTCCGGCACCGACGTACGCAGCTTCTCGCTGCGCCCACGCAGCCACTCCAGAGTCAGCAGTAGCAACACGGAGAAACCGATCAGCAGGGTCGCTGCGGCGGCGATGGTTGGCGACAGGTTCTCGCGGATGCCGCTGAACATCTGCCGTGGCAGGGTGGCCTGCTCGGGGCCGGCGAGGAACAGGGTCACCACCACTTCATCGAAGGAGGTGGCGAAGGCGAATAGCGCGCCCGAGATCACCCCAGGCGCGATCAGCGGCAGGGTCACCCGGCGAAACGCCGTCAGCGGCGAGGCCCCGAGGCTGGCGGCGGCGCGCACCAGGTTGTGGTTGAAGCCCTGCAGGGTGGCCGACACGGTGATGATCACGAACGGCACGCCAAGCACGGCATGCACCAGGATCAGCGACAGGTAGCTGTTGCCCATGCCCAGCGGCGCGAAGAACAGGTAGCTGGCGACACCGATGATCACCACCGGGACGATCATCGGCGAGATCAGCAGGCTCATCACCAGCGCCTTGCCACGGAACTCGCCACGGGTCAGACCGATGGCCGCCAGGGTGCCGAAGACCATGGCCAGCAGCGTCGCGGCCGGGGCGATGATCAGGCTGTTCTTCAGCGAACGCATCCAGTCAGCGGACATGAAGAAATCCTCGTACCAGCGCAGCGAGAAGCCCTGCAGCGGGTAGACCAGGAAGGTGCCGGAGTTGAACGACAGCGGCACGATTACCAGCACCGGCAGGATCAGAAACAGCAACACCAGGCCGCAGAGAATGCGCAGGCCGTAGTACCAGAGGCGCTCGACGGGTGACATGTAGGGGCTGAGCATGGCTGTGACTCCATTTAGCGTTTAGCTCCCCTGTCCCATTTATGGGAGAGGGGCTGGGGGAGAGGGCGCTCTTCTTGTGCCCTCCTCCCGAGTTCGGTTACCGAGAGGCAGTGGTGCCGAAACAAGCACCCTCTCCCGCCCTTCGGGCACCCTCTCCCATGAATGGGCGAGGGTCATTAGATGGTCTGCTGCGCAGACCGCTTTTTAACCCAGTCGCAGTTTGCTGGCGCCGACCAGCCAGCTGTACACCACGTACAGCACCAGCGTTGCGGCCAGCAGCAGACCGCCGAGGGCCGTGGCCATGCCCCAGTTGATGGTGGTGTTGGTGTAGAAGGCGACGAAGTAGCTGATCATCTGGTCGTTCGGGCTGCCCAGCAGCGCCGGGGTGATGTAGTAGCCAATCGACAGGATGAATACCAGCAGGCAACCCGCACCAACACCGGCCAGGGTCTGCGGGAAGTACACCCGCCAGAAGCTGGCGAACGGATGGCAACCAAGTGATACCGCCGCACGCATGTAGCTGGGCGAGATACCTTTCATCACGCTGTAGATCGGCAGGATCATGAACGGCAGCATGATGTGCACCATGGCCACGTACACACCGCTGCGGTTGAACACCAGTTGCAGTGGTTGCTCGATGATCCCCAACGATATCAGCGCGCTGTTGATCAACCCTCCGGACTGCAAGAGCACGATCCAGGCCGCGACGCGTACCAGGATCGAAGTCCAGAACGGCAACAACACCAGAATCATCAGCAGGTTGCCCTGTCGCGTGGGCAGATTGGCCAGCAAGTAGGCCAACGGATAGGCCAGCACCAGACAGATGGCGGTGATCACCAGGCTCATCCAGAAGGTACGGGCGAAAATGTCCAGATAGATGGCCTGATCCGGCGTGGCCTGGGCCAATTCGCCGAGGTCGTCGATGCGGTGATCGAGCGCGGCCAGCAGGTAATAGGGCGTGACCGACGACGCATTGCGACGGATCACCTGCCAGTAGGCAGGGTCGCCCCAGCGCTCGTCCATATCAAGGAAGGCCTCCTGGTAGGACGCCGGCTCCTCGCGCAGCGGCAGCTTGCGAGCGGTTGCGCTGACCAGGCTACGGAAGCCCGCCAGTTCCATGTTCAGGCGCTTGGACAGATCGCCCAGGCTCTGATTGCGCCGTGCTTCGAGCATATCGCTGGCAATCGCCCGGTATACCGCCTCATCCGGCAGGCCACGACCATCCCAGGCAGCAATCGCCTCGACGGTACGCGGCAGGCTGCCGACCACTTCCGGGTTGTCCACACTGCGCAGCAGCAAGGCGCCGATGGGCAGCAGGAAGGTCAGCAGAAGGAACAGCAACAGCGGCAGGATCAGCGCCTTGGACTTCAGGCGATTGAAACGCTCGGCACGGGCCAGTCGCTGCTTCAGGCTCGGCCCGGGCAAATCATTGGCAGGCAGTACGGCGGCCATGGACAACTCCGCAAGCAAGAAAGGAATTCAGACGGCCCC
>CAZIZA010000391.1:0-2878 GCA_964543555.1 uncultured Pseudomonas sp.
TTGCTCCAGAACGGCGAGTGGTACAGCGCCACGGCGCCATGCACCAGGGCCCAGGCTGCGCAATAGTGGAAGTACGGCGGCACGTCTTCCAGCTTGCCTTCGGCAATGCGCCCCTTGATCAGCTGGGTCAGGCGCTCGAAGTTGGAAGCACGGATCTTGTGCAATTGCTCGACCAGTTCCGGCACCTGATTGCCCTTGACCACCTTTTCTTCAAGGCGGTCGAACAGGCGATAGCGCTGTGGATCGCGCATGCGGAATTCGAAGTAGGCACGCGACAGCGCTTCCTTGTCACGATCCACGTCGGCCGAATGCAGCAGCTCGTTAAGATCACGCTCGTAGTCGAGCATCAGGCGCAGGTAGATCTCCGCCTTGGACTTGAAGTGCTTGTAGATAGTGCCTTTGCCGATACCGACCGCATCAGCGATCATCTCGACGGTCACGCTGTCTTCACCCTGCTCGAGGAAGAGTTTCAGCGCGGTATCGAGAATTTCTTGCTCGCGGCGACGGAATTCGCGGACCTTACGGGGTTCTTTCTGCATAAAGGGACTACGGGGTCAAAAATCGAAGCCATCTATTATGCCCAAATGTAGCCAAATTGCACGGATCATCCGACCATGTACGTGTTTCATGATGAGTTCCCCCTGGAAAATGGGCTGCGCTATCTGAACCATGCGGCGGTCGCACCCTGGCCAAAACGCAGTGCTGAAGCAGTGCGGCGGTTCTCGGAAGCGAACGTGGCCAGCGGTGCACGCGACTATCACGACTGGCTAAAGCTGGAGCGTAGCCTACGCGAACGACTTGTGCGCCTGTTGAACGCACCAAGTACCGGCGACATTGCACTGGTCAAGAATACTTCCGAGGCGCTCTCGTTCGTAGCCTTCGGCCTGGACTGGCGGGCCGGCGACCAGGTGATCATCAGCGACGAGGAATTCCCTTCCAACCGTATCGTCTGGCTGGCGCTGGCCGCCCAAGGCGTGGAGGTGATCGAAGTCAGTCTCAGGGACGATGATCCGGAAGCGGCCCTGCTCGCCGCCTTCACCCCACGCACACGCCTGCTGTCGGTCAGCGCCGTGCAGTTCGCCAGCGGTCTGCGCCTGGACCTGCCGCGCCTCGGTCGTAGCTGCCGCCAGCATGGCGTGCTGTTCTGCATCGATGCCATTCAGCAGCTGGGCGCCCTGCCCTTCGACGTCCAGGCTTACGACTGCGACTTCGCCATGGCCGACGGCCACAAATGGATGCTCGGCCCGGAAGGTCTGGGGGTGTTCTATTGCCGCAGTGCAGTACGCGATCAGTTGAAACTGCACGAGTACGGCTGGCACATGCTGGAGCACGCCGGTGATTACACCCGTCAGGACTGGCAGCCGGCGCGAAGCGCACGGCGCTTCGAATGTGGCAGCCCGAACATGCTCGGTGCCTTTGCCCTGGAGGCGAGTTTGTCGTTGCTCGAAGACGTGGGCATGGTGCGGGTCGGCGCCTTGCTGGAGGAGCGGGTTCGGCGCCTCGATGACGGCATTCGCGCATTACCCGGTGCGGTGATCCATAGCCCGCTCGACCCTGCGCGTCGTGCCGGCATCCTCAACTTCAGCCTGGCAGGCTGGGAAAACTCCGCGCTGTATCAACGTCTGCGCGAGGAACAGGTGATTTGCGTGCAACGCGGGTCAGGCGTGCGTTTGTCGCCGCATTTCTATACCAGCGAGCAGGTGATCGAAGAGACCTTGGGCCTGCTAACCCAGCTGGCAAAAGGCTGAGAATCTGCGCACGGCCTGCTGCGCGTAGGCCCTGCCGCATTAAAAACAAGCTCGGGCGGCTCATTTACAACTCGTAAACTCCACGCCCTCGCTTTTTGTTGCCTTGCAGGACTCTAGCTCGCAACGCCACGAACAGATTCGGCGGACTCAGCAGCGCCCTTGGTATTCCAAATCCGTTTAAAAAACTCAGGCTTTGGCCTGGACGCTCGCTGATCATGGCCAATACTGGAACGTACTGGTGTGCGGCATCTCCCCCCAAGTGCCCCACCAGCCAAGGTACCGTGGACCGCGTACCTTGATTTACTCCTAATGGTCTTGACCCGGATTCATCCCCCAGAGTCCGGGTTTTTTTTGCCTGGCCTGATGACAGAAGCGCGAACCGTAGCCCGGATTCAATCCGGGGAATATTTACCGACGCCCCCGGACTGCATCCGGGCTACGCCATAGTTTCAGGCCACACCAGCTAGCGGGAACAGACGCTTGAAGTTGCTTGAGGTCTGCTCGGCCAGGCTCTCGTAGCTGACGCCACGCAAAACCGCCAGGTACTCCGCCACTTCACGCACATATTGCGGCAGATTGGGCTTGCCGCGATGCGGCACCGGGGCCAGGTAAGGCGAGTCGGTTTCCACCAGCAAACGGTCGGCCGGCACCTGACGGGCGACCTCGCGCAGCGCCTCGGCATTGCGGAAGGTGACAATACCGGACAGTGAGATATAGAAGCCGATATCCAGTGCAGACTTGGCCATCTCCCAGTCTTCGGTGAAGCAATGCAGCACGCCAGCCTGCGGCAGCGCCGCTTCGCGCAGCAGCGCCAGGGTGTCGGCGCGAGCCTCGCGGGTGTGCACGATCACCGGTTTACCTGTAATGCGCGCCGCTTCCAGATGTAGACGAAAGGAGGCCTGCTGCAACGCGGCGGATTCAGGCTCGTAGTGGTAATCCAGGCCGGTTTCGCCGATGGCTACTACCTTCGGGTGCGCCAGCTCGCCCAGCAGCCAGTCCAGAGCAGGTTCGGCGCCCGGCTCAAGATCCAGCGGATGCACGCCCACCGAGCAATCGACATCGTCGTAACGCTCGGCCAGGCCCTTGACCGTGGCGGCGTTGTCGGCGCTGACGCCGATGCACAGGAAGTG
>CAZIZA010000392.1:0-2875 GCA_964543555.1 uncultured Pseudomonas sp.
CAGCAGGCAGAAGGTGTCCTCGGCGGCCAGGTGCTCGGTGCGCGTAGCGCGCTCGCCGATCAGCGCTGCCAGAGGGAAGCACTCGCCGGCGGTGATCTCGAAGGTGGTCTCGGTGCCGCGTCGGGCGCTGTGTGGGCGCTCACCGTGCACACGGCCCTGTTTGACGATGTAGAAGTGCTCGACCGGGCCATCGCTGGGTTTGATGATCGAGTCACCTTCGGCATAGAAGCGCAGCTGGCAGTGCTCGACCAGATACGCCAGGTGAGCGGTGTCCATCTGGTTGAAAGGCGGGAACTTGTGCAGGAACTCCATGGTGCCGTGGATGTTCTGAAGCACCGCAGTCTTGCCCGCATCGGCCATCGCGTCGGCCTTGCTCATGGGCGTGCGCCTCGCAGTTTCGGGATGCTGTCAGTGTGGCCCTGGCTCGCCGGGTTGCCCATTGCACCTAAGTAGGGTGCGGGCAGCGCCGTTTTGACGAAATTTTGACCTGCACTCAGGCAAACTGCTCCCGCCCACGTATTCCGTATAGAGCAAGGCACATCCATGCAGTCATCCGTACCAACTGCCCACAAGGCGGCGCAGGTCAGTGTTGGTAGTCACCTGGCGTTCATCCTCGGCAGCGCGCTGTGCATGCTGCTGCTGTTTGCCCTGGCTCGCCTGGGGCTTCTGGCCTACAACCACGCGCTGATCGCCGATACGCCGGCCAGCACCTTCGTCGAGGCTTTCATCAATGGTGCGCGCTTCGACCTGCGGCTGATCGTCTATTTGTGCATTCCACTCAGCCTGTCCCTGCTCAGCGTAGGCGCGATGCGCGCGCGGCGCCTGCATGTGGCCTGGCTGACGTTCGCCACCAGCCTGTGCCTGTTCTTCGCGGTGGTCGAACTGAACTTCTACCGGGAGTTTCACCAGCGCCTGAACAGCCTGGTGTTCCAGTACATGCAGGAAGACCTGGGCACCGTTACCAGCATGATCTGGAACGGTTTCCCGGTGCTGCGTCTGTTGCTCGCCTGGGCGCTGGCTACACTGCTGCTGGCCTGGCTGTTCCGTCGTATCGAGCGCGCCACGCGGGCACGGGGGCATGCTGCGCCGCCGCGCTGGCCGGCTCGCACCGCCGTGTTCGTAATGTTCCTGCTGGTCTGCGTGGTCGCTGCCCGTGGCACCCTGCGCTCCGGCCCGCCGCTGCGTTGGGGCGACGCCTACACCACCGATTCGATGTTCGCCAATCACCTGGGCCTTAATGGCACGCTGACCCTGGTCGACGCCGCCGAGAACTTTTTCTCCGATCACCGCGACAACAGCTGGAAGGCCACCCTGCCGGCTGACGAAGCGCAGCAGATCACCCGCGACCTGCTGCTGACCCCGCGCGATCAGTTGCTTGATGCCGACCAGGCCGCCGTGCGCCGCGTTTACACGCCGCCGGCCGAAGGCCAACTGCCGCAGGTGCGCAATGTGGTGGTGATTCTCATGGAGAGCATGGCTGGCCGCTATATCGGCGCCATGGGCAACCAGGACGGCATCACACCGTACTTCGATGCCCTGGCCAAAGAGGGCTTGCTGTTCCAGCGCGTATTCTCCAATGGCACCCACACCCACCAGGGCATGTTCGCCACCATGGCCTGCTTCCCCAACTTGCCGGCGTTCGAATACCTGATGCGCATGCCTGAAGGTGGCCATCAGTTCTCCGGCCTGCCGCAGTTGCTCAGCGCCCGTGGCTATGACGATGTCTACGTCTACAACGGCAGCTTCGCCTGGGATAACCAATCCGGCTTCTTTGCCAACCAGGGCATGCGCAACTTCGTCGGCCGTGACGACTTCGTCGACCCGGTGTTCATCGACCCGACCTGGGGTGTGTCCGATCAGGACATGTTCAGCCGTGGTGCCGATGAACTGGCCAAGCTCGGGCGCCAGGGCAAGCCGTTCTATGCCCTGCTGCAGACGCTGTCTAACCACACGCCTTACGCGCTGCCGGAAGACCTGCCGGTCGAGCGCGTCAGCGGCCACGGTTCACTGGACGAACATCTGACCGCCATGCGCTATGCCGACTGGGCGCTCGGTCAGTTCTTCGCCAAGGCGCGCCAGCAGCCCTATTTCAAGGACACCCTGTTCGTGGTGCTGGGTGACCATGGCTTCGGCAACGACGAGCAGATCACCGAGATGGACCTGTCACGTTTCAGTATTCCACTGCTGCTGATCGGACCTGGCGTGCAGGAAACCTTCGGCAACAGCCGCGACACCGTCGGCAGCCAGATCGACGTGGTGCCGACCATCATGGGCCGTCTCGGTCAGCCAGTGCAGCAGCAATGCTGGGGCCGCGATCTGCTGGCGCTGCCCGAGGGTGATGCCGGTGTGGCGGTGATCAAACCGTCGGGCAGTGATCAGACCGTGGGCCTGGTGACCGGCGACAATATTCTGGTCAAACCGCGTGACCGTGATGCGCGCCTGTATCGCTACCAGCTTGGCCACGAGGCCAGTGCCGAGGTGATCGATGATGCGCAGCGGCGCAGCGATCTGGAGCGCAAGCTGTCGGCCTTCGTGCAGACCGCGACAGCCAGTCTGCTGGGCAACACCACCGGGGTGACGGCGGACAAGGCGGCGCAGGCCAAGCCCTGACTGCCCGTCGCGGCTGAAGCCCCTCCCACGGGACACTCAACTTTGTGGGAGGGGCTTTAGCCGCGACACTTCCCATAAAAAAACCGCCCTGGAGGGCGGTTTTTTTATTCGCGCAGTGAGCGAATCACATACCGTTCCTGGCCTTGAATTCGCGACGACGGCGGTGCAGTACCGGCTCGGTGTAGCCGTTGGGCTGCTTGGTGCCTTCGACCACCAGCTCCAGCGCGGCCTGGAAGGCGACGTTGTTGTCGAAGTCCGGGGCCAT
>CAZIZA010000393.1:0-2870 GCA_964543555.1 uncultured Pseudomonas sp.
AGCAAATGGTGGATGAGCAGCGCCAGGTGCGCGTGCAGTTTCTCGCCACCAACGCTGCCGGCATGGTCTGGGAGTTCGGCCCGCAGGCTGACGAAATCCTGGTTCATCCGGGCGAGGCCCGCGACATGCTGTTCGTCGCCTACAACCCCAGCGACCAGCCGATGAGCGCACAGGCGATTCCCAGCGTTTCACCGTCCAAGGCGGCGGCCTTCTTTCATAAAACCGAGTGTTTCTGCTTTACCCAGCAGGTGTTGCAACCGGGCGAGCGCATCGAGATGCCGGTGCGCTTCATCGTCGACCGTGCTCTGCCACAGGATGTTAAGCACCTGACCCTGGGTTACACCCTGTTCGATATCACCGCGCGCAAGCCGCCAGTGGCACAGGCTCCATAAGGAGAACAACGATGTCGAGTCATGAAAGTCACGAGAACTATTACGTACCGGCACAGAGCAAGTGGCCCATCGTTGCCAGCGTCGGTCTGCTGGTCAGCTTCTATGGGGTCGGCACCTGGTTCAACGATCTCTCGGCAGGCCGCGACGGCTCCAACGGGCCGCTGATCTTCTTCGTCGGCGGGCTGATTCTGGCCTGGATGCTGTTCGGCTGGTTCGGCAACGTCATCAAGGAAAGCCGCGCCGGCCTCTACAGCGCGCAGATGGACCGCTCGTTCCGCTGGGGCATGAGCTGGTTCATCTTCTCCGAAGTGATGTTCTTCGCTGCCTTCTTCGGCGCGCTGTTCTATATCCGCACCTTCGCCGGCCCCTGGCTCGGCGGTGAGGGTGACAAGGGCGTGGCCAACATGCTCTGGGAGGGTTTCGAATACAGCTGGCCGCTGCTGCAGAACCCCGACTCCAAGCTGTTCCCACCACCGAGCGGGGTGATCGACCCCTGGCACCTGCCGCTGGTCAACACCATCCTGCTGGTGTCATCGAGCTTCACCATCACCCTGGCTCACCACGCGCTGAAGAAGAACCACCGTGGCCCGCTCAAGGCCTGGCTGGCGGCGACCATCGTCCTCGCCCTGGCGTTCCTGTTCTTTCAGGTCGAGGAATACATCGAGGCCTACACCGAACTGGGGCTGACCCTGGGCTCGGGCATCTACGGCGCGACCTTCTTCATGCTTACGGGCTTCCACGGTGCGCATGTGACCTTGGGCACCATCATCCTGATCGTGATGCTGGTGCGCATCATGCGCGGGCATTTCGCCCCTGATCAGCACTTCGGCTTCGAGGCGGCTGCCTGGTACTGGCACTTCGTCGATGTGGTCTGGCTGGGGCTGTTCATCTTCGTCTACGTACTGTAGCGGGGGCTACCAGGTAACGTGAGAGACCAGTTGCCCTGAGTAGAAGCCCCAGGCGATCAGGGCAACGGTAATGGCAGTCAGGCCGACACGGACAGTCAGGGCGCCGACCACGCGGGAACCATGGCCTTCGTCCCTGACCAGGAAGAACAGGCCGCTGAACAGGCTGACGAGAGTGGCCAACAGCATGAGGACGATCGCGGCCTTGAGCATGCGAGACTCCGGGGGATTGACGTGATGCACTGCAGTATAGCCAGCAACCCCAAGCATAACGGCAGGCAGCCATGAGCGCCTTCCGCCCTGGTTGGCTGCCCAGCCTGCTGGTCGCCCTGTTGCTGCCGGGCCTGCTCTGGCTGGGTGTCTGGCAGTTGCAGCGCGGCGATGAGAAACGTCAGCTGTTGGCCAGCTTCGAGGCACGGCGGCAGGCCGAGCCGATCAGCCTCGACCGGCTCGAACCCCTGCGTGACCCCGCCTACCGCCGCGTCCTACTGCGTGGTTTTCTCGACAGCGAACACAGCCTTTTGCTCGACAGCCGCATCCGCGATGGCAAAGCTGGTGTCGAGTTGCTGCAACCCTTCTACGACCAGCCCAGCGGGCTCTGGGTATTGCTCAACCGTGGCTGGCTACCCTGGCCAGACCGGCGTACGCCGCCACGCTTCGACTCACCCGAAGGCATGCTGCAACTCACCGCCTGGGTCTACGTGGCGCCCGCCGCAGGTATGAACCTGGGCGCAGGAGCAGCCTCCGAGGGCTGGCCCCGGCTGATCACCCAGGTCGAGGCCAACAGCCTGTGGCACCAGCTGGGCCGTGGTGGCCTGCCTTTCGAAACGCGCCTGGAGCCGGGCCCGGCCAGCTACCGCGTCGACTGGCCGGTCGTGGCCATGAGCCCAAGCAAACATCTCGGCTATGCGGTGCAGTGGTTCGCCCTGGCGGCCGCACTGCTGGGCCTGTTCACCTATCTCGGGATTCACAATGCACGGGAGCATCGTCATGAACCCAGCCATCGCCATGCCTGAAACGCCGCGCAAGGGGCGTGGACGTCTGCAGCTTCTGCTGATTCTGACCATCGCCATCGGCCCGATGTTTCTGGCCAGTGCCATGTACCAGTGGCGCTTCTGGGTGCCGGAAACGCGCAGTTATCACGGCGTACTGATTGGTGATGGGCGCAGCCTGGCCGACCTCGGCGTGCAGGGTGAGGTGGAGCCGCGCTGGCAGATTCTGGTCACGGCGCCGGGCGCGTGCGAGGCGGATTGCCAACAACTGGTGTACCTGGCGCGGCAGATTCAGATCGGCCTCAACCGCGAGACCGCCCGCGCCAGCCACGGCCTGGCCCTGGCCGCACCACTGAGCGCCGACTACGACGCCACGCTCAAGCGCGAGTACCCGCAACTCGGTCGTTATCAGCTGGATCTGCAGGCCTACGACAAGGCTGCCGAGGGCGCGCCGGGCGCACAACTGTGGCTGGTCGACCCGCACGGCAACCTGGTGCTGCGTTACCCGGCCGGCAGCAACGGCAAAGCCATTCTCGATGATCTGCGCTACCTGCTGAAAATTTCCCTGATCGGTTGACGCC
>CAZIZA010000394.1:0-2853 GCA_964543555.1 uncultured Pseudomonas sp.
CACCGCGCAGTGCAGCAGGGTTTCGCGGATTTCTTCGACCGTGCAGCCGTTATTCAGTGCGCCGCGCACATGCCCTTTGAGTTCCTGCGGGCATTTCAGCGCGGTCAGCGCAGCCAGGGTGATGAGGCTGCGGGTCGCGCGCGGCAGACCGCTGCGCGTCCAGACGCCGCCCCAGGCATGTTCGTTGACGAAGTCCTGCAGCGGTTGGGTGAACTCGGTGGCATTGCCCAGGGCGCGGTCGACGAAGGCATCGCCCATCACTTCACGGCGTACCTGCAGGCCGCGATCATGGCTCTCGCTCATCGTCACACCGGCTCGCCGCGTTGTTTGTGCCAGGCGCGCCCGGCGATGATCACCAGGGTGACGGCGGTCAGTGGCAGCACGTAACCCAGCATGGCCTCACCCATCACATCCGCGAACGGACGCCCGGTAGAGGACAGCACCAGGTAAAGGGTGTAGGCCACGTAATAGGCCAGAAACAGCAGCCCTTCCCAGCGATTGATGCGGTAACCCGCGAAGAAGATCGGCAGGCAGGCAACGGCAACCGCAATCATCACCGGGAAGTCGAACGCCAGGGCATTGGGCGATACCGAGATCGCGGTTGGCGAGACCAGCGAGGCCAGGCCCAGCACGCAGAGCAGGTTGAAGATGTTGCTGCCGACGATATTGCCCACGGCGATGTCGCGCTCACCCTTGATGGCGGCGAGAATCGAGGTCGCCAGCTCTGGTAGCGACGTGCCGACGGCCACGACGGTCAAACCGATGACCAGCTCGGAAATACCCAGTGCCCGTGCCAGTGTCACGGCACCTTCGACCAGGAAGTTGGAGCCTGTAACCAGCAGCACCAGACCCACGATGATCAGGCCAAGGTTGATCGCCCAGGCGTAGGGCTTGGGTGCTTCATCGAGGCCGAATTCCTTGGCGAACTCGTCATCGTCGCCGCCCTTGTCCTTGCGCGCGCTGTAGATCAGGAAACCGGTATAAGCCACTACGCCGGCGAACAGCAGGGCGCCATCGAGGCGACTCAGCGAGCCATCCCAGGCCAGACCGAAGGTGAGCAGGCTGGCACCGATCATGATCGGTACATCGAGGCGAATCAGTTGGCGCGAGACGATCAGTGGTGCGATCAGGGCGGTCATGCCGAGAATCAGCAGGACGTTGGCGATGTTGCTGCCAACGACATTGCCGATCGCCAGATCACCACTGCCGTCCAGGGCTGCCTGAACGCTCACGGCGGTTTCCGGGGCGCTGGTGCCGAATGCCACTACCGTCAGACCGATGATCAGCGGCGGGATGCCGAACTGTGCGGCCAGCTTGGCGGCGCCGCGTACCAGCACTTCGGCGCCGGCCACCAGTAGCACCAGGCCGGCGATCAGGTAGACATAGGTCATCAGGGTCATTGCAGGGTTGCTCCAGGAAAGGTGCGGCTAGTGTAGCGATGGCGTTAGCGGCCGCTAGAGGGGGCTGGAACATTTTGTTGCCAATTGTTGATCAGTCCAGCGCTTCAACCCGCACCGGCACCACGCCGGCGCGCAGCATGTCGAGGCGCACCGCGGCAGCACGGGATACATCGATGATGCGCCCGCGAACGAAAGGGCCACGGTCGTTGATGCGCAATACCACACTGCGCTCGTTGTTCAGGTTGGTGACCCGTACGCGCGTACCGAAAGGCAGGGTGCGATGTGCGGCCGTCAGGGCGTTCTGGTCGAAGCGCTCACCGTTGGCGGTCTTCTGGCCGTGATGACGGTCGCCATAGTAAGACGCCTTGCCGGTTTCGCTGCTGCCTGAGCCGCCGCCGAAGGTGGAGCAGCCGCCGAGTAAGGCAAGTGCGCCGAGTAATGCGAAGGTGCGTAGCCCGGATGTAATCCGGGGCAATGAGGGTTCCCGGATTACATCCGGGCTACGGATCGTCATCTGTTCTTTCTCCATGAAAAAAACGCCGGGGAACCCGGCGTTTTTCAGTATCAAGCGAAACAGCCTGGCTCAGCCTTCGAGCTTCTTCTTCAGCAGTTCGTTCACTTGCCCGGGGTTAGCTTTGCCCTTGGAGGCTTTCATGGCCTGACCGACGAAGAAGCCGAACATCTTGCCGCGTTTGGCTTCGTCGCTGGCGCGGTACTGCTCGACTTGCTCGGCGTTGGCGGCCAGCACTTCGTCGAGCATCGCCTCGATGGCGCCGGAGTCGGTGACCTGCTTGAGGCCCTTGTTCTCGATGATCTCGTCGGCGCTGGCGCCTTCACCGGCGGCCAGGGCTTCGAAGACCATCTTGGCGATCTTGCCGCTGATGGTGTTGTCCTTGATGCGCAGGATCATGCCGCCCAGTTGCTCGGCGGACACCGGCGACTGCTCGATCTCCAGGCCTTCCTTGTTGAGCAGGCTGGACAGCTCGCCCATCACCCAGTTGGCCGCCAGTTTGGCGTCACCACACACGGCGTTGACTGCCTCGAAGTAATCAGCCAGTTCGCGGCTGGCGCTCAGCACACTGGCGTCGTAGGTGGACAGGCCGAACTGGCTCTCGAAACGCTCGCGCTTCTGCGGCGGCAGTTCGGGCAGGCCCGCACGCAGTTCATCGAGGAAGCTGCGCTCGATCACCACCGGCAGCAGATCCGGGCAGGGGAAGTAGCGGTAGTCGTTGGCTTCTTCCTTGCTGCGCATGGAGCGGGTCTGATCCTTGTTCGGATCGTACAGGCGGGTTTCCTGCACCACCTTGCCGCCGTCTTCGATCAGCTCGATCTGGCGCTGCACTTCGTGGTTGATGGCTTTCTCGATGAAGCGGAACGAGTTGACGTTCTTGATCTCGGCGCGGGTGCCGAACTCGGCCTGGCCCTTCGGGCGTACCGACACGTTGCAGTCGCA
>CAZIZA010000395.1:0-2840 GCA_964543555.1 uncultured Pseudomonas sp.
TATCGGGCTGGTCGATGCGCAGCAGGGTGTGACCGAACATCGACGATGGGCTGTTCAGGTAAGCGGCCGGGAACACCAGCACCGTGCTGTGCGGATTGATGTCGGCGATCCAGTTTCGGTATTCGGTGCAATCCGGGCTGGGCAAGTCATCGAGCTGCAAGTGCGCCTTGAGCCAGCGGGTACGCGCCGGGTAGACGCACTGCGGGTGGCGGTCGCCCAGCTCGGCCGGTTGATACAGCGCTTTCAGGGTTGCCTGCAATTCGGCGACCGGGTTGCTGTCGCCGTCTTCCGCGAGAAAGAAATCGTCGTCATCGACATAGCTGCGCCAGCCACCGAGCTTGCCGGTTTCGTAATGGCCGAGGGCGATCCAGTAAGGCGCGTTGGCCAGTTGCTCGAGCGTGGCGGCGTGCAGGGGCAGGCTGAGGCTGAGGGCGATGGCGGCGAATGTCCGTTTCAAGGTCGCTGTTCTTCTGGTCATGGCGATGGCCGAGCTTTGGCTGGGTGGCCAGGACGTGTCAAGGCAGTCGGAAATGGCATTTCGCGCAAGTACTGATCGACGTCAGTCATTGGCATTGGGTGGCGGGTCACACTGAGCGCTCTGCATACCCAAGGAGATGGTTCATGGCTCATCGAGATGTGCTGGATGCGTTGCAACGTGACTACACCACCCGTGCCGAGGCGATTCGTCGTGATCTGGGGCGCAGCCACTCGGCGGACTTCGCCGAGCAGGCGCAGCAGCGGCAGAATGACGAGGTGCTCGAAGCCTTGCTGGCCGAAGCCGAGCTGGGGCTGTTGCAGGTGCAACAGGCGCAAAAACGTCTGGCAGAGGGGCGTTATGGCGAGTGCCGGTGTTGCGGCGAGCGGATCGAGGCGGCGCGTCTGGCCGCGCTGCCGGTGGCTGAGCACTGCCTGCGTTGTGCCGCGTTCAACTGACTGGCTGGCTGACCTCTTCCAGCAGGCGCCGTGCGGCAGAGTCGGCCGCATCGATGTATGGCTGCAGGACGTTGGCGGCGCCGGCACGTGTAAAGGCCTCCAGGTCGGCTTCGCGAAAGGCACTGAGGGTGACGCTGCCTCGGAAGCCGGCAGTACGTACCGCACGCAGTAGCAGCGCATTGACCTCACGCTGCGGAATGGTGCTGACCAGCGCCCGCGCCTGCTGCAAGGGCAGGTGGGCGATGAAGTCGGCATCTTCGGCATCGCCATAGCTTACGGCCAGGCCGGCCTGGCGAGCGCTGGCCAGTGCCTGTGGGTCGAAGTCCACACCCAGCACACGCAGGCCACCGTCCTGCAGCCGGTGCGCCAGTTGCCGACCATAGCGCCCGAGGCCGTAGACGATGACTTCCGGCTGCGTCTGATCGGGGGCATTGTCTTCGGCGTTTTCGCGATGGGCGACGCGCCGCTCGAAGATGCTGAGCCACGGGGACAGACGCTCGAACAGCGGCTGCGAGTAAAGAATCATGTAGGTGGATAGCGTGATGGTGATGATCCCCACCAGCGTAGTCAGCCCCAGTGCTGCGCCGCCTACATGGCCGAGGCTAATGCCCATGGCGACGAAGATGATCGAGAACTCGCTGATTTGCGCCACGGTGAGGCCGGCCATGAAGCCGGTGCGCTTGCGATAGCCCATCGCCCCCATGA
Organism: uncultured Pseudomonas sp.; assembly: GCA_964543555.1. GTDB lineage: Bacteria > Pseudomonadota > Gammaproteobacteria > Pseudomonadales > Pseudomonadaceae > Aquipseudomonas. The sequence continues at coordinate 1,639 of CAZIZA010000395.1, forward strand.
TGGCCATGACGATCAGCGGATTGCCGATCAGAACGAACAGTGACAACAGCACCGCGCTGCCGATCTGCTGGTGCAGGTAGGTGAAGTCCAGCTGAATGCCCAGGTGCAGGAAGAAGAACAACAGAAGGAAGTCGCGCAGGCTGGTCAGTCGGCTGACGATGGCTTCGCGTAGCGGTGTCGACGCCAGGCAGAAGCCGGCGATGATACCGACCAGAATGTAGGCGATGATCAACGGTTGGCGCAGCCTGACGGCAAGCATGCCCAGCAGTGCAGACAGGCTGAGCAGGGCGGCGATTTCCTGAAAGGCACTCATAGGCATGCTTCCTGATGATGAGGCGGCCTGTCGTGGTCGCAGGCGTTGTCGCGCAATCTAGCGCTGCTGCGATTTTGCGTATTGCCTTGAATCAAGCCTTGATCCTGCTTGTACCACAGGCCCAGAATCACCCCATGTTTTGCGGAAATGTCCGCCTGCTATAAAGGATCGCCAATGTCCAAGCTTAGCCTCGATGCTTTGCGCCTTGCCCCCGAATCGCTGACCCGCCCCTTCGCTCCCGAGCAGTTCAACTTCAGCAGCACCGATGATCTCGAACCCTTCCGTGGTGTACTCGGCCAGTCCCGCGCGGTCGAGGCGTTGCAGTTCGGGGTGGCCATGCCACGGCCCGGTTACAACGTGTTCGTCATGGGTGAGCCGGGCACCGGGCGTTTCTCCTTCGTGCAGCGCTATCTCAAAGCCGAGGCCAAGCGCATGGCGACGCCGGCTGACCGGGTCTACGTCAATCACTTCGACGAGCCGCGCGAACCGCGTGCGCTGGAGCTGCCGGCCGGCACCGCGAGCGCGTTCATTGCCGATATCAATCAGTTGATCGACAACCTGCTGGCTACCTTTCCGGCCGTGTTCGAGACGCCGACCTACCAGCAAAAGAAGAGCGCCATCGACCGTAGCTTCAACAAGCGCTACGACCAGGCGCTGGACGTGATCGAGAAGCTGTCGCTGGAAAAAGGCGTGGCCCTGTACCGCGACAGCACCAATATCGCCTTCACGCCGATGGCGGATGGCAAGGCGCTGGACGAAGCCGAGTTTGCGCAACTGCCCGACGCCGAGCGCGAGCGCTTCCATGCCGATATCGCCGTGCTTGAAGAGCGCCTAAACGAGGAGCTGGCCAGCCTGCCGCAGTGGAAGCGTGAGTCGAGCAACCTGCTGC
>CAZIZA010000396.1:0-2812 GCA_964543555.1 uncultured Pseudomonas sp.
CGGCAGATCCATCAGTTCAACGAACAGCAGGAAGGTGGCCTGCGCCACCCCTGGGCGGATGAGGATTAGGTGCAAGCCTGTGGAGCGAGTCGGGTTGTTTGTAGCCCGGATGAAATCCGGAGAATCATATCGACCCTCCCGGATTGCATCCGGGTTACCCGGGTCAGTGCCCGCTGATGATGCTCATGCGGCCTAGCAGCGGCAGCTGGGCCAGGCGTGAGGTCATGGGCAGGGTGACCTTCTCCAGCCATTCGCTGGCGCGATAACCCAGCGGGGTGTAGCAGCTCCAGGCCAGGGCCAGCAGGCTTAGGAATACGCCGCCGACGAAGGCATCCGCCCCCCAATGGGCGCCGGCCACCAGGCGCGGCAGGATGCCGATCACGGTAATGGCCCAGACCAGCAGCAGGCGCCAGCTGCGGGCGAAGAAGCTCATGAAGTAGGCCCAGATCAGCAGTACCGAGGCGTGGTCGCCCGGAAAACTGCGGCTGGCACTGTCCTTCAGGTCCCAGCGTGCTTCCCAGCCCGGAAACATCTCGGTCAGACGGGCGCTGCCCTCCACCACCAGTGACGGGCTGGCGTGCTGCCAGCCCATGTATTCGACGAGGTCGGAAAACAGCATGCGCATCAGCAGCATCACCGCCAGGGCGACGAGAAAGGCGAACAGTGCACGGCGTACGTGCGCCCCGGTGAAGATCAGATCGGCCTTGAGCATGACCGTCAGCATCACCACGCCAACGCCAGCATCCACCGGGCGCATGCTGCCGATGGCCCAGATGTGTGCCCACAGGCCGCCGGCGTGGACCGGGTCGTTGAGCAGCTTGAACAACCACACATCGAAGAGGTTCCACAGTTCGCGGCTGGGCTGCCACAGCCAACTGACGAGCAGCACGATGGCCGCGACATGGCAGACCAGCATGGCGCGCGGTTGCCAGTGGCGATTGAGGAGTGTGCTCGACATGAGAAATCCCTTTGCAGGTTAATGACAGGCCTTGCCTGGGCGCGCGGATGATAGGTCGTGCTGGCTGTACAACAAGAGTAACGACTCGGCTGTTCAGGCGAGGTTCAGTGGGAGGTCCCTGTTGTGTGAGCGTTGATACATGACGGTCGGGCCTTGGTTGTGCCCGCGTTTGTGCATAAAATCGCCAGCCTTTTTGCAGACCCCTGGGCAGACCGCCATGAACGACTTCAGCCAACGTTTCCTGTTCGACGACACCGATGTGCGCGGTGAGATGGTCGCCCTGCATGAAAGCTATGCTCACGTGCTGGCCAAGCACGCTTACCCGCAGCCGGTGGCACAACTGCTGGGTGAGATGATGGCCGCTGCCGCACTGTTGGTCGGTACGCTGAAGTTCGACGGCCTGCTGGTGCTGCAGGCGCGCGCCGAAGGTCCGCTGTCGCTGCTGATGGTTGAGTGCTCCAGCGCCCGTGAACTGCGCGGCATTGCCCGCTATGACGCCGAGCAGATCGGCGCCGATGCCGACCTGCAAAGCCTGATGCCCAATGGTGTGCTGGCCATTACCATCGACCCGGCCCGGGGCCAGCGCTACCAGGGCATCGTCGACCTCGAAGGCGTCGACCTGGCCGAGTGCCTGTCCAACTACTTCGCCAGCTCCGAGCAGTTGCCGACCCGTTTCTGGCTCAAGGCCGATGGCCAGCGTGCCCGTGGCCTGCTGCTGCAGCAACTGCCACCGCACCACCAGACCGAGCCGCAAGAGCGTGCCGAGAGCTGGAACCACGTGCTGACCCTGGCCGACACCCTGACTGCCGAAGAGCTGCTGGGCCTGGACAACCCGACCCTGCTACATCGCCTCTACCATGAAGAGAATGTGCGCCTGTTCGACGAGCAGCCGCTGCAGTTCCGCTGCAGCTGCTCGCGTGAGCGTTCGGCCAGCGCCCTGGCCAGCCTCGGCCAGGCTGATGCCGAACAGTTGCTGGCCGAGCAGGGCGGGAGTGTGGAAATCGACTGCCAGTTCTGTAACGAGCGCTATGCCTTCGATGCTGCCGATATCGCCCAGCTGTTCGCGGGTGCTGGCAGCGAAGCGCCGTCGCAGACGCGTCATTGATGAACTTTTCGAAACGATAGGCGTTCCCTATCAGATCGGAGGCTGCCAAGGAGTTCGCTTTTCTGGCATACTCCCGCGACTTTTTTACCGTGTAGTGCAGTTGCCCCTGCACTACACAACGTTCGGAAGACTCGGCCAGCGGCCGACGGGGACCCTCATGACGCAAGCCAACAACGCCGTGTACACCGACATCAGCGCCGCGCAACTGGTCGAAGAAGCCATTCGCCGTGGTGAAGGGGAACTGGCCGCCAACGGCGCGCTAGTCGTACGCACTGGTCATCGCACTGGCCGCTCGCCGGCTGATCGTTTCATCGTTCAGGAGCCGAGCACCGAGGCGCAAATCGCCTGGGGCAACATCAATCGTCCGTTCCCGGCCGACAAATTCGACGCCCTGTGGGATCGCGTCACAGCCTTCAACAATGCTCAGGAGCACTTCGTCTCCCACGTGCATGTGGGCTCGGCTGATGCTCACTACCTGCCGGTCAAGATGACCACCGCGACGGCCTGGCAGAACCTGTTCGGCCGTCAGCTGTTCATCAATCCGAGCGCCTACAACCCGGCTGGCAAGGCCGAGTGGCAGATTCTCAACGTCGCCAACTTCGAGTGCGTGCCGGAGCGTGACGGCACCAATTCCGATGGCTGCGTGATCATCAACTTCGCCGCCAGGAAAGTGCTGATCGCTGGTATGCGTTATGCCGGTGAAATGAAGAAAGCCATGTTCTCCGTGCAGAACTTCCTGCTGCCGGAAA
>CAZIZA010000397.1:0-2797 GCA_964543555.1 uncultured Pseudomonas sp.
GGGCTTGGCGTCAGCGGCGAGAACAGCTCCACCAGCGGACGCACCACCTGGCGTTCGAGGTTCATCGATACCGAGGTGACAGCGAGGATCAACAGCAGCAGCCAGATCCACACGCCGCCGGAGCGGTGCAGGTCGAAGTTGAGCTTGTAGCCGCCCTGACGCCAGCGGAAAGCGAACGACTTGCGCCAGCTACGCAGGTTGGGAAACGACAGCCACAGCGCTACCAGGCAATCGAGGCACCAGACGATGGCGACGATGCCGAAGAACAGCACGCCCAGCTCGATGCCGAGGCCATCCGGGATGTGCAGGCTGTAGTGCAGCTTGTAGAGAAACGGCAGCAGGTTCTCCCGACTCAGGGAGATCGCCCCCCACTCGCGCTGCCCCTGGATATCGCCGTTCACCGGGTCGATGCCGAGCTGATTGAAGCCCAGATCAAAGGCCTTGCCGGTAGCCGGGTCGATACGCGGGTCGACGAAGATTCCCAGCGCATGGCCAGGCTCCAGCGCCAGCGGCATGAAACTCACCTGCAAACGTGGGTCGCGTGCTTCCAGGGCATCGACCAGTTGCAGCGGGTCCTGCGCCGGCCCTGCGCTTTGCGCGTCGAACAGGTGCGGATTGAGCCATTCGTCCAGTTCGTGATCCCAGGAAATGACAGCGCCGGTCAAGCCGGCGGTGAACAGGAACAGGGCAATGAACAGGCCGCACCAGCGGTGCAGCAGTACCAGAATCGGGCGCATCGAAATCTCTCATCGACGACAGGGCCGCCCTTTGGGGAGGCCCTGGCTGTCAGTATTTCCAGGTCAGGGTGGCGCTGACGTTACGTGGGGCACCGTAGTAGGCCTGCGTCCAGTACAGGCTGTTCAGGTACTTCTCGTCGGTGAGGTTGTTGAGGTTGGCAGACACGCTCCAGTTCGGGTCGATGTCGTAGCTGGCCATCAGGTCGACCACGGCGTAGGCCTTTTGCTTGGCGTCGGCAGTGCCAATCGAAGTGAAACCGTCATCGGCCGTCAGCGGCACGGCGATCTTGATATCGTCCTGCCAACGCACGGCGGCGCCGACCTTGAGCTTCTCCATACCCGGGATGCGGTAAGTAGCAGCCGTCTTGATCATGTGCTTGGGCGAGTAGGTCACCGCATGTGAGCCATCGGCATTGGTGATGTCGACAAAGGTGTAACCGGCGCTGAGCTGCAGACCTTCCAGCGGTTCGCCAGAGAACTCCAGCTCGTAGCCTTCGCTGGTCAGGCCTTCGATGGCACGGTAGTAAGCCACCGAACCATTCATACCGGCCTGCTCGGCGAAGTTGTCCTGCTCGGTACGGAACACAGCCAGGGATACGTTGACCTTGTCGTCGAACAGCTCACCCTTGATACCGGCTTCGTAGTTCACGCCCTCCAGGGGAGCCAGGCGCGAGCCACTCACGTCGTTCTTGGTCTGCGGGGTGAAGATCTCGGTGTAGCTGGCGTAGAGCGAGTACTGATCGGTGATGTCGTAAACGATGCCCGCGTAGGGTACGACCTTGCCGCTGTTCTTCGACGATTTGGCCAGGCCGTAGTTGGTGCCATCGCTCTTCACGTCGACCACACGCGTGCCGGTGATCAGGCTCAAATCATCGGTCAGGCTCCAACGTGCTGCGCCGTAGACGCTCTTCATGCGGTCGGTGAAGTCACTGCCGTTGCTGCCGTTGTCGTTGAGGGGCTTCGGATAATTGCCGGTCCACTGCTCCAGCGGCGGCAGCATGGTGCCGGTGCTGGAGTCGTACCAGGACAGATCCTCAAGTTCGGAGCGCGACCAACTGCCGCCCAAGGCCGCTTCGTGCTGACGCCCGCCCAGATTGAAAGGGCCACTGGCCTGCAGATCGACGATCAGCTGCTTGTTCTTTTCGTTGTATTCGGACGGATAGGAATACAGGCCTGCACCCGTCTGGCGGTTCGGCGTGCCGTAGACATAGAACATCGAGCCATCGCTCTTCTTCTCGACACGGGTGACCACTGTCTTGGCCTGCCAGCCATTGTCGAAGGTGTGCGCCAGTTCGGCAAAGGTACGGTTTTCCTGGTTGTCCCAGTAGGCCCAATCGGTCGCGGTGCTGGTAGAGCGCGAATAGTCGGTCTTGCCACCGTCCTGATAGACCAGCGGCAACGCCCCCCACATCGGCGAGTTGGCGTCGCTGGTCTGCAAAGTGTGGCCAAGGGTGAAGAGGGTGCGGTCATCCAGATCGAACTCCAGCACACCATGGAACACGTTCTTCTCACGCGAGTAGCGGTCGAGGTAGGAGTTCTTGTTTTCGTTGGCATACACCACGCGGCCGCGGATGTTGCCGGCATCGGTCAGCGCACCGGATACGTCGGTATCGATACGCCGCTTGTCCCAGGAGCCGGCCGTCAGGTCGACGCGCGCCTGCGGGGCCAGCGTGGGTCGTTTGCGCACGAAGTTGACCGTCGCCGAGGGATTGCCGGTGCCGGACATCAGGCCGTTGGCGCCGCGAATCACCTCCACTCGTTCGTACATGGCGGTGTCCAGGTCGCCTTCGACGTTGCCGTAGACGAAGGGCACGGCGATGCCGTCGTACTGAAAGTTGGTGATGTCGAAGCCGCGAGCGGTGTAGTAGGTGCGGTCGGTTTCGACTTCCTGCACCTGCACGCCCGGCACCGCCTTGAGCGCATCGTTGACGCTGGTGAGCTTGAAGTCGCGCAGCTGGGCGCTGCTCAGGGTAGAAATCGACTGCGGCGTCTGCCGCGGGGTCAGGTCGAGCTTGGTCGCAGCACTGCTGGGCGTGGACTTGTAGCTGTCGACCTCGGCC
>CAZIZA010000398.1:0-2777 GCA_964543555.1 uncultured Pseudomonas sp.
AGCCGAGGGTAGAGAACAGGATCGCCCGCGACACCAGCGCCGCCTGGCGCTGGTAATACTCGGCGAGCATGAACGGCCCGGTGCCGGTGGGCAGTGCGCTGAGCAGCAACGCGGCATGCGCCCAGAACGCTGGCAGGTCGAGCAGCACGAAGGCGATGAACCAGGTCACCAGCGGCTGCAACACCAGCTTCAGCGCCACCAGTGGCCAGGCGCCCTCGCTCGGCCCGCTCTGCCGTTGCGCCAGGAACAGCCCCAGCGATACCAGTGCACAGGGCACCGTGGCCGCACCCAGCAGGCGCAGAAACTCATCCAGCGCTGCCGGCAACTGCACACCGCCAGACGCCCAGGCCGCACCAAGTAAAGGCGCCACCACCAGCGGATTCTTCAGCAGTGCGGTGGCCACCTGAACGATGGCGCCGCTCAGCCCCTTCCTGTTCTGCAAACCGACTTCGATGCATATCACCGCCAGGCCGAACAGTACGCAGACCACCAGCAGCGAAGCGATCAGCGCCGGCGCCATGCCGTCCTCGCCCAGCACCAGCACGCACAAGGGAATGCCGATATAGCCGGTGTTGGCGTAACCGGCACTGAGCCCGTCGATGCTGGCGTCGACCAGGCTGCCGGTGGTTTTCCAGCGATACACCAGGGTGACCAGAAATACCGCGAGCATGCCGCCGGTAAAGGCGAGCAGGAAGCCGGGCTGCCAGATTTGCGCCCAGTCGGCCTTGGCGGTGAGGCTGAACAGCAGCGCCGGCAGCCCCAGCCAGACCACGAAGCGGTTAATTTCCGACGCGGCGGTCGGCCCCAGGCGATTGGTTCGCCGACAGACGAATCCGACCAGGATCAGGCCGAAGATCGGCAGCAGCACATTGAGAACGGTGGACATCGGGCTACGTCTTCAACGAGGGAGGGCCGAGACTAGGTGGCCGCGCCGCTCAGGGCAAGCGTCGGCCTGTGATCCGGGCCGGGCGAAGCGCGTCTAGGTCTGACCTGCCGGGACGCTAACCGGCCTACTCGCGAGCTCGAACATGCAAGCGCTGTTGAATGAAATTCTCGATGAAGTCCGCCCGCTGATCGGCCAGGGTAAGGTGGCCGATTACATCCCGGCGCTGGCCAGCGTGGTGCCCGACCAACTGGGCATCGCCGTGTATGGCAACGACGGTCAGGTGCATGTCGCAGGTGATGCGCGCACGCCGTTTTCCATCCAGAGCATTTCCAAGGTGTTCAGCCTGGTGCAGGCCATTGGTCACAGCGGTGAGGCAATCTGGCAGCGCCTCGGTCACGAGCCGTCCGGCCAGCCGTTCAACTCGCTGGTGCAGCTCGAATTCGAGCGTGGCAAGCCGCGCAATCCGTTCATCAATGCCGGCGCCCTGGTGATCTGCGACATCAACCAGTCGCGCTACGCCGCCCCGGCGCTGTCGATGCGCGACTTCGTCCGGCGTCTGTCGGGCAACCCCGAAGTGACGGTGGACAACCATGTCGCCGAGTCGGAGTACCAGCACCGCGCGCGCAACGCGGCAGCGGCGTACCTGATGCAGTCGTTCGGCAATTTTCACAACGAAGTCGAGGCGGTGCTGCGCAGCTACTTCAGCTGCTGCGCGCTGCGCATGAGCTGCGTCGACCTGGCGCGTGCCTTCGGCTTCCTGGCCAATGAAGGTTTCTGCCAGCACAGCGGCGAACAGGTGCTGTCGCCCCGGCAGACCAAGCAGATCAACGCCATCATGGCCACCAGCGGGCTGTACGACGAAGCCGGCAACTTCGCCTACCGCGTCGGCCTGCCGGGCAAGAGTGGCGTCGGCGGCGGCATCGTCGCGGTGGTACCAGGGCAGTTCAGTGTCTGTGTGTGGTCACCTGAGTTGAACGCCGCAGGTAACTCCCTGGCCGGGATCAAGGCGCTGGAGCTGCTCAGCGAGCGCATCGGCTGGTCGGTATTCTGAGGTATGGTCACAGGGGCCGGCGCAGTGCTGTGTCGGTGCCCATTGATCAGCCCTGGAGTGCTTATGTCGTTGCCTGAATACCACCTGTTCGCCGCTGCGCCCGAGCCGGTCGCGCCGTTCTCCCACGCCTGCGAAGCCGATGGCTGGGTGTTCATCACCGGCCAGTTGCCCATCGACCCAGGCAACGAAGCGGCGCCGTTGCCCGAAGGCATCGAGGCGCAAACCCACAAGACCTTCGACAACCTGCTGGTGGTCCTCGAAGGGCTCGGCCTGGGCCTGGAAAACGTGGTCTCGGCTCGCGCCTTCCTCACCGATTTCTATGGTGACTACGCGCGCTTCAACGCGGTGTACGCCAGCTATTTCCCCGAAGGCAAACGCCCGGCGCGCACCTGCATCGGCACCACCGGCCTGGCGCGCCATGCCCTGGTGGAAATCGATTTCATTGCGCGGCGGCCCTGAGGCTGGCTACAACAGCTTGCGGTACTGCACGAACCCCGAGCGTTCGCCAATGCGCTCGTAAAGCAGCTTGGCCTGGCTGTTGGTTTCATGTGTCAGCCAGTGCACCCGCGAGCAGCCGGCGGCGCTCGCCTGCTCAAACACATGCTGGATCAACTTGCGCCCGATGCCGCCGCTGCGCTCGCCCTTGGCGATGAAAATATCCTGCAGGTAGCAGTAGTCGCCGGTGGTCCAGGTCGAGCGGTGGATGACCCAGTGCACCAAACCAATAGCCTGCCCATCACGCCAGGCCAGGGCAGCGCCCATCGGCTCGCCGGGGTCGAGAAAACGCTGCCAGGTAACAGCGCTGGTCTCGGCAGGAATCTCGGTCATATAGAAGCGCTG
>CAZIZA010000399.1:0-2774 GCA_964543555.1 uncultured Pseudomonas sp.
TGATGGAGCCGCTGATCGCCTACAAGATCTTCGACTCGATCCGCCTGCTGACCCGCGCCATGGATATGCTGCGCGAGCTGTGCATCGACGGCATAACCGCCAACGAGGCGCGTTGCCGTGAACTGATGGAAAACTCCATCGGTCTGATCACCGCGCTGAACCCCTACATCGGCTACGAGAACGCCACCCGCATCGCCAAGGTCGCTCTGGAAAGCGGGCGCGGCGTGCTGGAGCTGGTGCGCGAGGAGCAGCTGCTGGACGAGGCCACGCTGGCCGACATCCTGCGCCCCGAGAACATGATCGCCCCGCGCCTGGTTCCGCTGCAGGGCTGATTGATCGGATGACACGCGCCGCCCCCTTGGGCGGCGCACTCATTTCCGCCCCCGAACCTGTTCATGGGGCGGCACCGCTGAAGGCCGCGCAGACGGCCCCACAACAACGACAATTCGGGTGATAACCAACATGAGTCAGAGCAACACCACTTCTTTCCTTGCGCGCGTGCCATTGTGGCAGCAGATTCTCGTCGGCCTGGTGCTTGGCGTGGTCGTCGGCATGCTGTTCAAGAGCCTCGCACAGGGGCTGGCGCCGGTCGGCGCGCTGTTCCTCAATGCGATCAAGATGCTGATCGTGCCACTGGTGTTCGTTTCCCTGGTGGCGGGCATCACCGCCATGAGCGATAGCGCCAAACTTGGTCGTATCAGCGTCAAGACCATCTCCATCTACCTGATTACCACCGCCTTCGCCGTGAGCATCGGCCTGGCATTCGGCACCCTGTTCAGTCCCGGTGAAGGCATGAACATGGTTGCCAGCGGCAGCGAGGAGGCCAAGCAGGCACCCTCGCTGGTACAGATCCTGGTCGGTCTGGTGCCGACCAACCCGGTGACCGCCTTCGCTGAAGGCAACATCCTGCAGATCATCGTCTTCGCCATCGCCCTGGGCGTGAGCATGAACCTGGTCGGCGAAAAAGCTGCGCCGGTGGTGCGTCTCTTCGACAGCCTGGCCGAGGTGTTCTACAAGCTCACCGACCTGGTGATGCGCTTCGCCCCCATCGGCGTGTTTGCGCTGATCGCCGGTGTGGTCGCCTCCCACGGCATCGAAGTGCTGCTGCCGCTGGCTGGTGTGATCGGGGTGATCTACCTGGCCAGCATCGCTCATCTGCTGCTGGTCTACGGCGGCCTGATCGGCGGCCTGGCACGCCTCAGCCCGCTGCGCTTCTTCCGTGGTATCGCTCCGGCGCTGGCAGTGGCCTTCAGTACCTCGAGCAGCTCCGGCACCTTGCCGGTGTCCATCGAGTGCGCGCGCAAGAACCTCGGCGTGTCGCAGGGCGTGGCCGGCTTCGTGTTGCCGGTGGGCGCCACCATCAACATGGACGGCACCGCCATCTACCAGGGCGTGCTGGCGCTGTTCATCGCTCAGGCCTTCGGCATCGACCTGAATGCCGGCCAGTACCTGATGATCATCCTCACCGCCACCCTGGCTTCGATTGGCACTGCCGGTGTGCCCGGCGCCGGCCTGATCATGCTTGGCCTGGTGCTGACCTCGGTCGGCCTGCCGCTGGAAGGCGTGGCGCTGATCGCCGGTATCGACCGCATCCTCGACATGGCCCGCACCACGGTGAACGTCGCCGGCGACCTGATGACCACCACCCTGGTGGGCAGCAGCGAGAAGGAGCTGGATCGCGAGATCTACAACAGCGACAACGCTGCCTGAGCAAACGCTTTCATAGGAGGCCTTCACCAGCCTCAACCTTCAGGGATGGCTTCGGCCATCCCTTTTTTTGTGGTCTGTCGCCCCCGGGCCACGCTTAGGGCCGCCGCAAACGGTGTCAAGAACTGCTGACGCCACCTTTATTTGTCGCGCTGGGGGAGGCGTCGATGGGGCCGCGCTGTGCGGCACCGCCTGGCCCACGTTACAGCCGCCATCCCCGGCATGGCCCTGTGCTTCGGGCAACCTCGCACAGCCAAGCTCCAACCCACCATGACCGCCCTCGGGGAACTGCCTTCAGCCGCGATTGTGCAGCTGCGCCTCAATCAGCTGGGTGAGCGTCTGCAGGCGCAGCTCGACATCGGCCGCCGATGCCTGCGCCAACTGCCGGGCAATCAAATTGAGCGCACTGAGTAACAACAACTCCTGCCCCGCAGCCTTGGGGTAACGCTGCTCGTTGTCGGCGAGTTCGGTCTGCAGCAGGGTAATGGCCTGGTGCAGCAGATCGGCGCCGGCTTCCGGCGTCTTGATCGAGTAATCACGGCCGAACAGGTGCAGGACGCGCACGCCCTCGCGGCTCATGCCTCGGCGCGACCTTCACCGACGCGCTGTACCAGCGCCTGCAGACGAGCGACGGCGCTGTTCTGCTGCTCTTCCTGCTCCAGCAGTTGCAGTTGCAGGGCATCGTTGTCTTCGCTGGCCTTGTTGAGGTCAGTACGCAACTGCTGGTTGTCGCTGATGAGTTGGCGGTTCTGCTGCAGCAGTTCGGCGACCAGATTTTCAAGTTGTACGAGGGTGCTATCGAGCATGGAACAGGTCCTGAATAGAAGGGATAAAGGCGGCGCCAAGGCGCTAGGGCAAGCCACCGCCGCGAAGGCCGCGCACGATAAAGAAAAGTACCCGACACAGCCACCTATGACAGGAAAATATTCCTTTTTTCTCAATGAGTTACTTAATAAATCACTATTCCATCTCGAACAGCCCATCACGCAACTGCGCCCCCCCCAGGCGCTGCCGGATGTCGTCGTCGAGGCGCGGGTCATCGGGGGCGTAGAGCATCAACTGGCGAT
>CAZIZA010000400.1:0-2739 GCA_964543555.1 uncultured Pseudomonas sp.
AGTAGCCAATGCCTGAGCGTTGTCTGTTTAAGTTGCTGTTGCTGTGGTGCGCCCTTGCCCTGATGCCTGCCGCTGCTCTGGCTGCCGGTAAATGCGAACGTCTGGTGGCAACCGGCAACCCCGAGTACCCACCTTACCTGTGGCGTGACCCGCAAAATCCGTATCAGCTGGTTGGGGCCAATGCTGATTTGCTCAAGCACCTGGGCAAAGAGTTGGGCGTGGTGATCGACGTGATTTACACCGGGCCCTGGTCGCGCGCGCAGGACGAAGTGCGTACCGGCCGCGTCGATCTCATTGCAGGCGCGTTTATCACTTTGCCGCGCCTGGGGCAGATGGATTACGTGCATCCGGCTATCTTCCATACGCCCAGTGTAGTGTGGGTGCGCAAGGGCGAAGCATTTCCCTATGGCAGCTGGATCGACTTGCAGGGGCATACTGGCGACACCCTGGTGGGCAACAGTTTCGGCCAGCAGTTCGATGCCTTCGCCAAGCAGAGCCTGACGCTCGAGGGCGTCTCCAGCCTGACTCAGGCTTTCCAGAAGCTGCTGCTCGGCCGCACCGACTATGTGCTCTACGAGCGCTACCCCGGCCTCGCGCTCGCCGAGACGCTGGGTATGGACGATGATCTGGAGGTGCTGGATCCGCCGATTTCCAGTGAAGGCCTCTACCTAACCCTGTCGCACAATTCCGCATGCAACGAGCCCTGGCTACGCGGTCAGCTGGCGCGGAAAATGACAGAAATGGTTTCCTCCGGCCTGCCTGAACAGTACCTACAAAGCAATCTTGAGCTTTGGAAGGCACAACAGATGCAACCTGATCCGGTTGGCGACGTCACTCAGTAGGATTTTTTCGTGATCAATCGAACCTTCCCCTTGCTGCTGGTGCTGGGCCTGACGGCTTGCGCCAGTGATCCTGCGCCCAACGAGCAGTTGCGACTGACAGAGCAAGCGCTGGCGCAGACTCAGTCCCTGGGTGTTGTCAGCGAGCAATCTGCGTCATTGCAGCGGGCTGAAGACAAATTCGCTCAGGCCCAGGCAGCCATGCAGGACGGTGAAAGCAAGCAGGCACGCCTGCTTGCCGAGCAGGCTGAACTGGATGCGCGCCTGGCTGAGGCCGAATACCTCAACGATAAAGGACGTGAACAACTGAATGAACTCAATCAACGCATCGGCCGTTTGCGTCAACAATTGAGGGCCCTGTGATGAAGATTTTCGCTCATCTGGGTGGCTTGATTGTGGTCGGTACGCTGTTGGCTGGTTGTGCGTCGAATCAGTTGGCCACCGAGCAAGCGCTGGAAGAAGCGCGTATCAGCTTCCAGTCGGTCAAGGAAGATCCCGGTGTTCTGCGCGCCGCCCCCAAGGATGTGATTCGCGCAGGGGAATCACTGGCCCGTGCAGAGCGTCTTTCCAGTTACTGGGGTAGCGGAGATGATGTGCGTCACTATGCCTACCTCAGTCAGCGTTATGCCGAAATCGCCCGCCAGCACAGCGATATCAGCCTCAACCAGGAGCGTGCCGCGAAGCTGGAGCTGGAACGTCAGCGTCTGCAGTTGACTCTGAGAGAAGCCAAGCTGGCGAGTGTGCAGCAGCACAACGGCTGGCTGGAAGAGCAGATGGTCAGCCTCGCTACCAACGAGACCGAGCGCGGTTTGGTGATGACCCTGGGCGACATGCTGTTCGATACCGGTCGTGCCGATCTGCAACCAGCAGCCAACCGTACCGTACTCAAGCTGGTGCAGTTCCTGCAGATCAATCCGCAGCGCCGCGTGCGTATCGAGGGTTACACCGACAACACGGGCGATGCGGCAGAGAACCTTGAGTTGTCGCGGGCCCGTGCTCAGGCTGTGGCCGATCTGCTGGTCGACTTGGGCGTAGATCCCAAGCGTATTCAGGTCGTGGGTTACGGCGTGGACTTTCCTCTCGCGGAGAACGCTTCGGCACGTGGTCGAGCGCAGAACAGACGGGTGGAGATTGTCTTCTCCGACGAGCGCGGTCAGCTGGGCGCAGAACGGTGAGTCGCTGATACAGAATCTGAAAACCCCGGTGCGTCCGGGGTTTTTTATGCTTTGAAGATAGCGACGACTCGGCGCGCCGCCCGCATACCTGGCCGTATCAGCAAAACAGGCTGCATCTGTGCCGGTACAATTGTGTGGCAATAGGTTACTGTTATGTTCCAGTACCCAGGAGGATATCGCCATGACCAATCTGCTGCTCTATCAACGTATCGCCCAGCAGTTGGCCGAAGATATTCGTCGTGGTGTCTATCAGCCTGGTGAGCGCGTACCCTCGGTGCGCAAGATGAGCGCCCAGCTCAATGTCAGCCACGCAACCGTGTTGCAGGCGTACGCCAATCTCGAGGATCAGGGGTTGATCCGTGCGCGGCCGCAGTCGGGGTTCTACGTACACCAGACGCCTGCACTGACCGCGCCGACGCCGGATATCGCCAAGGTGGAGCGGCCGGGCCTGGTGACTCGCGCCAGCATCATCAATCAGGTGCTGACCGAGTCGCGCCGCGAGGGCGTATTCCCCTTGGGCGCCGCAGTGCCGCATGTCGACTATCTGCCGGTGCGGGCGTTGCATCAGCAACTGGCCAAGGTCACGCGATTTCACAGTCCGCGCGCCTTCAGCTATATGTTCAGCCCCGGTTTCGAGCCGTTGCGTCGTCAGGTGGCGATCCGCATGCGTGATGCCGGCGTGGTGGTCGACCCGTCCGAGGTGGTGATTACCCATGGCTGCGTCG
>CAZIZA010000401.1:0-2718 GCA_964543555.1 uncultured Pseudomonas sp.
CGAACTGGAACAGGGCAGCAGTCAACGCCGCACCGATACCGACGATAAAGCCCATATACGGCACGATACTCGCCAAGCCCGCCAGCACGCCGATCAGTAATCCCAGCTCCAGCCCCACCAGCATCAGGCCCGAGGCATAAATGATGCTCAGCGCCAGCATCACCAGCAATTGGCCCCGCAGGAAAGCACCGAGCACCTCATGGCATTCACCCGCCAGTTTGACCACCAACCCCTCGCGTTGACGAGGCAGCAGGCGCCGCACTCGCTCGACCAGCACATCCCAGTCACGCATCAGGTAGAAGCTCACCACCGGAATCAGCAGCAGGTTGCCCAGCCAGGCCAGCAGCGCCAACCCCGAGGATGTCGCCTGAGCCAGCACCGCCTTGAGTACATCGGTGGTCTTGCCAATGTTGTCGGTAAAGACCTGCTTGAGCTGGTCGACCTGCAGCAGATCGTCCTGCAAGCCCAGATGCGATTGTGACCAGGGCAGAGCCGTACCCTGCAGCCAGTCGATCATCTCCGGCGCCAGTTGATACAAACGCACCAGTTGCCGCCCCAACATGGGCACCAGCACCAATACGAGTATCAGCAGCAGCAGCGCAAACAGCGTGAAAACCACCACAACGCCACCGGTACGTGACAGGCGGTGCCGCTCGAGGCGGTCCACCAGCGGGTCACCCAGGTAGGCCAGCAGAATGCCTATCAGGAAGGGGGAAAGAATCGGGTGTAGCAGGTACAGCAACCAGCCGAGCAGAAACAGCCCTGCAATCCATAGCCAACGGGTGGAATCGTTCATGCTCGCGTCCTCGATGCGCAACGGCGCCAGGAAGGCGCCGCGTAACTGGGCTGTAACTTATCCGCCGGCAAGCTTACCAGCGAAAGCGCAGCTGATCGGTGCGCGGCTTCACCTGCGGAGCCTCAGGGATACCAGCCTGCGGATTCTCTACCACTGCAGCGGCATCGAGCGGCTCACTGACTTCCTGCAGTTGCCCCAGTGCCAGTTGCGCGCGCAGCTGTTCCGGGCTGGCGCTGACCTGATAGACCAGACGCTGGCCGTCGATCTCCTGCAAACGCGCGGCGAAGGGTTCGAGCAAGCGCTCCAGCGCCGCGAAACGCCCTAGGTCAGCGCCCTCGATGACCAGCGTCAGACTCTGCGCGGCGCCGGGCTTGACGACGAACCGCGGCGCCAGTCGCTCGGCCACAGCCAGCAGCACGGCATCGGCCAGCGCAGCCTGATCGGCGCCCTCAGCCTTGCCCTGCTCCCGCTCGGCGCCCAGCCACAGGCGCCAGGTCGCCTGCCAGGTGCCACCGCTTTCGGCTGCCCGCACCGCCAGCAAAGCATCGGCGCCGTAGCGCTCGGAGGCCTGGCGCAATGCTTGCGGATCGTTGGACAGCAGCACATCGGCAGTGCCCAGCGCCTGCTCGCTCAGGTCGGCCAACGGCAGACGCAGCGGCAGGCCACGATGTTGCGCGGCATCGCGCAGCAGCGCGGACGCACCCTGACTCTCGCCGACCAATTGGCTGCCTTCCGGTGCCTCATTGAGCCACCAGGTGAGAATCGCCGGTCGATTGCCCCCCCACAGGGCCAGGCCAGCCTGGCGAAGTTGCTGATCGGTACTGGCCGGGTCGAATTCGATGAGTAACGCATCGCCCTCAAAACCAAACTGACTGACGATCTGCTGCGGATCCTTGCGCAGGCCTTCCAGCGCCGGATTTTGCAGCGCCTTGGCGTCACCGGTCAGGCGCAGCACCAGGGTCTGCAGGGCTTTCTGCATGGCGGCATCGCGACTTTCTGGCTGCTGGTCAGCCACAGGCTCACGCACCTGGTACAGACCGGCAACCGGCGCTGCCAATACCGACAGGCTCAGCAGCGACAGACAGAAGAACAACAGGCGGACAGACAGACGCATGGGGGCGGGCTCTCGCGAAGGAATGGCAGTGTGCGCAAAGGCGTATACCTTAAACAGCCGCCCCCGCCCCGGCAACCAGAGCCCGTGCCAGCGACGAAGCGCATGCGCGCGAGTGGCCGCTACCGGGCAAGCCTGATAAAATCGCGCGCCTTCGCCAGCCGGTACGCGCGCCAGGCTCCCTGGATGAGCCTGCGCCACGTCGGCGCCTACACGAACTCCCCATTCAAAGGCCCGGATCTATGAGCAAGCAACCCTCCATCAGCTACAAGGACGCTGGCGTCGACATCGATGCCGGTGAAGCCCTGGTCGAACGCATCAAAGGCGTCGCCAAGCGCACTGCGCGTCCGGAAGTCATGGGTGGCCTGGGCGGCTTCGGCGCCCTGTGCGAGATCCCGGCCGGCTACAAGCAACCGGTGCTGGTGTCCGGCACCGACGGTGTCGGCACCAAGCTGCGCCTGGCACTGAACCTGAACAAGCATGACAGCATCGGCCAGGATCTGGTCGCCATGTGCGTCAACGACCTGGTGGTCTGCGGCGCAGAGCCGCTGTTCTTCCTCGACTACTACGCCACCGGCAAGCTCAACGTCGATGTGGCCGCCACCGTGGTCACCGGCATCGGCGCTGGTTGCGAACTGGCCGGCTGCTCCCTGGTCGGTGGTGAAACCGCCGAAATGCCGGGCATGTACGAAGGCGAAGACTACGACCTGGCCGGCTTCTGCGTCGGCGTGGTGGAGAAGAGCGAAATCATCGACGGCTCCAAGGTCGTCACCGGCGACGCGCTGATCGCCCTGCCCTCCTCCGGCCCGCA
>CAZIZA010000402.1:0-2716 GCA_964543555.1 uncultured Pseudomonas sp.
GTAGACGGTAGCTCAGGGTGTTGCGGTGAACGTTCAGGCGTTGCGCGGCCAGGGCTAGGTTGCCGTTTTCCTGGAACCAGGCTTCCAGGGTCGGCATCAGCACCGGCTGGTGACGCGAGTCGTCGCCGATCAGCGGGCCGACCACGCGCTCGACGAAGCGATCGAGCAGGCTGCGGTCGCGGATTGCGCCGAGCAGTTCCAGCACGCCCAATTCATTGAAACTGCACAGGCCCAGGCGCTCGGGAAAACGCTGCGCCACGCTCAAGGCCTGGCGTGCTTCACCCAGGCCCTGGGCGAAACGAGGTGCATCGCAGCCGGCGCTACCCAGGCCGAGAAACAGCCGCAGCGGGCCGAGCAGCGGGCGCAGTTCGTCGAGCAGCACGGTCATCGCCTGGCGGTTACGTGTTTCGGCGTGGGCATCGGGGCAGGGCAGCAGAGCGATCCAGTGACGGCCTTGGCTGACAAGCGGCAGTGCGTCACCGAGCTCGCCGAGGCTCTTTTCCAGGCGCCGTTGCAGCAGTTGTTGGCGAGTCTGTAGCTGACGTTCGGCGTCTTCATCTGGCAGGTCACCGAACAGTTGCTCGCTGCCATCGAGGCGCAGCAGCGCTACCTGACGCGGCATGTGTAATGCCAGGCCGAGGCTGTCGCCGCGTTGCAGCAGCACGTCGAGTGATTGGTAGTCACCGTCGAGCACCTGCTCTAGCACGTGCTGGCGCGAGCGGCCGAGTTGCTGTGCGTGAACCAGCGCGGTGCCGATGGCCTGGGTGACCACCACCATCTTCAGCGCGTAGGGCTGTTCGATCAGCGGCAGATTCAGGCGCTCGGCCTCGGCGATGACGCTGGGCGGGATGGCCTGTATGAACTCCGCGCCGGTGAGGATGACCATGCCGGCGACCACTCGCTCGTGGCCTTCGCGCACCAGGCGCAGCAGGTTGGCTTCGTCACGTGGGTGGTTGATGCCGGTGACGAAGATCAGCTCGCCGCCCATCACCCAATCGACGATGCCTTCGTTTTCGGCCACGTAGGGCCAGCGCACGGCATTGTCGCGTCCGGCCTGGCCGGCACGCAGCTGCATGCTGGCCAGGTCGGGCAGGGCGAGTACGTCGGCGACGGTCAGGCTCACGCGCCAGCGACCTGCTGGCGGCCAGCCAGGGCCTTGTTCGCCTCGAACAGCACAACGTAGGCCAGAGCAGCCACGGCGATACCGACCAGCGGCGCGATCCAGGGCGAGAAGTAGGCGCTCAGCGCACCGATCAGGTAGGCGCCCAGGCCGACCCAGTTGAATGCGGGCAGGCGCACATCGGCCAGTTTCGGGTAGCGCGCGCGGTGGCCGTAGAAGAAGTCGGCCATGATCACGCCGCCAATCGGCGGGATGACCGAGCCGAGCAGGATCAGGAAGGGAATCAGCATTTCGTACATGCCTCCGATAGCCAGCAAGGTGCCGATGGCTGCGCCGGCCAGGGTCACGGTCTTGCGCTTGCCGGTGCGCAGCAGGTTGCAGCCGGCTGCAGCGAAGTTGTAGATGGTGTTGTCCTGGGTGGTCCACAGGTTGAGGAACAGCATGATCACGGCAGCCATGGACAGCCCTTGCAGCACCAGAACTTCGACCACGTCCGGCTGCTGATAGACGATGGCGCCATAGGCCCCGGCGACGATCATCAGGCCGTTGCCGATGAAGAAACCGAACAGGCTGGCCAGCACCGCGACGCGGCCGCTCTTGGCGAAACGTGTCCAGTTGGTGGCCTGGGTGGCGCCGCTGACGAAGGTGCCGAACACCAAGGTGATGGCCACGCTCAGGCTCATGCTCTCCTTGGGCTCGACTGCCAGCATGCCGGCCAGGCCGCCGATATCACGGGTGGCGATCCACAGCGAAGCCACCAGCAGCACCAGCATGGCCGGCACGGCGACGCGTGAGAGCAGATCCAGGCCCCTGTAGCCGACGAAGGCGGTGAGGCAGAAACCGAAGCCGAACAGCACCATCAGCGGAATGGTAAGGCCTTCGGGCAGGCCAAGAATCTTCACCAGGACGATGGCGATGGTCGCCGTGCCCCAGGCGTACCAGCCGATCTGGGTGAAGCCCAGGAGCATGTCGGACAGCTTGCTGCCCACCTCGCCGAAGCAGAAACGGCCCATCAGCACCGAATTCAGCCCGCTGCGACAGGCGATCAGGCCTAGTACGGCGGCGTACAAGCCGAGCAGCAGGTTACCGATCACCGCAGCCCAGAGCAGGGTGGTGAAGTCGAAGGCCATGCCGATCTTGCCGCCAGCGAACATGGTGGCGGTGAAGAAGGTGAAACCGAACAACAGGATGGCGGTGGAGAACAGCCCCTTGCGAGCGCCGTTGGGTACCTCGCTCAGAGGGTAATCGCTATCGGGGGTGGCGTTGCTCATGGACCTGGCTCCGGTAAGGGTGTGAAGCCTTGGCGATAGCAGGGGACGTGCCAGAAACCAGCGCAGCACGCTGCTTGGCGAGGTGATCAAGAGGAGTTGTGCAAGATGCACAAATAAGTGCACGAATGCAGCGCCAGGTCGTTCAATTTTTGTGAGTGTAGAACAAAGGTGGTGCGTGACGCTGCCGCCGCGCACCAGCTTGCAGCGTCTTAGTTCACGGTGACCTGCGGCATCGGCGGCATGGTCACGGTCTGCTCGGTGCTCGGGGCCAGCACTTCGGCTTCGCCGTCGACCACTTGCTTGCCGTCCTGGTTGAACACGCGGG
>CAZIZA010000403.1:0-1344 GCA_964543555.1 uncultured Pseudomonas sp.
CTCAATGGCGGCAGCGGCCTGCAGGTGCTCAAGCTGTTCCGTGAAGAGCAGGAGCTGACCGCACCCGGCGCTGAAACCCTGCTCGCCAGTGGCGACCGCCTGGTGCTGCATGGCCAGGTCAAGGATGTGGTGGAGCTGCGCGAGAGCGGCCACCTGAGCTTCAACCGTGGTGACGCCTTCGAGACTATCAGCAGCCACGACGTGATCCTTGCCGAGGCCATCGTCGGGCGTAACTCGCGCTACAGCCACCGTCCAATGCGCGATCTCGACCTCACCGCACGTTACGGCATCGCCGTGCTCGCCGTGCACCGCCAGGACGAGAACGTGCAGGGCAACCTGGATGATTTCGAGCTGCAGTTCGGCGACGTGATGTTGGTCGAAGGCACACCGGCGCAGATCAAACGTTTCGCCGACAACGGCGAACTGATCAGCCTCAACGCCGTGCAGGAGCGTGCCTTCCGCCGCGACAAGGCGCCCATCGCGATCATCTCGACCCTCGCGGTGATGCTGCTGGCGGCCTTCGGTGTGATGCCTATCGAAGGGCTGGCGATCATCGGCGCCGTGACCGTACTGGCCACCCGCTGCCTGGATGTGGAAGACGCCTACAAGGCGGTGGACTGGAAGATCCTCAGCCTGATCTTCGGCATGCTGGCCATCAGCATCGCCATGGACAAGGTGGGTCTGGTCAAACTCATGGTGGAGAACGTCATGGGCTGGTTGCCCTGGGCCGGACCGCTGCTGATGCTGAGTTTCATCTACCTATTCACCTCCATCCTCACCGAGGTGTTGTCGAACAATGCAGTGGCCGTGCTGGTGACCCCCATCGCCATTGGCATGGCTCAACATCTGGGCGTCGACCCACGCGCCTTCGTGGTCGCGGTGATGTTCGCCGCCAGCGCCAGCTTCGCCACGCCCATCGGCTACCAGACCAACACCTTCGTCTACAACGCGGGTGGCTACCGCTTCACCGACTTCATGAAGATCGGTATTCCGCTGAACCTGCTGCTGTGGGGCGTCGCGACAGTGGTCATCCCCTGGTTCTTCCCGCTGACCCCGCTCTGACTTGATATCCGCAGGCGCTGGCTCCATTTAATGCACATGCCCCATGGAGCCTCGCCTCATGTCCGATCCGCTGCTGATTCCCTGCCCGCACTGCAACGGGCTCAACCGTATTCCTGCCGAGCGCCTGAACGACGCCCCGCGCTGCGGCCGCTGCAAGAGTGAAGTGCTGCCCGCTGCACCGATTACCCTGACCCAAGCCAACTTCGCCAGTCAGTTGAAGGGCGACCTGCCATTGCTGGTGGATGTCTGGGCCAGTTGGTGCGGCCCCTGCCAGGCCTTCGC
>CAZIZA010000403.1:1444-2690 GCA_964543555.1 uncultured Pseudomonas sp.
GAAATCGCCCGCCAACTCACCGAAGAACAGATCGCCTTCGTCAAACGCAGCGGCCTCAGGGCCGAGGTGCTGGAACCAGGTTTCGTGCGCCTGCGCATGCCCCTGCAAGGCAACCAGAATCATATCGGCAGCATGTACGCCGGCGCCCTCTTCACCCTGGCGGAAATACCCGGCGGCGCGCTGTTTCTGACCAGCTTCGACGCCCAGCGCTTCTATCCCATCATCAAGGAAATGAACCTGCGTTTTCGTCGCCCGGCCACGGGCGATATCCAGGTCGAGGCGCGCCTTTCGCCTGAAGCAATCGCCAGCCTGGAAGAACAAGCCAGCCAGCAGGGTAAGGCCGAGTACCTGCTGGAGTTGCAACTGACCGACGGCAGCGGCGAAGTGGTCGCAGAAAGTCGCGGCCACTACCAATTGCGTTTACGCTGAATGACGCCGCTGCCTGCATTCGCACTCGGTAACAGTCCCTGACCTTGCCATAGATCAAAAGAGCGGCTATCAGAACAGGCACAATAAAATTGCCGAGGGGTATCGGCAGGAGAGCCGTCACCATGTTCAAGCACATCCTCATCGCCCATGACCTGCGCGACACTGCAGACATGGCACTGTGCCGCGCCACCCAGTTGGCCCGGCAGCACAACGCCCGCCTGACCATCCTGCATGTACTCGACCCGAGCCAGAGTAGCGACCAGCATGAGAAAGCGCGCCAGGCACTGGACCGTAGCCTGACCCAATACGCTCCGCCCGGCACCGAACTGCGCATGCTCAGCGGCAAACCGTCAGAGGTCGTCCTGCAACAGGTTCAGGACAGCGGCTGCGATCTTCTTGTGCTGGGCGGGCACCACCAGCGCCATGACTTTTTCTCCGGCACCAGCCTCGACCGTATCGCCCGACGCTGCACGGTGCCGCTGCTGCTGGTCGCACGCAACGACGCTCAGCCCTACCAGCGGGCGCTGGCTGCCATCGATTTTTCCCTGTGCGCCTGCAGCGCACTCGGTCAGGCCTATCAGTTGCTGCCTGCCCATGCTGAATTGCACGCCCTGCATGTATTCGAACCGGACAAGGGCACGCCACAGCAGGTCGAACTACAACTGCAGACCCAGCAAGGCCTGATCGATCAGCTACTGCTCGACGAAGCACAGAAACTTCCAGCGGACGGCCCGAAGCTGAGCCATGAAGTGCTGCAAGGCGGCATCCTGCGCACCCTGCAGGAGCAGATCAAGACGCGTCGAGCAGAACTGCTGGT
>CAZIZA010000404.1:0-2678 GCA_964543555.1 uncultured Pseudomonas sp.
TGATGTCCGAGGAAGAGTGGTCGGAGCTGGAGAGCATCTGAGCCATGTCCGAATTTGCCATGCTTGCCGCGGCCCTAGCCTTCGTGGCGCTGCTATGCGTGGCTTTGGGCATCGTCTGCAAAGGCCTGTACCGCAACCAGCAGCGTCTGCTGGCTGAGCAGGCCAAGCGTGATGCCGCGCGCGATGCGCGGATCAGGGAGCTGAGCAAGCGCCTCGACGCCTACCTGACTGGCAGCATTCGTATGGGCGAAGAGCTGCATGAGCTGCGCCGCATAGTGGCGCCACTGCCGGACAAGGTCAGCCAGATAGAACAGCGTGACCCCAGCAGTCTGTCTTTCACTCAGGCTGCTCGTCTGGTGGGCATGGGCGCCAGCGTCGATGACCTGACCCAATCCTGTGGCCTGAGCAAGGCCGAGGCCGAGCTGATCAGTCGCCTGCACAAGCCCAAGGCGGGCCAGACGCAATAACGCTCTGCGCTTGAGCGCATCGTTGGCGCGTGCTCCTGGCTGTCTGTCTACCAAAACCGCTGATGGCTGTTGGCAACTTGTCCGGTCTGGTGGCTGGCTTTCAGTTCGCCGGCCCCTTGAGCAAGGGCAGTGGTGGAGTCACGTCGCGTTCTGCGTCAGCTTCGAAGCCGGGCGGGCTCTTGCCCTGTAGGTACCAGGCGAAGGCGATGATTTCGGCGATGCAGCGGTACAGTGCTTCGGGAATCGCGTCGCCCAACTCCAGGCGTGCC
The DNA here is from genome assembly GCA_964543555.1 of uncultured Pseudomonas sp. Classification (GTDB taxonomy): domain Bacteria; phylum Pseudomonadota; class Gammaproteobacteria; order Pseudomonadales; family Pseudomonadaceae; genus Aquipseudomonas. Next base: position 737 of record CAZIZA010000404.1, read on the forward strand.
AACAGACGCACCAGTTCGGCGTTCTCATAGATCGGCACTTCGTATTCGCGAGCGATGGCGAGGATAGCCTCGGCCAGTTCGTCGTCCCCCTTGGCACTGAGTACCGGTGCGCTTTGACCATCGTAGTTGAGGGCAATGGCCTGGCGGGCTTCGGGCTGCGATTTGCGGCTCATGCGGTTTCATCCACCCAGCGTTGCTCCAGTGAAGTCTTCGGTCCCTGCGGTGGCATGCCCTGGCTGCAGGCCAGCTCGCCGACTTCCAGCCCGGCAGCCTGCAGGCGTTCACGCAGGTGGCCCAGTTCGGCATTGATCAGGTGGGTGGTCTCGGCACGCTCGGCCCACAGTTGGCTGGACAGACTGCCACGTAGCAGTTGGGCGCGTACCTGCAGGGGGCCGAGATGATCGAGTTCGAAGGCCAGCTCCACGCGCCATAGCGTTTCCTTCTGTTCCGTTTTCTCTGGCTTGCCGCTGTCTTCGCGCTGCAATTTGACTTGCAGGGGAATCACTTCCTGCTGATGGCGCATGGGCAGCTCTAGCTGCCATGTGGTCAGCAGATTGCCGTTGGCATCCACCTGGGTTTGCGCCAGGCTCGACAACTGGTGGGTCTGCAGTCGTGAAACGGCTGCTGCAGCGAGTTTCAGCAGGGTTTCCAGGTCGGCCTCGCCCTCCATGTTCTGCAGCAGGCGTGAGGGCAGGGGAAAGGTCAGCGCCTGCTGACGAGACGTGCCGGCCGCGTTGACGCCGAGCAGTTGTCGGGCGAGGTTGGGCAGATTCTGGTTGAGCGCATTCTGCAGGCCGGCGAGGGTAGCGCTGCCACCAGGCAGCTGCGGCATCAATTGAGCGATCAGTCTCAGCAGATTGGCTTTCAGGTCTTGCGGCAAGGCGCTGCCCTGACCCTGCAACAGCTTGGCTTCGAGCAGCACGCCGCTGTTTTCCAGTGCCTGTGCCAGGCCCTTGGCAGTGCTGAGCTGGGTGCTGTCGGGCAATGCACCGAGCAGTTTGTCGATGCTGCCCCGCAGCGCCGCATCGCCGCCACTCAGGTTCTGCAGGCCCTTGAACAAACTTTCCAGCGAAGCCTGGCGGTTCTGCTGTGCGGCAAGCTGCTGACCCAGCACCAGTTGATCGAGGCGGCCACTGAGCGGCAGGAAAGCGAGGCTCTGGCTGCCTTGAACCTGAGCGCTGAGCAGGCTGCCGAGCGGCAAGGCGAGCGGGCTGTCGAGCGCCATCTGTTTGCCGGCGAGCGGCGTGTTGAGCAGATTCACCACCAGGCGATAGACCGTCTGCGCGCCTTGCGGCGGCAAAGCGTCACGGCTGACGACTTTGCCCTGGACCAGGGTGCCAGGTGGCAGTTGTTGCAGGTCGAAGCTGGTCAGCGGCTTGTCGCCAGCGACCTGCAGGGCCAGCGCCAGACGCGTGTCTGACAGTGCAGTGACCACCAGCGCGCTGCCCTGCGCCAGCGGCCTGGGGCTTTCTGCCTGCAGTGTGGTCTGTTTGCCGCCTGCAAGCGTCAGTTTCAGCAATAACTGGAAGCTTTGTGCCTGCTCGCGAATCGCCACGACCTCGGCTTTGGCACTCTCACCGGCAGCCAGCATGCCTTCCAGCGGCTGCAAAAGGCGTACGGCCAGATCTGCTGCGTTTGCGGTGTTGCGAATCACCGAGGAGGCAGAGGGAGGTAGCGGGCGTGGGCTGCTGATTTCGCTCATGGGCTCTCATGTACTGGATGATGTACTGCTTGGTGAGTACACCCTACAGCTGATTTAGCTGAAACAGATTAACACCCTGTCGAAAATGCCGACTGCGAGGGCGGTGACGCGACATGTATAATGCGGCCCCGTTGCGCAGCGCACTTCCGGCCCGCTTCAGTATAGCGGCCGGAGTACCGTCGACTTTAACCCTGCCAGGTATCGATGACCCGTCCCGTACCTCTTCTCGAAGCCGTGGCG